>NZ_VFTQ01000051.1:0-23185 GCF_006439475.1 Mesorhizobium sp. B2-8-9 | reverse complement strand
CGCCCATGCCGTCGGTTGCCCTGTTGGGCGCTTTTCTGAGCCCGGACGGCTGCGTCAGCTGCGGCTAATCATCGGCTGGAATTAAGCTTCTGGATACGTCCCTTATCCAGCCGGAACACGCCGTCGGTACCGCCTTGCTGCTCGAAATCGGTTTGAAGCTCGTCCCACGTGCCGAGATATGCGCCGCACTCGGCGCAATGGATCGGTGTTGCTGGCTGGGCATCGGCCGGGATCTGCAGACGAATGGTGCCGCAAAACGGGCATTCCAGTTTGTGGTCCAGATATTCGCCAGCCATTTTGCGGAGCATCGCGCAACAAGCACGTCTTCGCAAGCAGGGAATTTCCGGCGAGCTTTGCTTCAGCCGGTCGATCTTCGAAGCAGCCGGTCGCGAAATGCCGCCGCCAGATCCGGCGGGCATCCGCCGCATTCAGCCGGTCACACGCGGCTTGAGGTGGACGTCTGAACACGCGCCCTTATGATGCGTGCTTCTCGCAGAAGCGACGGTCGGTCGCGCCCAACGGCCTTTATCAGCCTTCTGGCTTGAGCCTCCGAGATGCCGGTTTTCTCTTTCAGCAGAATGACGAGCTGCTTGTCGTCAATTCGACCGTGGGAACTCCCTTCACCGGGTTCAGTCATATCAAAGATCCTCCTTCCAACCGAACTAGAAGGGCGGCCGAAAGTTTCAACTCGGTTTTGACTGGCTAGGCGCTCCGCGGCGGCATTATCCGCCCAGCGGTCTTCGCCAGGTGAACCGAGCTGGCGGAAAGCCGTCCGGCTTTTGGCTGTCGAGCCCGGAGCTCGCCCGTTAAAGCGGCTCGATCTCCGAAAACAACCAATCGCGAAACGCCTTCACCTTGCGCTGGCGGATCGCCTCCGGCGGGTAGACCAGATAGAAGCTGGAGACCGCCTTCAGCGCATGGTCGAAGGGTCGTACCAGCCTGCCGGTGGCGAGGTCGGCCGAGACGAGCATGGTCCGGCCGAGCACCACGCCTTCGCCCTGCACGGCCGACTCCACCGCGAAAGTGGCTGAATCGAAAGTGAGCCCGCTATTCGGGTCGACATCTTCGACGCCGGCGCTGGCCAGCCACGCGGCCCAGTCGATGCGGTAGCCGTCGCGGATCAGCGTGTGGTGCTTGAGGTCCTGCGGCTGCTTGAGCGGATGCGGCCCTTCCAGAAGCTTCGGGCTGCAGACCGGAAAGACTTCCTCGCCGGTGAGAAATTCCGACGTCAGCCCGTGATAGTGGCCGGCGCCGTAGCGGATGGCGACGTCGATGCCGTCGCCGCGGAAATTGGTCAGTCGCCCGGTGGTCGAGACGCGCACGTCGATATCGCCATGCGCGCGGTGAAAGCGGTAGAGCCTCGGCACCAGCCATTTTCCGGCGAAGCCGTCCGAGGTGCTGACGTTGAGCGTCGAGCCGGAATGGCGCGAGGTTGCGGTTTGCGTCGCCAGCGCGAGCTGGTCGAGCGCCTCGCGCACGGCGACCGCATAGGGCTCGCCGACAGGAGTGAGCCGCACCGAGCGTGTCGCCCGCTCGAAAAGCTGCACACCAAGCTGATCCTCGAGATGCTTCACGGCGCGGCTGATCGCGCCATGGGTGAGGTTGAGCTCGTCGGCGGCCCGCGAAAAATTCAAATGCCGTGCAGCGGCCTCGAAGGCCGGCAAGGCGTTGAGCGGCGGCAGTCTGCGGGCCATGACGACAAAGCCATTTGTGAGTTATGGTAACAAATACTTGCCAAATTTTGGTTTGTCCGTCGAGCCTTTTCCAATCAAAAATCCTCACAGAATTTGTGATCAATACTCACTCAAGACGAAACCTGCGAGGACATCATGGCCACCGTTCATCCCTTCCTCTGGTTCAACCTCGATGCCGAAGCGGCGCGAGATTTCTATCTCTCGGTCTTCAAGTGCAGCCGCGCGCTGCGGACCATCGAGTTCACCGACAAGCCGCATGCGATCTTCGATTTCGAGCTCGAAGGCCAGCGCTTTACCGCGCTCAACGCCGGCGGCGTGCCGCCCTTCAACGAGCGGATTTCGCTCTACATCGAAACCAAGGACCAGGCCGAAACCGATTATTTTTGGAACGCGCTGACCGCAGGCGGCGGCTCGGAGCAGCCCTGCGGCTGGCTGAAGGACAAGTTCGGCGTCTATTGGCAGGTCATTCCCGAACCGGCGCTGCGCCTGATGAACGACCCCGACCGCGCCAAGGCCGACCGGGCGCGTCAGGCGATGTATTCGATGAAGAAGATCATCCTCGCCGATATCGAAGCAGCCCACGCCGGCCGCGCCTGATTTTGAACCCATCGCGGAAAGACGGAGAAGACCCATGACCAGTCTCCCCATGACATCGCTCAACGGAAAGAAGATCATTGTCGTCGGCGGCAGCTCCGGCATCGGCTTCGGCGTCGCGGCAGCGGCGCTTGAAAGCGGCGCGGAGGTGGTGATCGCCGGCCGTTCGGCCGAAAAGCTGAAGGCCGCCGAAAAGCGGCTCGGCGGGGCAGGGCGCGTGACAGGCATCGCCGCCGACATGGCCAATGAGGCCGAGGTGTCCGGCTTGTTCGAGCAAGCCGGCGCTTTCGATCATCTGGTGGCGACGGCCGGCACGCCGCCGCCCAATTATCCGATCGGCGAGACCGACATGGATTTCGTGCGCCAATTTGTCGACGGCAAGCTGATCGGCGCTGTGATGCTGGCCAAGCACGCCGTGCGCACGCTGAACATGGGCGGCTCGATGATCTTCACCTCGGGCATCAACAAGGACCGTCCGCCGGTCCCCGGCGGCTCGGTCGTCGCGGCGGTCGCCGGCTCCTTCACCTATTTCGCCCGGGCGCTGGCGCTGGAACTTGCGCCAACCCGCGTCAACATCGTCTCGCCCGGGTGGGTGGATACCGAAATGTGGGACGAGATCGTCGGCGCCGCCAAGTCAGGCTATTTCGAGCAGATGGGCGGCCGACTGCCGGTCGGAAAGATCGCCAGGCCCGCCGATATTGCGCCGGCCTATCTCTACCTGATGCAGAACGAGTTCATGACCGGCGAGACCGTCCACATCGACGGCGGGCAAAGGCTGGTGTGAGCGGTAGAGCCGGACCTCGATTTGAAGGTTCCGGCTTCACCTATTGCCGTCCACAAGGGCCGGCGTCGCCTTCCAGGCCTTCGCGGCCAATGGCGTTTCCGGCGGAACGCTAATATAGATGATGCTCGAATGAGCAGCGCCTCCGCACCGTCGAGGAACGCCATGCGAAGGGTCATCGTCACAGTCATGTGGATTGTCGCCGCGACAGGCGCCGATGCTCATGACTGGTACGAAAACAAGGTCGACCCGGTGACGAATTTCAAATGTTGCGGCGGCACGGATTGCCGCCCCATCCCTGAGTCTGCCGTGCAATCCGGGGCCGACGGCGGCTATGTCTATCTACCCGATGGCTTCAACATCCCGCCAGACCGCGTGCAGGAATCGCCGGACGGCCGATACCATATCTGCGAGAACCATTACGTCATAACCAACCAGCCCTATCTGCGCTGTTTCTTCGCGCCGCGGCTCAAGGTCTCCCGGCTGCTCCCGCGCTAGTGACGGCCCTCGACATCTGCATGGCACCTGACACTGGTCATTGCCACCATTTGAGCTTTCACTTTCGTGCGAAGCTGAAGGTGAAATGGCTGCCGCGGTGATAGACGGCGGCATGGACGACCGGAGTTCCGGTCCCATCGAAACAGGTTTCCGTAATGAGCAGGGCTGGCCCGAAGTCGCGCAAGTCGTTGCGCTGCACGATTTCGTCGGGCAGCGTTACGGCTGCAACGGAGGCGGCCGACATACGCGGCTGATGGCGGTGCTTTTCCAGCAGGGCGAGCAGTGAGCCGCTCCATTCGATGTCGAAAAGGCGCCCCGGCAAAAGGCTGCGCGGTACGTAGTCGAGTGAATAGATGAGGGGCAGATCGTCGTGCAGCCGCAGCCGTTCAAGCCGGATGACGCGCTCTCCGTCCGCTAGCCGCAATTGCTGCTGGATCAATGGATCGGGCGTTTCCTCGGCGATGGAAAGAACCTTGTTGACGGTGTTGTAGCCATAGTGGCGCGACATGTCGGTCACGCTTTCGAACACCGTGATTGGACGGTCGACCTGGACGGCGGAGTTCGCGGTCACGAAGCGGCCGAGACCATGAGTGACGGAGATGATGCCGTCCTGTTCGAGAAGCTTCAGCGCTTCGCGCAGGGCAGGGCGCGAGATGCGGAAGCGCTGCGTCAGCTGGGATTCCGTTGGCAGCCGGTCGCCGGGCTTGAGCCCTTCGGTCCTGATGAGGTCGGCCATGCGGTCGCGTAACTGAACCGCCAATGTGCGCGCGTCCCGAAGCGGCTCGTCCAAGTCCCTCTTCCCCATTGTGCCAACTCTCCTTTTGTTGTCGGACAATCGCGTTCAGGTCAAGCGGAGGCATGCCGTGGCGATCGCATGTCGTATAGGCGACGCATCCGAACCCATCCGCAAAATTTCTCTTGAAATGTGCTCCCTCAGATGTCAGTTGTCTTACAACTAAATTTATCGAGGGAACGATGCTCAATTTCGATGAAGCCCGGTTTATGCGTATCCAATCGGGGGCGGTGGCCTTGCGCGAGCGTATTGAGGCCGTTGTGGCGCAGTGCCTCGCCGCCGAGGCGCAAAACATCTTCTTTCTCGGCACCGGCGGTGCAGCGATCCTGATGCATCCGGCGGCGCAATTGCTGCAGCGCCGATCTGGCTTTCCGGCCTTCGTCGACATCACCGCCGAACTGCAGCTGGTCCAATCCGTGCACCTGACCGACAAATCGATCGTCGTGCTGCCCTCGCTCTCCGGCACGACCAAGGAAAGCGTGGCACTGCTGTCCCGGATCAAGGACGTCGGGGCGACGGTGATCACACTGGTCGGACATGAGGAGACGCCGCTCGGCAAGGGCGGGGACCATGTCTTCGTCAACTTCGCCGAGGACGACACGTCCTGCGAGTCCTTCTATCTCCAGTCGCTCTTCATCGCGCTTGCAGTGCTGAAGCATCGCGGCGAGCTCGCCGAATCCGAACGGATTTTCGCCGAACTGGAGCAGTTGCCGCGACTGTTGCTGGAGGTGAAGCGGAGCTATGAACAGGAAGCCGCCGGCTTCGCGCACAAACTGGCCGCCTCCGACTATCACATCATAACCGGCGCCGGGAATGTCTGGCCGCAGGCCTGGTATTACGGCATGTGCATCCTGGAGGAGATGCAGTGGATCCGGACCCGCCCCGTGCATGCTTCAGACTTTTTCCACGGCACGCTGGAGCTGGTGGACAAAGACGTCAGTGTCGTGCTCTTCAAGGGCGAGGACAGCGCCCGGCCGCTGGCCGATCGCGTCGAGAAATTCGCGCCTGCCTATACGGACAAGTTGACGGTGCTCGACACGGCCGATTTCGAATTGCCCGGCATTTCGCCGGGTGTGCGCGCGCTGGTTTCGCCGATCGTGCTCGCGACCGCCCTCGAACGGGTCAGCGCGCATCTCGAGGTGATCCGTAACCACCCGCTGACGACGCGCCGCTACTATAAGCGCGTTGCCTATTGAGCAGCTCTCGGCGTCAGCTTGATCGTGCAGCGCAGGATATGAGCAGCCTTCGATTTGCCGCCGTCGGCGACAACTGTATCGACCGCCTCGGAGCGCCGATCGGCCGCTCGCTGGTCGGCGGCAACGCGCTCAACGTTGCCGTCCAGCTCGCGCGGCTTGGCCATAGCAGCTTCTATTTCGGCGCGGTCGGCCGCGACGCCGACGGCGAACGCACCCGCGCTGAGCTCGAAGCCAATCGGGTGGCGGTCAAGCACCTGCGCGTAGACCAGCGCAACACCGCCTGGACCGACATCAAAGTCTTGCCGTCCGGCGAGCGTTTGATCGCTGCCGAGGATTTCGGCGCCTGCGCCGGCTATGCGCCGGACGAGGCCGAACTGGCGATCCTGGGGACGATGGATCACGTCCATATCGGCTGGCTGGACGATAGCGGCGCTTTACGCAGGCGCCTGTCGCGAGCCGGGGTCAGCGTCTCGCAGGACATCTCGGTCAACGCCGATCCCGCCGATCTCGGTGTGGAGGGTTTGAACATAGTTTTCTGCTCGGCTGGCCAAAATCGCGACGCGGCGGAAGCGATGGCCGCGGATCTCCTGTCGCGCGGCGCAGGCTGCGCCGTCGTCATGCGCGGTGCCGAGGGGTCGATGGCGCTGACGGCCCGCGAGCGCGCCGAGACCGGCATCCGCCCGGTCCAGGTCGTCGACACGACCGGCGCCGGCGACAGTTTCATCGCCGGTTTCCTGCATGCCTGGCTGGCGAGGAAGCCGCTGGTGCAATGCCTCGAAAGCGGCCGCGATCATGCCGCTCTGGCCTGCTGCCATCTCGGCGGCTTTCCCCAGGAGGGATGCCCCATTGAAGCTCAGCGTTTGAGCGAGCGGCCGAACCGTTCCTCGATGCGGGACTGCAGGAATTCGAGCCCAATGGACAAAAGCCAATAGATCATCGAGGCGGTGATCAGCATCTCGATATGCCGGAACTCGGTCTGGCCCTGCGTGCGCGCCAGATACATGATCTCCCAGACCCCGACCACCGAGACCAGGGAGGAATCCTTCAGCATCGCAATGAACTGATTGCCCGTCGGCGGCACGATGACGCGCATCGCCTGTGGCAGGATCACCAGGAACATCGTTTGATTGGGGCTGAGCCCAAGTGCGGTGGCGCCTTCCGTCTGGCCGCGCGGGATGCTTTCGATGCCGGCACGGAAAATCTCGGTCATATAGGCGCCGTAGCAAAGCGACAGCGCCATGATCCCGGCAGGCACGGCCCCGATCACATAACCGACCTGCGGCAGGCCGAGATAGATGATGTAGATCTGCATCAGCAATGGCAGCCCGCGGAACAGCGAAGTGTAGAACGTTGCCAGGCCATAGACGATGCCGTTCTTGGAGAGCTTGGCTATGGCGCCGATGAAGGCGATGACTGTCGCGATGGCGATCGAAATGGCGGAAATGTAGAGCGTGGTCACCACGCCCTGCGAGATGAGGAAACCGATCTTCCGGGCGATGAAAGAAAAGGACAGATCAAAGGAATAGAAGAACAGCATCAGCAGCACGAACAGCTCGATCCATACCGCCACGATCTGCTGCTTGCGCCCGAGTTGCTGCAGCGCCTTCCAGTTGGCGGCCACGATCAGCGCGATCAGCACCGCCGAGACGGCTCGCGCCACCACGGGATTGGCCGCAAGCCATTCGATCGAGCTCGGGATCAGCTTGCCGATCCAGTCTGCCTTGATGCCGAGACCGTAGAGGCCCGCGGCGAAAGCGGCGAGCGCCAGGCACACGCCGATGCGGCGCGTGGCGTCCGGATAGTTGAGCAGCAGTCTGCCGATCACCTGTCGATATCCCTTCTGGTTAGCGGGGGCGTTCGCGCCACCAATCTTGCGCCTGCAGCTTCCAATAGGTGAGTTGCGCCGCGGCAAGCCCCACCGGTCCGCCTGCCCAGGCCAGTCCGAACGGCGCGAACAGAAGGTGGCGGTCCGATTGGCCGAGTACCGCCTCGGCGACCACCTTGCCGGCTATGGCCGTCGTGTTGATGCCGTGCCCGCCAAACGCGGTGAGATACCAGGCGCCTGGCTGCAGCTGCCCGATCTGGGGCATCAGGTGGCGGGCGTAGGCCATCAGCCCCGACCAGGCGAGTTCGGTCTTGAGCGCAGCGAGCTGGGGGTAGGTTCCAACCATCTCCCGGCGCAGTTCCCTGGCCAGCGCCGCCGGCGAAGCGGCCCGCGTAGTGATGCGCCCGCCCCAGAGCAGCCGCTTTCCATCCTCCACGACGCGGTAGTAGTCGCCGGCCCGGCGGTTGTCGCCGACGGCATCCGTCGTAGCGATGGCGTCGGCGATGAGATCGGGGGCTTCCTCGGTCAGCATCACATAGGTCGCGATCGGCAACATGGCCCGCTTCAGCCGGCCGACCAGCGGTCCTGTATAGCCGCCGGTGGCAAACACCGCTTGCCGCGCGCGTACTTCGCCGCTTGCGGTGCGCAGCGTCTTGTGCGGGCTATCGAGTTTAGCCTCGATCGCGCTGGAGCCCTCGTGAATCCTGCCGCCCAGCCGCTCGATCTCCGCCCCGATGGCGCGCAGATAATTCAGCGGATGCATGTGGAAGGCGTTGCCATCGCGCAGGCCTTGGTAGTAGCGCTCGGAACGCAGCACAGCGCGCACCTGGTCGCGCTCGAGATATTCGAGCGGATAGTCAAAATCCCGCGCCAGTTTCTCTGCATGAGCCCTCAGTTCGGCGCCGCCGTCATGGCGCAGCACGCCCATGATTCCGGGGCGAGGCTTCGCTGCCGTGATGTCGAGATCCTTGATCGTCTGCCGCACGAAATCGACGCCTTCGATCGACAGCCGATGCAGCTCTCGTGCCGCCGCCGCGCCGGCCATCGCCGCGATCTTGTCGCTGCCGGTCGCGAAGCCGGGGCTGACGAAGCCGCCGTTGCGGCCCGAGGCGCCGAAGCCGATGCTCTCGGCTTCGAGCAGCACGACCTGCTGCCCGGCGCGCGCCAGCTGCAGCGCCGTCGTCAGACCTGCCAGTCCGCCGCCGACAATGACCGTGTCGCATTCGGCCGAACCCGCGAGCGGTGGTCTGACCTTCTCGTCGGCAAGTGTACGGCGATAATAGGTATCGGGATAAGTCATGATAGGTTCTGACGGAAGCAGGCGGCCTTGAGGGGCCGCCCGCGATGAGCGTCAATCGGCGCTGTAGTTCTTGCCGTACCACTTGGTGGTCAGCGTGGCGAGCGTGCCGTCTTTCTTCATCTGGTCGATGATGCCGCCGATCTTGGTGGTCCACTCGGCATCGCCCTTGTCGGCGATCACCACCAGCGGCTCGCGGAAGGCGTAGTCGCCCTCGATGATGCGCAGCGGATAACCGTTCTTGATGGCGTTTTGCGCGGTCTGCTCGGGCGCGATAACCGCGTCGAGCCGCACGCCGTCCCCAAGTCTCAAATCGTCGAAGGGCAGCATGGAATCGGCGAAAGTCCGGATTTCGCCAGGCTGCAGCTTGTATTCGATTGGCGGAAGGCCGGGAGCGTCGATCTCCAATTGGCGGCGGATAAAATCTTCCGAAGTGGTGGCGGTCTCGACGCCGATCACCTTGCCGTTCAGATCGTTCACCGATTTTGCCTTGCTGTCCTTGTGGACCACATAGACATAAGGGCTGTAATAATAGATGCCGGCGAAATCGATCACCCTGGCCCGGGCCTTGGTCGGCGTCACCGAGCCGACGCCAAGATCATAGCGGCCCTGCCAGTGGCCGCCGGTCATGGTCGCCCAATCAGGCGTCTCGAAGCTGACCTCGACGCCGAGGCGCTTGGCGATTTCTTTCGAGACGTCGATGTCGAAGCCGACCAACTGGTTGCTCTCGTCGAGAAAGCTCTGCGGTGGCCAGCCGCTGTTGGTCGCGACCACCATGGCCTTCTTGGTTGTGACGCGATCCAGGGTTTCTCCTGCCCACGCTGCCGACGCAAATGCGAGCGCGCCGGCAGCCAGCGCGAAACAAGCGATAAATCTCCTCACGAAACCTCCCTCTCGTATGTAAGATGTCTGACAACGCAACTTGTCCGTAAGGGGGAGGGCGAGTCAAGCGTCTTTATCGGCGCATCGTCGAGTTTGGCCTGCGATACGCGTTCCCGGCGTTGGCCGGATCGGCATTGGTCGAATTTCTTGGGCTTTTATGCGATCGGCAGCCGGCTGCTGTGCGAATTCGCGGATCAGTCGGGCCGCCACCAGTTCTCGGCGGTCGGTGCTGATTACCGGGCGCGCCCAATCCATGCTGAAGACGTTGCTGGTTCATGGCAGGCACGCGCGCTCGCCAATACGTCGGCGCAGGCTGCTGCTTCTCGGACAGTTGCTTCCGATCTGTCGCAGCACAAAAGGTCGCTTCTCGACTACGCTTAGGTGATCGACACCTGCCGGACGATCGGCCTGCGCGTATCCGAAATAGCCCATGATTTTCCGCGCCTCGCCGGCGTCGAAACGGCAAGCCACTTCCATAGGCAGGCTGGATCGCCAGCTGCCCCGATAGTCGGTGATCGGCTGGTTCACCTGGGCGTGCCGGCGAGCGGAATGGGGCGTGCGCACCGCCTTTTCGCGCCCCCATATGACGGGCTGCTGGTGATAGTTCAGAATGCCTGGATCGAAGGCCACGCCGATGAAGCGGCATAGCCGTTCGATGGAAAGCGCGGGCGATTCGATGAAGTCTTCATAACGCCACAGGATGCTTTCGCCCTTTTCGATGCGCTCCATCGAGGCCTTGCTGTCGGCGATCCATCTTTGGAAAGCCTTGTCGAAATCGCCCTCGTAACGCTGCCCGAGCGAGGCCACGATGTCCCTGCCGTCACGCGTGACGACGATGAAGCGCGCGCCCGGGATCGTCTCGATGATCTGCCCCGTATAGTGGATATGGTTCGGGGTCTTTTCGACCCAGACGCTGCGGCGTGAAATGGCTGCCTGCAGCAAAACCGCGCTTAGCTTGGTCCATCGCGCCCCATCGCTTGAGACAAACGCGCTTGTCTCGCGGCGGACAGAGAAAATATCCGGATGCGCAGCCAGTATCCGGGCGAGCAAAGTTGACCCCGTATGCCCGCATCCGCAAATGAATATTGAAACCTTGGGCTTCGGAAGAAGCCGCACCACGCCTCTATTCACGATTTCGTTTCCCCCGGAGATTCTAAGCAACCTTTTTCTTCCGGGGATTGCAATAGGGAATGCTTATATGCGGTCAGTGACGAACAGCTAATTGCTGCCGGCGTTTTGACCTGGAGGCAGGGCGGCTGGAGTGAAAGGCTCCGTTGTCAGGCCGGCAGCCCGAGCTGCTTTCGCAGGCTCTTGTCGAATGCCGATGCGGGGACGAAACGGCGCAGGAAACTGACTTGGCGCGCTGTCTTTCCCGCCGCATAGCGCCGCTTCGGAGCGGGATCGATCGCAGCCGCCACAACGGTGTTGGCCACCACTTCGGGCGTATCGCCTTTTTCCATCGCCTTATGCACGGCTGTGGTCATACCGGCGCGCGCGGCGTCATAGATGTCGAGCACCTGGTCCGGCCTGGCCAGATTGTCTTCGAACAAAGTCTGGGTATAGGCCGGCTCGACCAATGCGACGCGAATTCCGAACGGCCGCACTTCGTGGTCAAGCGATTCGGAATACCCTTCAACGGCATGTTTGGTCGATGAATAAAGCGCGAAATAGGGGGCGGGGATGAACCCCTGCACTGAGCTCAAGTTGACGATCCTGCCCTTTCCTTGACGTCGCATGATCGGCAGCACCGCGTTGATCATACGGATGACACCGAAGACGTTCACGTCGAACAGAGCCTGGGCCTGTGCAGTCGAGGATTCCTCCGCGCCGCCGAGCAGGCCGATGCCGGCATTGTTGACCAGCACGTCGATGCGCCCAGCATCGGCCAGCACCTCATCGATCAGCTTCGCCACGGAGGCGTCATCGGTCACGTCGCAGGTCAGCATGGTAATGCCGTCGGTTTTCTTGGAGGCCGCGCGACGGCTGGTTCCGAACACGCGAAAGCCGGCGCTCTGCAGCGCCTTGGCCGTTGCGTGCCCGATTCCGCTGGATGCCCCTGTGACAATGGCGACGCCAGGATTGGTCCTGTTCATGGAGATCACTTTCTTTGGGTTGGACTGGAAAAGCAGGAAAGGCTGGAGCAAAGAGCGTCAATCACGAGCGGCTCGACCGTTTACGCCGTGCCCGTCCCAGCGCCGGAACAGCACGCTGGCATTGACGCCGCCGAAGCCGAAGCCGTTGGCGATCGCGTAGTCCATCTCCATCGGCCGGGCCCGGTTTGCGACGAAGTCTATTCCGTCGCCGGCCGGATCGGGGGCGCTCAAATTGAGGGTCGGCGGCGCCATTTGGTCCCTCAGCGCCAGGATGGTGAAGATCGCGCCAATTCCGCCGGCGGCTCCGAGCAGATGTCCGGTCGCCGACTTCGTTCCGCTGACGGCTATGGAAAAATCCGTGCCGAAGACGGTTTTGATCGCTTCGATTTCTCCCAGATCGCCCACCGGCGTGGAGGTCGCGTGCGCGTTGAGATGGCGGATCTCGCGCGGTGAGATGCCGGCCTGGACAATCGCGATCTCCATGGCGCGGCGCGCGCCATCCCCATCCTCGGGACCGGACGTGACGTGATGGGCATCCGCCGTCGTGCCGTAGCCGACGACCTCGGCGAGCGGCTTCGCGCCGCGCGCCAGCGCATGGCCCAATTCCTCGATGACCAGGATGCCGGCGCCTTCGCCCATGACGAAACCATCCCGCGTCATGTCGAACGGACGCGAGGCCTGGTCGGGACGGTGATTGAAGGAGGTTGAAAGCGAGCGTGCCGCCGCGAAGCCCCCCAGACTGACGACGTTCATGCAGGCTTCCGTGCCGCCGCATACGGCGATGTCGGCTTCATCGGCGCGGATGATGCGCGCCGCATCGCCGATCGCCTGGATGCCGGCGGCGCACGCCGTTACCGGCGCGCCGATGTGGCCCTTGAAGCCGTAACGGATCGTGATGTGGCCGGCGGCGAGGTTCACCAGGAAAGACGGCACCGTGAACGGCGAAAGACGCCGAACGCCGCGCTGGTCGACGGTCCGCACCGCCTCGGTTATGGCGGGGAACCCTCCGATACCTGAAGCAATGATCGTCGCGGTGCGAAGCCGATCCTTTTCCGACTCCGGCTTCCATCCCGCCTGGGCAAGCGCCTCTTCCGCCGCCGCCAGCGCGAATAGGATGAAGCGATCGATCTTGCGCTGATCCTTCGGCGCCAGGAAGGCATTCGCATCGAGACCGGCTTCGGGATCCTCCTCCAGGGAAAGAACCGTTCCGCCGATCTTTGTCGGCAGGGTTTCCATGATGTCCTCAGGAAGCCTTCGAATGCCCGAGCGGCCGGCCAGGAGACGTGACCACGACGCCTCGATATTTGCGGCAAGGGGCGTGACCGCGCCCATGCCCGTGACAACAATCCGTCGCATCTATTCTCCTATCGATCTGAGTAGCCAGCCCGCGCCGGTCAAACGGTGACGGTGTCGCGAACCTGTTCGGCCGCTGCATCCAGAAAGGCCTGGGCGAGGTCGGGATCATTGACGATGCGCGAGAGAACCACCGCACCGACCATCGTCGAGAGGACGGCCATGGCTTTTTCACCGGTTTCCTCCTTCTCAGTCCTGGCAATCATCCTGCCGAGCACTTCAAGATATGCTTTGATGCCGACTTCGAACGACGCTTTCACCTCGGTCCCCTGTCTGGCCGCATCCGACCCGAGCGCCGCGACCGGGCAGCCGTCCATCCTTTCCTCGCGATGGCCCATGCTGAGATAGAACTCGATCACCGCCCCAAGCGGATCGCCGGGATTCGCTGCGGTCGCCGCCGTCCATCTGTCGGCAGCGCTCTCCATCGCGCGCCTGGAAGCTTGCGCGGCAAGGTCCTCCTTTGACGCGAACTGCTTATAGAAAGCGCCTTGGGTCAGCCCGGCGCCCTTCATCAGGTCCTTAAGGCCGATACCGTCAAAGCCGTGCTCTCGAAAAAGCCGGCTTGCGACATCGATCACGGTTTGCCGGTTCCGCTCAGCCTGAATGCGGCTCACGCGCATCGTCGACCTCCATATTTTAGATTATGTACGACATCTATAATTCAGTTAGAAGCCGAACGCAATCTATCAATGGGCGGCGTCCCACGTGGCGGTTTGCTACGGGCTGAATGTGCCTGCGGCAGGCCTAGATCAGTTTCGATGCCGAAGCGCTGCGACGATCACCGCCATTCGTCTCGGCGTTGCCGGCGGCGCCGGCGGTAAAGGCAAGCGCCGATGCAAAAAGGCCGATTGCCGAAAGACGAAATGCCGCCATTGTGACCTCCTCAGACCGGCCGGAGCAAAACCCGCGGGAAACCGTTAGGTCCCATTAAGACCATGCAGGAAACCGCAAGGATGGCACAATCTGTCGACAAACAGGAACCGCTCGCCTTCCGCTTCGCCGATGATGGGCTGGTGCCCAATCATCCGCGCTGGCCCATGCTCGTCTATCCCGGCGCCGTGCAGCTGCCGGACGAAGGCGATCCGGCTGCCGTTTTCGAGGATATTTTCGGCGCCAATGGCTGGGGCGACAGCTGGCGCAACGGCATCTACGACTTCGTCCACTATCACTCGCGCATTCACGAGGTGCTGGGCATCGCGCGCGGCACCGCCGACGTCCGCTTCGGCGGCGATAAAGGCAAGGTGCTGGAGGTGAAGGCGGGCGACGTGGCGGTCCTGCCGGCCGGCACCGGCCATCAGCGCCTGTCCGGCTCGGCCGATCTTCTCGTCGTCGGCGCCTATCCGCCCTTCGGCACCTATGATTTGTGCCGGAGCCCGGAGCAGCACGCCGAGGCGCTGCGCACGATCCCGAAGGTCGGCCGGCCCGACAAGGATCCGCTCTTCGGCGGCGACGGCCCGCTGCTGAAAGCCTGGAGCGAAGGCTGAAATGCCAAGCATCGTCGCCATCGAGCATGTGACGCTGGACGGTGTCTTCCAGGCGCCGGGGCGCGCCGACGAAGACACACGCAATGGTTTTGCGCACGGCGGTTGGGGCAATCCAGGCAGCGACCCGAAGATGCAGGAGGTCATCGGACGCGCCATGGCCGGCGGCTGGTCGTTGCTCGCCGGCCGCACGACTTATGAGGATCTTCACGAAGCCTGGGCTGTTCGTCAGCCGGCCAGTCCGATGACCAGGGCGCTGACCGGCGCACGGAAGTTCGTCGCCTCGCATGACGCCGGCTATCGGCCGCGCTGGGGGAATTCGACGCTGCTTGCCGGCGATGCCGGGGAGACGGTGCGCGCGCTGAAGCAAGGTCACGACGAGGCGCTGATTGTGTTCGGCAGCGGCAAGCTGCTGCGCGCGCTGATGCGGCACAGGCTTGTCGATGAGCTGGTGCTGATGGTCCACCCTCTGGTGCTGGGCACAGGTTCGCGCCTTTTCGAGCCGGGGCAGGCGCCCTCGATGCTGAAGCTGTCCGGCCAGATCGCGACCGCGACGGGTGTGGCGATCCTCACTTATGCATTCGACGGCAAGGCCGCGGCGGAGCGACCAGAATAACCGGAACCCAGCGGTTCTTCCTCTACGGATAATGCGTTTTCTTCGGCGCGTAGCTTGCCGGATCGAAATCGAGTTCCTTCGGCAGCGGCTTGCTCGAGCATTGCAGGTGCATCTGGCGGGCAAGAAGCCGTCGCTGCTGGTGCTCATGCTCCTTGACCGCCGCCACCATCCCCATGCTGTAAGGGCCAAGAAGCACGCCGAACCCCCAGCCGGGATGGTCCTTCTCGCGCTGGGCGTAGTCCGATGCCGCGGCGCGGGCCTGCTGGCATTCCGGCGAGGACCATTTCGGATCCTGCTGCGACAGCGAAGCGCCATTATCGGCGGCAGAGGACACGCATCCCGCCGCTGCCGCGCAGAGCGCAACGAGCACCGCAATTCTCATCGTTTGAGTCCCTGCTAATTCAAGGCGGAGAGAACACAGAACGCTCCTTCGCACAAGCGAGATAGCGGCGAAAAGCAACGGGCAGGGCGGGATAGCCGCCATCGTCGTCCTTCGGCGCTCCCGAGATTTTTTCAACGTCCCGTTCCGTTTCCGCCCACCATTTCGTCCTTGGTTCCGTCCCAACAAAAAAGGAAAACCGCAATGGCTGGAATGGTCGTCATCTACAAGCAGCCGGCTGACGCGGAGGCGTTCGACAAGCATTATTTCGAGACGCACATACCGCTGGCCAAGAAGATCCCGGGTCTGAGGAAATACGAGGTCAGCCAGGGGCCGATCACGGTGGTGGCCGGACCGTCCGATGTCTACCTGATCGGGACGCTTTATTTTGACGATCTCGAAGCGATGAAGAGGGCTTTCGCAAGCCCGGAGGGAAAGGCGGCCGGCGCGGACCGCCGGCTTTACGCGCCCGATGAATCGGGCATCCAGATGTTCCTCTTCGACAGCAGGGAAGTTTGAGCCCGCGCGGAGACAGGACGATCGGCCGCCGAGAATCGCGGCCGCATCGCTGCTCACGTCGACTTTTTCCGCTCGATGTCGATGCGTTTTTGCTCCGCCGCGGCGATCGCGGTTTCCATCACGGCATCCAGATCGGCCATCGCTTCCAGATGGCCGTGATCGACGATCGACTTGCGCAGCATGCGCATGGCCAGCAACGCGTCGTCCAATGCCTGTTCGACGTTTTTGACCATGGCCGGGTCAGCCTTTGCGCCGGCTGCGCTTGTTCGGCGCCGGATCGTCGGCGGCCGGCTTGTCCGGACGATTTGCCATGGCCTTGCGCGCCAGCGCCTCGGCCGCCGACCGGTCCGGATTGCCGGCCGGTATCGTGACCGCGCCGGGCATCGCAGCACCCGGCTGTTCGCCCAAGCCGTTGTCCTCGCGCTCGATTTCCTCGCAGGCCTGATGCCAGTGCTCCTCATCCTGGCCATTCGCTTCGCCGCTGCGTTGCCAGATCTCATAGGCGCGGCGCTTTATGCGTTCGTATTTGTCGGTCGCCATTGTCCGATCCTCCGTCATCTGTTCAAACGCGCGCTGGCCGCGAATGATCCGTGACGGGGACAGGGAATGGATAGGTCGCGGCTCAGAACCTGCGGCTGAGATAGGCCGATCCGCCGAGGCCAAAGCGCCACTCGGCTTCCACGCCCTTGGTGAGGCCGATCCGGCGACCGGCGAGGATTGCGGCCGGGTCGGCCTCGGAACGGGCGAACTCGAACGGCGGCGCGGTAAGCGAGAGCCCGTTATGCGAACCGTCGATGTCCAGCGCCTGGCAGAGCTTGCCGGGACCGGAGCAGAGCAGCCGGTCGTCATCCGTTCCGCGCCGCTCGCGCATCGCGGCGATGCCGGATTGCGGCTGGATGGCGCGGATCAGCACGGCGCTGCCCGGCAGGCACACCGCGTTCAAGCACCAATGGAGCCCATAGGAACGATAGACATAGGCGTCGCCGGGCACGCCATACATCGGCGCGTTGCGCGGCGTGCGGCCGCGAAAGCTGTGCGATGCGGCGTCGTCGGGCCGGTAAGCCTCGGTCTCGACGATGATCCCGCCGACGCCGGCGAGCCCAAGCCTGGCGCCGATCAGGGCGCGCGCGACGATGACCGCGTCGCGGGCGAAGAAATCGGGCCCGACACTAAGCGGCATGGCGATCGGCGTCGTTCGGACAGCTCATCATCGCCGTCCGCTCAGCCCAAAAGATTGCGCGCCGCGCGCATGAAGATCCGCGAGCCGATCGGGATAAGATCATCCGGGAAATCATAGTCGGGGTTGTGCAGGGAAGGGTGCCTTTCGCCGGCGCCGAGGAAGAACATCGCCGACCTCGCATTGTGGCCGAAAATACCGAAATCCTCCGAGGCGCGCATCGGCAGCGCCTCTTCGCTGCGCGCGATGCCTTCCGCGTCGAGGGCGCGGTTGAGATGCTCCACTGCGTCCGGCGCATTGACGCTGGCGAGAAAGATCTCGTGATAGTCGAAGCGAACGGCAAGGCCGTGCCTGGCGGCGATTTTTGCCGCGAGCGCCTCCGCCGCGGCGACCTGCTCGGCCATGCGCTCGTCACGGCGGGTGCGCAGCGTCGCCCACACTTCGGCATAGCCGGGCGCGATGCCGAACACGGCTTCGCCCATCGCGCAATGGGTGACGGTCACCATGCCGAAATCCTCGTCAGTGAAGGTCCCGCGCCCGAGCGCCGGCAGCGCCGGCATCAGCTCGCTCACGGCCGGCATCGGCGATACACCTGTCTCCGGCATCGAGGAATGCGCTGTCTTGCCCTCGAGCATGATGCGCATGCCGCGCGAGGCGCAGTTGACGGTGCCGGCCTTCAGCCGCACCTCGCCGAACGGCACGCCCGGCAGGTTGTGCAGCGAAAACGCAAAATCCGGCTGGATCTCGCCAAAGCGCGGATCGGCGACGACCCCGGCCGCGCCGTTGCCGGTTTCCTCGGCCGGCTGGAACATCAAGACGACGCGGCCGCGCGCCGGTCTTTCGCGTCCGAATTGGCGACCGAGCGCCGCCAGGATCGCGGTGTGCCCGTCATGGCCGCACATATGCGACTTGCCCGGCACCTCGGAGGCATGGGCGACGCCCGAAAGCTCCGCGATCGGCAGCGCATCGAGCTCCGAGCGGAACAGCACCGTCGGGCCGGCCTGCCCGCTGTCATAGACCGCCGCGACGCCGTGGCCGCCGAGCCCGGTCAGCACCTTGTCTGGCCCGGTATCGGCGAGGAAATTCACCACCTCCTTCGCGGTCCTTTCCTCCTCATTCGAGATTTCCGGCTGCCGGTGCAGCTTGCGCCGCCATTCGGTGAGCTCGACGATGTCTCGATTGGTCAGGGTCATGGGTTGGGGCTCCGATGGGGTTTTTTCAGGTCACACAAACACGATAGGTTTTTTCTCGCGCCGTGCCATGCCGATCAATTCGGATAGGCCATCGGCCTCCGCGAAATCAATGCCGCTATCTCCCCGCCTTCACCTGCGGCAGGTCGCGGCTGATCGGACGAAGGCGACGCTCGTTCTGTCCACCCGCAACGCTCCGCAAAAGTTCAGAACCGTTGCCCGATGGTCCCGTCTTGATAGGGAGCCGTCGCGCGGCTTTCTTTTAGCTCCCGGCATCGGCCAGACTCAATCAAGAAATGCCACGTAAACCGCTGAAATCCTTAACACGATTTTCATTCCGCTCGCCTACCCATTAGAGACATGAAAAGGCATGACGAGCGGCTGGTGTCGGGTCCCTCATCCGAGGGAAGGAGCGAAGCCGTGGAAGCCGGCATCCTGCGCGACCAGCTTGCGGATCTGAGCAAGGGCGTCTTCATCTCGATGCCGATCGGCACGGTGCTCTCGGCCTTGATCCTGGCGGTGCAGCTCTTGTCGGGGGGCGGCCTTGCCGCGGTGCTGTGGTTCGTGGCGATCGCCTTGATCAATGGCGCGCGCGTAGCGCTTGCCGTCACCCAATCGGAAGCCGCCGGCGACAACCCGAGGGCGGTGGGCGCCCGGCTTTCGCTTTATGGCCTGATGGCGCTTGCCTCGGGCGTCGCCTGGTCTTTTCTGGCGCTGCTGAGCGACGGATACGCGACCAGCCAGGCGCCGCTCTATCTGATCGTGCTCGCCGGCACTTCGGCCGGTTCGGTCACCTACGGCACCTCCTACGCGCCAGCTTCGATCAATTTCATTATCCTGCCGCTCCTCACCGCCGCCGGCTGCGTGCTTGCAAAGGGCGGCGTTGAAAATTACGTGCTCGCCTTCACCGTGCTGCTTTTCCTTGGCGGCATGATCAGGAGCGCGCTGCTCGGGCAATTCCGCTTCCGCGAGACGAGCCGGCTCAAATACGAGGCGCGCGAATTCGCCGCTGAGATGGAGCGTAACTCCAGGCGCGACCCGCTGACGAATCTGCTCAACCGCTATGGGCTGGAGCAGGCGATTGCCAAGCTCGGGCTCTCCGACGGCCCGTTCGTGGCCATGCTGATCGACCTCGACGGCTTCAAATCCGTCAACGACACCTATGGCCACAACATCGGCGACGACCTTTTGGTCAGGGTGGCGCGCCGGATCGAGAACCACGCTCCGCAAGGTGCCACGATCGCGCGCATCGGCGGCGACGAGTTCGTGCTGCTTTTCTCTGCCGGCAGGTCGCAGCAAGCGGCCGGCGAGCTTGCATCCGCCATCATCACAGCCATCGCCAATCCGGACCCGGAGTTGAATTCCGTGCGCGTCGGCGCCTCGATCGGCATCTACCAATCGGAAAAGCCGCGACTGACCGAGATGCTGCTCAAGGCGGATTTCGCGCTCTATGCCGCCAAGCGCGGCGGTAGGAACGAATATTGTCTCTTCGACGCCAGGCTGGACGCCGCGCTGGAACGCAAGAATTGCATCGAGCGCGACCTGCGCGGCGCCATCGAAACCGGCACGCTCTGCTCCTGGTTCCAGCCTTTGGTGCGGCTCGATACCAACGCGGTAGTCGGTTTCGAGGCGCTGCTGCGCTGGCACCACGATGTCCATGGCGCCATCTCGCCACCCGAGATCGTCACTGCCGCGCGCGAAACCGGGCTGCTTTCGCTTCTGACCGAGACGGTGTTCTTCAATTGCTGCGCCATCATCGCAGAGCTCGTGAAGCATGGGCGCCGCGATGTTCGCGTCGCGATGAACCTCTCGCCGCGCGAGCTCGAGGCCGGCAATGTCGACGACATGATCCTCGACGGCCTGAAGGCCAAGGACGTGCCTGCCGCGATGCTCGAGATCGAGATCACCGAGGAGGCGCCGGTCGACCGCGACCGGGTCGACGAAAAGGTCGGGCGCCTGGCGGATGCGGGCATATCGATCGTGCTCGACGATTTCGGCACCGGCTTCTCGACCCTGGTTTCACTCAAGGACAGCCGCATCCGCAAGATCAAGATCGACAAGGATTTCGTGCGCGACCTGGCGAAATCCCTCGAGGACCAGGCCGTGGTCGAGGCGGTGATCGGCCTCGGCCGGACGCTGGGCATCGAGGTGATGGCCGAGGGGGTCGAGACCGACGCCGACCGTATGATCCTGCGCTCGCTGGGCTGCCTGATTGGGCAAGGCTATCTTTTCTCGGCCGCGCTCCCCCTGGGCGATGCGCTCGCCTTCGACGCGACCGGTAGTTCCGCCACCGAGGCCCTTTTCAAGCCGCGGCGCACGCCCAAGAGCGGCAGCGCCGCCTGATTGGCCACCGCCAAGGGCATTCATTGACTTGGCGGGCAACCGGCATCGGAAGGACAGGGTAGCCGCGGCCCGCGTGAAACCTTTTGATTTTTGGGCCGTTGTGGCGCGATGTCCCCGGCCAAGCACAAACCGAAACCGGCCGACAGCGCCACGCAGCGCGGTGCAAGCAAGCCGCGTTCGGCGCCGCCGCGCCAGGACAAGCCGCGCCAGTCGGAACCGCGCGGCGCCCCGAAGCCGCGCGCCGAGCGGGCGCGGGAAGACACACGGCACGAAGACCGGCTGAAAGACGACAAGGCACAGCAACGCAAGCCGCAGGCCGGCGAGGCCGAAGAAAAGGCATCCGCCGACGCCGCGCCGGAAGCCATCGGCCATGCCGGGTCGCCGCCGCCCGAGGCGATCGAGCCGGATCCCGAGCTTTCCCCCGAGGAGGCCGTGCGGGCGCGCAAGAGATACCTGCTGCGGCGCTTCTGGATCAGCGGGCGCGGCTATTGGGGTTTGCGCGGCGACAGGCTTGCCTGGCCGCTGACGATCGGACTGCTCACGCTGATCTGCGTCAATGTCGGCTTCCAATACGGCATCAACCGCTGGAACCGCGCGATCTTCGACGCCATCGAGCTGCGCGACGCGCACACCGTCTACTGGTTGAGCGCCGTCTTCCTGCCGCTGGTCGCCGGCAGCATCAGCCTGGTGGTCGCGCAAGTGTACCTGCGCATGACCATGCAGCGCCGCTGGCGCTCCTGGCTGACCACGGCCGTCATCCAGCGCTGGCTGGCCAGCGGCCGCTACTACCAGCTCAACCTTGTCAAGGGCGACCATGCCAACCCGGAGGCCCGCCTGACCGAGGATCTGCGCATCGCCACCGAATCGCCGGTCGACTTCATCGCCGGCGTCCTCAACGCCTTCCTGTCGGCCTCGACCTTCATCGTGGTGCTGTGGACGATCGGCGGCGCGCTGAGCTTTTCGCTGGGCGGTTCCACCATCACCGTGCCCGGCTTCCTCGTCGTCACCGCGGTCATCTACGCGGCGATCACCTCGACCTCGATGTTCGCCATCGGCCGCCGCTTCGTCCAGCTTTCCGAGGACAAGAACCAGGCCGAGGCCGAGTTCCGCTATGTGCTGACGCGCGTGCGCGAGAATGGCGAGAGCATCGCGCTGCTCGGCGGCGAGGAGGAGGAGAACGCCGGAATCGACCGCACCTTCGCCGGCGTGCTCGGCCGCTGGGCGCGGCTGACCGGCCAGCACATGCGCACGGCACTGGTCTCGCAAGGCTCCAGCCTGTTCGCGCCGGTGGTGCCGGTGCTTCTGTGCGCGCCGAAATTCCTCGACGGCTCGATGACGCTGGGCCAGGTGATGCAGGCGGCCTCCGCCTTCGCCATCGTGCAGGGCGCCTTCGGCTGGCTGGTCGACAATTATCCGCGCCTGGCCGACTGGAACGCCTCGGCCCACCGCATCGCCTCGCTGATGATGTCGCTGGATGGGCTGGAGCGCGCCGAGGAGAACGACAAGCTGGGCCGCATCCAGCGCGGCGAGACCGCAGACGGCGCGATGCTCAGCCTCAACAATGTTTCCGTGACGCTCGACGACGGCACCGCCGTGGTCAAGGAAACCGAGGTGGAGATCGCGCCTGGCGAGCGCGTGCTGGTCTCGGGCGAATCCGGTTCGGGCAAGTCGACGCTGGTGCGCGCCATCGCAGGCCTCTGGCCCTGGGGCAGCGGTAGCGTCGATTTCCACCCGGGCAAGCGCCTCTTCATGCTGCCGCAGCGCCCCTACATCCCGTCCGGCACGCTGCGCCGCGCCACCGCCTATCCCGCCCCCGCCGAGAACTGGAAGACGAAAGAGATCAATGCGGCCCTCGACAAGGTCGGCCTCGGCTATCTGAAGAGCCGGCTGGAGGAAGAGGCGCCCTGGGACCAGACGCTGTCCGGCGGCGAGAAGCAGCGTCTCGCCTTTGCCCGCCTGCTGCTGCACGCGCCGGACATCGTGGTGCTCGACGAGGCGACCTCGGCGCTGGACGAGAAGAGCCAGGACAAGATGATGCGGACGGTGATCAAGGTGCTGCCCCAGGTCACCATCATCAGCGTCGCCCACCGCGCCGAACTGGAAGCCTTCCACACGCGAAAGATCACGCTGGAGAGGCGTGAGGGCGGGGCGCGGCTGGTGAGCGATGTCGAGCTCGCGCCGAAGAAGCGCGCGCCAGGCCTGCTGCAGCGCGCGCTGTGGGGCAGCGGCGGGAAAGGCGATTAGGGGCACTCTGACGTCGTGCGTAATCGCCGGCGGCGCTTCCCCAATCGCCAAGCGCGCGGCCTTCGCAAGCCTGGGTTCCTCGCCACAAAATGGGCTACGCTATGCACATCTTCTGTGACTGCGTGACTGATCGACCCGAGGCTTGACTGCCAGGTGGTTCCCCCAATCCGTCGCTGCTTCGCAGCGCCACCTTTCCCCCTCCGGAGGGAAAGGAAGGGAGCCTTGCTGGA
>NZ_VFTQ01000050.1:0-23950 GCF_006439475.1 Mesorhizobium sp. B2-8-9 | reverse complement strand
ACGCTGACCTACACGGTCCAAAGCACCGACAACAACGCGGCCTCCGATACCCAGACCGTGACGGTGACGGTGAATGGCACCAACGACGCGCCCGATATTCATCTTGTGGCGACGGGAACGCCTGACACGGCGTCGGCGACCCTGACCGAGACCAATGCGGGTCTATCGACAAACGGCACGCTGACCGTCACCGATGCTGATCTATCGGACACGGTGAGTTCGTCGGTCACGGCTGTCGTGGCGTCGGGAACGACGGCCGGCCTTGGTCTCACCAACGCCCAGCTTCTCGCCATGTTGGCCGTCGCACCGACATCGGGCCTGGCCGCCAATCCGACAGACACCCACAACCTCAACTGGACTTTCAACTCGGGAACGCAGGCGTTCGACTATCTTGCCGCGGGCCAATCGCTAACGCTGACCTACACGGTCCAAAGCACCGACAACAACGCGGCCTCCGATACCCAGACCGTGACGGTGACGGTGAATGGAACCGACGAAGTCAGCCAAACACTGATCACCGCGGTCGTGGATGGAAAACAGGGGAACAATGCGACACCCAGTACGGTGACGATAACGTTCGGTGCTCCCGTCACCGCAAATTTTGTCAATCTATCGGACGTGATGCACGTTTCCGGTTTGCCGAATGTGACAGTAATCAACGGCACCGGCAGTTTCATCGATTCCACACATTACACATTCCAAGTGGACAAAGGCGCAGGTAGCAGCAACGGATCGTCTTACACTCTTACGATCGACAGTGGGGCGTTCTCGGATGGCTTGGGCCATACCAATGCCGCCAAGACGCAAGGCGGCCTTAAGCCCGCCGGCAGCGCCGGTGAGCCGATCAACCTCGCGCTTACCGACCCATCGGACGGCCAGGCCGTTACCGTCACGGTGAAGGATCTGCCGTCCGGCTGGACCATCGACGGGGCCACGCAGAACGCCGACGGGTCATGGACGGTGCAGTCCACCGCCGTGCACGAGCTGACGGTCACCACGCCGGCCGATTTCGTGGGCGCAGCGGTGCTCGATGTCCAGATGACCTGGACCAATGCCGACGGCACGACGGGCAGCGCGTTCATCGCCGACAACGTCGAGGCCTATGCACCGGGGTCGCCGGTCTTCGCCTGGTCGGGCGATGACGTGCTGACCGGTTCGAGCGGCAACGATCTCTTCGTCTTCTCGCAGCCAATCGGCAACGATACCGTGTACAGCTTCGACGCAGCCGCCGACCAGATCGACCTCATCGGCTATTCCGGCTTCCAGAGCTTTGCCGACGTCCAGGCGCATACCGCCGACGACGCCAGCGGAAATGCGGTGATCACGCTCGCCAACGGCCAGTCGATCACATTGGAAGGCGTGCATTCCTCCGCGCTCGGCGTCGGCAATTTCGTCTTCGACCAGTCGCCGGTGGTCAACAATGCCGGCACCATGACGATTGGCGACGGCGCCCTGCTGCCGCTGAGCGGCACAGTCAACAACAGCGGCATCATTGCGCTGAACTCGACCGGCGACGAAACCCTACTGCAGGTCATCCAGCACGGCGTGACGCTGCAGGGCGGCGGGCAGGTCGTCCTCTCGGACAGTGCCTTCAACATCGTCTCCGGCACCGGTCCGGACGTCACGCTGACCAATGTCGACAACACCATCTCGGGCGCCGGCCAGCTGGGGGACGGCATGCTCGGCCTCGACAACAGGGGGACGATCATCGCCTCCGGCTCGAATGCCTTGATCATCGACACCGGCGGCAGCGTGGTTGCCAATTCCGGCACTCTGGAGGCAACCGGTTCGGGTGGCCTGGTCGTCGCCGGCGGTGTCGCGAATTCCGGCATGCTGTGGGCCAATGGCGGCAACATCGCCATCCACGGCGCGGTCACCGGCGAGGGCGATGCCACGATCGGCAACCTCTCGAAGCTGGAATTCGGCGCAGCCTCCTCGACCGATGTCACCTTCGCGCAGAATGCGGCCGGCACGCTGGAGCTCGACGACTCCTTCGACTACAGCGGACGGATCGGCGGCATCACCAACGACGACAAGCTGGACCTGAACGACATCCTGTTCGGTACCGGAACGACGGTCGCGTATCAGGCGAGCCAGGATGGCAGCGGCGGCACATTGACTGTCTCGGACGGTACGCACAATGCCACGCTGCACCTGCTCGGCACTTACGATGCGAACGGCTTTAAGCTCGCTGATGACGGTCAGGGGCACACCGTCGTGGCCTACAACCCGGCGGAATTCACGCTAATCGGGGTCGGCGGTGGAACGAGCGAGTTCACGGTATGATGGAAAGAAGGTGAGCCCGCGGCCACGCGCGGCTCACCTCGTTCCCCGGCAGCCGAGAATTCAAGCTTACCAATTAAGGTTTACGCAAGGTTTACGAGCGGATCGCTTGGCTCGGGAGTAGGATCGGTTTGGGCACGCAGTTTGGACAGGGGGCGGTTCTCCGCTGGGTATTTTGAGTCTCGACAGAAAATCCAAGATTGTCAGGGAAGCGCTTCTCGCTTGTCGCCGCTATTTTCTGTTCGCGGCGGTGTTCAGCCTGGCGATCAACCTGCTTTACCTAGCGTCACCGCTGTACATGCTGCAGATCTACGACCGTGTCGTCACCAGCGGCAGCGAGACGACGCTGGTGATGCTCACCCTCGTGCTGCTGGCCGCTTTCCTGGCGCTTGCCGGCCTCGACCTCGTGCGCGCCGCGATCCTGACGCGCGCCAGCGCCCGGCTCGACCGGCTGCTTTCGGCCAGGATCCTGGCGGCCTCAGTCGAGACTCCGTCAATGGGCGCTGCGCAAAGCCAGCCGATCCGCGATTTCGACACGTTCCGGCAGGTGATCACCGGCAGCGGCATCCATGCCCTCTTCGATCTACCGTGGTCGCCCATCTATATCGGGGTTATCTTCCTTCTGCACCCTTGGCTGGGTTTCTTCGCGCTGGGTTCGTCGCTGATCCTCATCGCCATGGCGGTGCTCAACGAATACATCGTCAGGTCACCGCTGAAGCAGGCCAACGACCTCGCCACCGCGAACTACAATTTCACCGAAATGAGCTTGAGGAACGCGGAAGTCATCCGCGCCATGGGCATGATCGACAGCCTCGTCCGCCGCTGGGGGCGCGACCGCAGCATGGCGCTCCGCCGGCAGGCACGGGCCAGCGATCGGGCGGCGCTGATGTCGGGGATCATCCGCTTCCTGCGCCTTACCATGCAGTCGCTGATCCTCGGCCTCGGCGCCTATCTGGTCATCGAGCGGCAGATCACCGGCGGCTCGATGTTCGCGGCTAGCCTGCTTCTGGGCAGGGGGCTGCAGCCGGTCGAGCAGATCGTCGGACTGTGGCGCAGCCTGATCCTGGCGCGTGCCGCGCTCGGAAGGGTCGAGAAGCTGCTTGACGGCGGTGCGCAAGGGGAACGTTCGTTCAACCTTCCAAAGCCCACCGGCAAGATCGCGGTCGAACAGCTTACCTTCGCCATTCCGAACCTGCAGAAGGTGCTGTTGCGCGATGTCTCGTTCAAGCTTGAGGCCGGCGAGGCTCTCGGCATTGTCGGACCGTCCGGTGCCGGCAAGTCGACGCTCGCCCGTCATCTCGCCGGCATCATGCAGCCGAGCCGGGGCACGGTCAGGCTGGATGGCGCCGACATGACGCAATGGGGCAGGGAAGCGCTCGGCGACCATATCGGGTATCTCCCGCAGGACATCGAGCTGTTTTCCGACAGCGTGGCCGCCAATATCGGCCGCTTCAAAACGGATGTCGACCGCGAGGTGATCGAGGCCGCTCGGCTCGCTGGCGTGCATGAAATGATCATCCGCCTGCCGCAAGGCTATGAGACACAGATCGGCGAAGGCGGCGCAGTGCTGTCGGGCGGTTACCGGCAGCGCATCGCGCTTGCGCGCGCCGTCTTCGGCACGCCAAACCTCATCGTACTGGATGAGCCGAGCTCCAACCTTGACGCCGACGGCGACCGCGCGCTGGCCGAATGCGCGCTGGAGCTCAAGCGTCGCGGCAGCACCGTGATCATCGTGTCGCACAGGCCTTCGACCTTGGCCAATGTCGACAAAATCCTGCTCCTCAGGGATGGCAGTGTCGAGGCCTTCGGCATGAGGAACGAGATCGTGGCGCTGCTCAACCAGCGCGCCGCGCCGATGGCAGTGGCAACCCAATGAGCGATGTCGCCGCCACCTACCGCAGTCTGCCCGACGTCATCAACGCGGGCGCCGACGCGGATTCGATCCGGGGGCCGGTCTGGGTCGGCTTGTTCATCATCCTTGCATTCTTCGGCGTGTTCGGAGGTTGGGCGGCGATCGCGCCCCTCAACGGCGCCGTGCTTGCCGACGCGATGGTGAAGGTCGAGGGCAATCGCAAGAGCGTCCAGCATTTCGACGGCGGCACCGTGAAGGAAATCCGCGTGAAGGACGGCGACATCGTCAAGGCAGGCGATCTTCTGATCGTCCTCGACGACACACGGGCCCGTTCGGAGTTCAACCTCTACTCCCAGCAATATGCGCTGCTGCGCGCAACGGATGCCCGCATTCGCGCCGAGCTCAACGGCAGCGCGGCGGTCGCCTTCCCCAAGGATATTGCCGCTGAGCATCAGGGCTATCTGCAGGACGCAATGGCCAACCAGATCACCGACCTCGAGAGCCAGCGCGCCTCGATGGCCGGCGCCACGAAGATCCTGCAAAAGCGGATCGCCGAACTCGAGGAGCAGATCGAGGGCAAGGAGGCGCGCGTGGAATCTTACCGCGCGCAGCTCAAGTCGACCGTTGACGAGAAAGCGGGTTTAAACAAGCTGCTGAAGGCCGGTTTGACGACGCGCACCCGCATCCTCGAACTCGACCGCTCTGCTTCCGATCTGCAGGGCCTCATAGACCAGTCGCTCGGCGAGATTGCCGGGAATCGCCAAAACAAGGCGGAACTCGAAAGTCAGATCGCGCAGCTGACCAATGAGCGTCGCGCCAAACTGTCGGCCATGTTGATCGACACGCAGTCGAACCTTTCCGACCTTGTGCCGAAGATGTTTGCCGCGCAAGCCACCGTGGACCGGGCCGAAGTGCGCGCGCCCTATGATGGCCAGGTGATGGGCCTGACGGTCTTTTCGACCGGCGCGGTCGTCACTCCCGGCCAGACCATCCTCGACATCGTGCCGACGAGGAATTCGCTGATCGTGCAGGCCCAGGTCCGGGTCGAGGACATATCCAGCCTGCGCCAGGACATGACGGCCGAGGTCCGATTTACCTCCTATAAGCAGCGCACGACACCGGTCATCCGCGGCCGCGTTACTCGCATATCGGCGGACCGTGTGACCGACGCCAAGACTGGCTTTCCGTATTATGTGGCCGACATTGCGGTGGACCAGCGGGAACTCGCCGCGACACCACAGATCCAGCTTTATCCCGGCATGCCGGCGCAGGTTACGATCGTGACCGAGGAACGCACCGCGCTGGATTATGTTCTGGGACCACTGACGGCGTCGCTGCACACCGCGTTCCGGCAGAAATAGGCCACGCTACTATCACCGCATGCGATGTTGGCGCCTGCCGAAGGTCTGCTTCTGTCAGAAGTATACTGCGCAATTCAAGCAGACGCGCCTCTCCATGAGATCGAGCGGCATAGCGAGGCCGAGGAATCATACAGGGAGGATGGCGTGCACTTGCTGGAATTGGCGCGCAACGCCCGCCACACTGGAGGCTCTTTGAACTTTCTGCCTGGCACCTCCAGCCGAATTGCTCGCGTTTGCGAAGGAGATTGGAAATTCTGAATCCGACACGGTGCAACCTTGATCGGCACTGGCTGGGTGGGGCGAGACGGTCGAGGGACACCGTCAACAGCGCTGCGTTCGTGTGCTGAGGGGAGTTTTCAACCGCGGAATCTCGGCCTCGAATCAACTCCGTGATTTGAACCTATGGGCCAACTCTTGAGCCGAGGCGATGGAGACTTTCGGTAAGTAGCTGGCTGGTTGTTCGCGGAAGCATACGGAATGATACGGGAAGCTTCGTGATTTTGAGCCAGGAAAAACGCAATGAAATCAAGGCCACAACCACGCCCTGCGGCCCACCATGACCATTGTTTGTATCGAAAAATGGCGTTGGCCCAAAACTTTTTAGACCCCGTTAAGGCCCAAGTATGCGCAGCCCGCCGCGATTTGTTCCGAGTCAGTTTGATCATTTCATGACTCGCAGGACAGTACACTATCGGCCGGTAACCATGACCTTTTGCCGGCGAGATTTGACTGCCTCCAGCAACTCGCGCTCGTTCGTATGAGCATTCCGAAAAATGGCCACGACCAATACCGCCAAAATTTCTGCGTTCGGGTCCAAAGGATCGAGGCGTTCATCCGCGCAGACCTGATTGAACACGCGTTCGCAAACAGCCATACCGAGAGGGCTAAGACAGGTACGGTTGAAACGCTGACGCAGCATTTGAGCGAACCTTTTCAAGGGCCCGCCGCCCACGCTTTGGCGGCGGGCTTGTATCACCGAGGCTTGCACGATGTTGTCTACAGTTCTCTAGTCACGTCATTCCATACTCGGCGATTGGATCATCCGTAATCCCAAAATCTGCGCGCACTCGCGAGACCTATATTGCCCGGCTGTCATCAGTTGGTAATAGTCGTGCCGTTTACTTTCCGGTATACGAAAGCCGCGC
The DNA here is from genome assembly GCF_006439475.1 of Mesorhizobium sp. B2-8-9. Lineage (NCBI taxonomy): Bacteria > Pseudomonadati > Pseudomonadota > Alphaproteobacteria > Hyphomicrobiales > Phyllobacteriaceae > Mesorhizobium > Mesorhizobium sp. B2-8-9. The sequence goes on along the minus strand of NZ_VFTQ01000050.1, from coordinate 17,309 downwards.
CGAAATTCGGCCGCCTCTTTTGGAGTTCGAGTGCATCCAAGCTTGCTGGCGCTGACTTTCAAACTCGCCAGTGAGCATCCGAGCTTTGCCGCAATGTCTTTCAAGGGTTCGTTATTGACGTATCCATCAAGAATTATCTTGCGGCGAGCTTCTCCTTTAACCTTTTCGTTCATTCGTGGTCTCCTCACGTCACTTTCACGACGTCGGAATCTATAGGAACCACTCTGAATTCTGTCGTTAGCCTCGCATCCAGAAACTTATCACGGGATGCATTTCTTGCTGCAACTCAGCGTGATCGATGATCCGGCCGACGGGCTTGCCAGATGCCCAGCATACACCACATGATTGCGGGGGGCATGGGCATACCGGAATCGGATATGGCACCCCGCGCGATGGACGCTAACAAGCAGGACGAGGCGCACACAGGGCAGGCGCCGGAGCGTGAGCGACGTCGTTGGCCTCGCGACGCTCAACCTGACAGCGTGGCGGCTCAGCCAGTCGCGCCGGCGCTGGAGCCACTGGCCTTTTCGACGCTGGACCTGGCACCGAAGGACCAATTTCCTGCTTGGCAAGCACATGTGGCACCGCTTGTCGAGCTCAGGTTGCCGGATAACAAATCGCTGGACGATGGCTTCCCCGCCGCCCACACGGCCTGGAATCTGGGTGGCATGCTGATCGTTGAACAGCGGACGCCGGCGCATAGTTACGTCCGTTCCGCCGCCAAACTTCGCTCCAGCTCGATCGATCACTGGTATGTCGTCTTGCCACATACTGGCCGGTCATGGACGGAGGTCGATCGCCGCGTCGCCGAGGGACAACCGGGCAAACTTGAGATCAGATCGCTGGGCTACCCGTTTCGCGGCAGGACAACGGATTCGGAAGGTCTCATTCTGTATTTGCCGCGTGATTTGTTCGCCGACGCGGCGGCAACCCTTGACGCGAACAACAATTCAATTCTTTCCGGCAACTTTGCTAACCTTCTGATCGACTACATCGACAGCATCGTGACAAGACTGCGCAGTCTCACTGCGGACGACCTGCCCCGCATCGTACACGCAACACGCAGCATGATCATTGCGTGCCTCGCGCCTCGGGCCGAAAATGCGGCCGCGGCCGAACAACTGACGAGTGTCGCGCTAATGGAACGGGCGCGTCGATACGTCCAAAACAACCTCGACGCGACTCGTTTGACGCCGGATTCAATGTGCCGGGCGCTTGGGGTTTCTCGATCTCGTCTCTATCAGTTGTTCGAACCGAGCGGTGGCGTGCTCCATTACATTCAAAGTCGCCGACTTTTGGCAGCCCATGTTGCGCTCAGCGATCCGGCGGACAGCCGGCGCATCGTTCAAATTGCGGAAGCCTTTGGCTTCAGTTCAGCAGCAAATTTCAGCCGAGCATTCAGCAAGGAGTTCGGTTACAGCCCCCGCGAAGGGCGCAGGACGACAGTGTTGCCGCGCCCCGCCCCCTCTGTTTCGCTTGGCGAGCATGAGAGGGCCTCCTCCTTTGAAGGATGGCTCAAGGCGCTTGGAAGCTGAGCACAAGCAGCGCCGTTTGAGATCGGCGACATTCATCAGAATGCCTCGCGCAATTCTGCTGGATGCCAGCGGCAATTCCCTGCGGGGCAAGAGACTGCGTGGGGACGGCAACCAAATGGCGCAGCCCTGAGCGAAAGATGCCGCCGATATCGAGATATGTACGCCTGGATAAGAATTTGGATGCGCAGCTAACGACAACGCGACGTTACTCGTATTTGTTCGCGATGGCTTTAGCGGGGGCTCGGCACAGGCGGCAGGTTTCCAAGTTGGGGGGATATCGCATCGCCTGTGCCGATCGCGCCGCCGCTATCCGTCAAAGGTGGTGGCGTAAATCGAGTTTAGCGTGCGAAGGCCGGGGGCGGCGGTCGGCTGATGTTCATTCCGCCGCAAGATGGCTTCGTGGGGGCTCGATGGCTTAGTCGGGGCTCGGCACGGGCGGCAGGTGTCCAAGTGGGGACAGCAGATCGCCTGTGCCGCTCGCGCCACCTCAGTCCGTCAAACGTTGTAGCGTATTGAGTAAGCATACCAATGGCCGGGGGGCGACCGGCCGGTGTTCAATCCGTCGCAGAATGGCTTAGTGGGGGCTCGGCACAGGCGGCCGGTGTCCGAGTTGGGATGCCGGATCGTCTGTGCCGCTCGCGCCACCGCTATCCGTCAAAGATGGTGGAGTGTTGGGTAAGCGTGACAAGGTGGACGGCGAACGGCTGGCGTTCATTCCGCCGCAGATGCCAACTCTTGTCGAGCAGCCGCCCGAAGATGACGGGTGGGTCCACGAGGTCAAGCTCGACGGCTACCGGACGCAGATCATCATCGATAAGGGCGGCGTGCGGCTCTACAGCAAGAATGGCCGTGACTGGACGACAAAATACTGGCCCATTGCGCTAGCGGTCGACCTCACATGCCGGGCTGCAATTCTCGACGGCGAGGTCATTGTGTCAGGTGGACGGGGCACGCCCGAGTCCGCTGCGCTGGAAGCCGCGATCTGGAACGAGCCGAGCGGACTGGTGTTCGTCGCGTTCGATCTCCTTCATCTCGACGGCCGCAATCTTACCCCTTTACCTTTGTTGCTGCGCAAGCACGTCCTGCGGCAACTGGTTGAACCTGGCCTGGGGAAGATCCAATACAGCGAGCATTTTGAGCGCAGTGCGCTGGCGGTCTTTGGCGTCACTGAGAAGATAGGGCCTCGTGGCATTGTCTCCAAACGTTCCGACAGCCCCTACAGGAGCGGACCATCGAAAACATGGCTGAAGATCGAATATTCGTGAAAGCCGGTTTTGAGTTACTGGGACAGCCCTGCAGAGCGACGCCGTCCCCGATAGTGCTGCAGTTCGAATAAAATGCGGCGCTTTTTAACATTTGCTAATTTACAATTTCTTAATAAACATAGGTGTTAAGCATGTGGATAAACTGCCGACAATAGCAGTGGAGCATGCATCTGCGGTGTGGCGCGCTCTGCTTGTTGAACCGGCGAGTTGAAAGTTTGCCAAGTTTGTTACTTATGCTATTTCTAATCTGGGGGACGCTAATTTACACCGCCTATGGAGGTGGCTTTTGCGCCCAGAGGCATCAGGCGTCGGCACAGAGAGTGAGAAGTCTTCCTCGATCGATGTTTCACGTGCCGGCGAAGCGCTTCTCGCTGACCTATTGGCAAATACGACTGAACTTTTGTCGCTCTACGATCGCGACTTTCGGCTAACGCACTACGCAGCGAGGCTCAAAGGCCTGTACGGAGGTGCGGTGGCGCTTGGCGCCGCCATTTGGGAAATCTACCCGAGCTTCCTCGATAGTAGGTGCCGTGACGAATTTCTCCGGGTATTTCAGGGGGGGGCCGCGGCAAGCATCGAATTGCCGCGAACATCGGGCGAAGCGCCTAGATCTATTTTCGTCTTCGGCACCGCAGATGGTGTCGGAATCATCGAATCACAGGGGCAGGGAGGGCGCAACGCGGTGGAGGAGCAGGAGCACGTAATTCTGCTCCATCAGGCGACCCACGACGTGCTTACCGGGCTGCAGAATCGACGGCGGTTCGGAGAGCGACTCCAGGAAGCGCTGGCGGCAATCGGCGGCCCAAAGCCGAAAGCCGCCCTGCTCCAAATCGACCTTGACGATTTCAAGTCGGTCAACGACACGCTCGGCCATGGAGCGGGCGACACGCTTCTGCAGCTCGCGGCAGGTCGAATCCGCGATGCGTTGCAGGATGGCGAATCTGCATACCGGTATGCCGGTGACGAGTTCGCTGTCATCCAATTGGGCAAGGAGCAGCCCGTGGAAGCTGAGCGCCTCGCCGGATCCCTGGTCAATGCCTTCAAAGACCCCTTCGTCATCAACGGCATTCCCGTCTTCGTCGGTTCAAGTATCGGAATTGCTTTCGGGCCGGAGCACGGGACCGACGGCGAGCAGTTGATGAAAGCCGCCGACATCGCTCTTTATGCAGCCAAGACGGATGGACGCGGCTGCGCCCGAACGTTCAATCGCACGATGCTGCTCTTGCTCGAGCAACGCGAGAATCTCAGGCGCAGCCTTCGAACTGCGCTGGAGCGGGGCGAGCTCTATATCGAGTATCAGCCGCTCATCCGGCCTCCTTCATCAGTGATCGGTTTCGAAGCGCTGCTGCGTTGGCGACACCCCGAGATCGGCATCATCCCGCCCGGTGTGTTCATTCCGATCGCCGAAGCCGACGGTCTGATGGACGAGATTGGACGATGGGTGCTCGAGCAAGCCTGTCGTCAGGCATTGACGTGGCCTTCCTCATTGACAGTCGCAGTCAACCTGTCTCCGGCCCAGTTTCTGAGCGGTTCGTTGACAGATACGGTCGCTCAAATCATCGACGCAGTTGGAATTCGAGCCGAAAGGCTTGAGCTTGAGATAACAGAAACGGTCCTTCTCGAGAAGACTATCGACAACATCGATACATTAAATACTTTAAACGTGCTGGGAATAAGAATTTCTCTAGACGATTTTGGAACGTACTACTCATCCTTGAGCTATCTCAAGAATTTTCCATTCGACACCTTGAAGATAGATCGATACTTCATCACGGACTTGGAAACCGATCCCAAGAGCCAAACGATCGTGCAATCGATCATCAATCTGGCACATGGCCTGGGGATAAGCGTCACCGCCGAAGGGGTCGAGACTTCGGCACAGGTACAGTGGCTGGTCAAGGAAAATTGCGATTGCCTGCAAGGTAATTTCCTGGGGCGGCCGCTCGGAGCCGGCGCAACCAGCGATTTCATCACGCGGTCGCCGTCGAAGGGGGTGCGAGCGATGGAGGAATCAAATCGGGCGCTGTAGCCCTGCACTCTTCGTGGAGGGTGAAAACGATCGAGCTGGATACCGCGCAATGCGGAAACTCGTCACGAGGCGGTCAGATTTCCGTTTCGGAAGTCAGGAGGATGCTGATGGGATCTGTTCGTCACGAACCGGCTGGCGAGCCGATTTTTGAGCCGATGATCCAGATCGACATGGAGATCAAAACTTTTGTCTCCGCTTGGAAACACTGCGACTATGTCTCGACATACATGGCGCGGATGATCAGTCAAAACAGATCAGACTCGGTCCGGCATTCGAATCTGTTTTCCTCTGCGTTCAACGAGGTGCTGGAGGTCGCTTTTCGTACGCGCCACGCCGATGGCGAACTGGCATGCAGGGTCTCTCGCCACGGCACGACGGACAGGATCGAGCTGACATTTCCTTGTATGCCGGAGGAGCGCCAATTCTACCAAGCAGCGGTGTCGCAAGCCGCCGGATTTGAGGCCAGAGAGCGATATCTCAATTCCGTGTCTGGAGATCTGGCGCCTAGCAGGGAGGTCGTACTCCTGGAACTGGCTGTCGACTACAACGCGACACTCAGGGTCGAGGAGGCCGAAAGCGATACGATCAAGCTCGTCGTCGAGCTTCCACTTGAGGGCCTGCAGCATTGAGCCCTTACAACCTTCTCCCGCGCTTCAAGGCGCAATATGACGCGAACAACCAGGAGTTCTCCATATCCGGGGTGGTTCGGCCGCAGGCAATCGATGAGCTTGGGCCCAGCCTGGCATTGCTACGCGATGCGATCGGCCGTGTACGCGGCGTTCTCTATGTGAATGTCAGACGCCTGACGCAGATGAACAACGCCGCTTTCCATGCCTTTTCGAGGATCATTATCGACGCCTGCCGCGCTCGACCCGATCTCAAATTTGTCGTCATCACGTCGAGCGTCGTCGGATGGACCTCACGAAAATTCGGTCGCTTGAGCGGAATCGAGCCAAACATCACGGTGGAGGAGTATGACAGCAAATTCTATCCAGGCCAGGGCTTCCTCGAGGAAGGCGGGTTCGTTCCTATCCTGCGCACGCAGACAAAGATGACCTGGCGCCACGAGCGCGCCATCCTGCCGCGACACGGCATGAGGGCTGGAATCGTCATGGCCGACATCTGTTGCGGGATCGGCGATTTCGCCGTTCTCGTGCAGAAAGAGTTTCAGCCATCGCGCATCGTCGCGCTCGACCACTCCATGTCGAGCCTGGACTATGCTCGACGGGTGATGCGCGAGTTCGATATCCGGGGCATCGAATATACCTATGGCGATGCGTCGGAAATGCTGCTCGACCAAGAGCAGTTCGACCTAGTCACCTGCAGGCACTCCCTACAAATTTTCAATCGACCGGAACTCATCCTCAAGGAACTCTATCGCATATGCAAGCCAGGCGGGCGGGTCTACATCACCAACGAGAAGAATTCGCATTGCCTTGGCGAGCCGCGCGCCGAAAGCATCCGGTGGACCTACAACGAGGTGGCGAAGCTGTTCGCGCATTTCGAGATGGACGTCGAGCTTGGGCCGAAGAGTAGACGATACCTCATGGAGGCCGGATTCGAGGATATCCGCGTCGAATCCTTCATGGCCACCAACCTGGACGGCGATCCGCAGGATTTCGCCGATGTCGTTGAAGCCTGGGCGGATGTATATGCGGGCGAGATGGCGACCAAACGCGGCGACGGACCGGAGTTCATCGCGCGGTTCCGGCAGGGCTTCCAGGACCACATTTTCGCCGCGCTCCACCCCAAGGGCTATGCGGGCTGGCCGATCTGGGTCGCCTCGGGAAGACGACCGCAATGAAAGCCGACAACGAGCCCACACCGCACTTCGGCCTGCGCTCCTTTCGAGCGAAATTCGTACTGGTCGTTGGCGGCGCCGTTCTCTTCGACCTCCTGCTGAGCGGCGGTCTGGCGCTTTGGAACGTGCAAAAGCTGTCGCGTGACGCCACATCGGAAGTCGGCGAGGGCCTGACGACCGCGAACCAGGAATACATTCGCTCCTACGCACAGTCGACAGCAACAAGTGTCGACCTGCTGCTCGATCGGGTCCATGGCGACGTGAAGGCGCTGGCTGGCATGCTGCAGGCCCAGATCGACGATCCGACGAGGCAGCAACAGGTCGGAGCAACCCTTTCGCATCAAGCACCCGCGTCGGTGAAGGTCTTCTATGACGCGCAGGGCGATTGGGCGCAGAACCTGCCGGGTACGCCTTCTGTGATAAGCGTCTGGGGCTACCTCCTGGGCGCCGACCACACTCCGCTGCCCAGCGTTCAGCGGGAAATAGAAGACAGTACCGTGATCGATCTCGTCGCGCCGGCCCTCATGGCCAGCGGATCGCCAAAACTCCAGATGTACTATATTGGTCCAAAGGAACGGCCGATCTTCAGGACGGTGCCGTATACGGACCAGGCGCAGACCTTCGACCGACTCTATCCGGGTCACAACAAGGCGGAGTTCTGGGAGTTCTTCTTTCCCGGGATCTATGGGTCATGGCAGCAATGGGCCAAGGATCCGGCCTTGCGTCCGGTCGACGACGACATCACTCAGACAGCGCCTTACACCGATGCAATCACGGGAAAGCTGATCGTCAGCTTTTTCCACCCGCTATGGACGCGCCATCGAACCGGTATCGCCGGTGTAGCGGGTGCCGACATCACTCTCGACCAACTCGCGGAGGTCGTCGAGCGCGTGAAGATCGCCCAAACCGGGTTCGGCTTCCTCACCATGTCGACCGGCAACGTGGTGGCGATAAATCCGTCGGGCCAGGCGATCATCGGGCTGACTTCGTCAAGCGATGCCGGCACGCAGGGCGTCACCGGCCTGGAGAGGTCGCTGCGGGGAAGTACGCAGCCGGCTATCGCGTCGCTGCCACTCGACCAGAACAATGACGGCGTCATTCAGCATATCATGCTCGACAACAAGGGCGAACGAGTATCCTACATAGTCGTCCTCAAGCGGTTGAAGCCGACCAATCTGTGGAGTTCGGGACCGATCAAGGCCGAAACGATGTCAGTCGGGATCGTCGTTCCCGAACGCGAGATCTATGCCTCCCTGTTCGCTGCGCAGCAGAGTATTTCGCACGCGACCAATCGCATCCTGCTCTTTCAGGTAGGCGCGATTTTCGTTTCGCTTCTGATTGTCTTTGCGGCCGTGCTCGGAATTTCGAAGCGGATCACCGCCGGCCTCAGGGCGCTTGCCAGCGCCGCCCAGCGGCTGCAGTCCAAGGACTATTCCGTGCGCGTGAGCATTCCAACACGCGACGAGGTCGGAGCGGTGGGGACCGCCTTCAACCGGATGGCTGAGCAGATCAGCTTTCACACCGAAAACCTCGAGCAGCTCGTCGACGAACGAACCAGGGAGCTCGGTGACGCAAATCAGGAGATTTCTGCGCTCAACGAAAAGCTGCGGGATGAGAACATCCGGCTCGGCGCCGAGCTCGCCGTTGCCAGGCATATCCAAATGATGGTTCTGCCGAAACCGTTCGAACTTGAAGCGATTCCGGGGCTTGAGATCGCGGCCTATATGCGGCCGGCCGACGAGGTCGGTGGCGACTACTACGACGTTCTGCAGAACGGATCACGGATCAAGATCGGCATCGGCGACGTGACAGGTCACGGTCTCGAGAGCGGCGTGCTGATGCTGATGGTCCAATCGGTTGCACGCGCGTTGCAGGAGACCAACGAGGGGAATCCGCACCAGTTTCTCGATCGGCTGAACAGAGCAATCTACAAGAACATCGAGCGGACGAACACCGGCAAGCATCTCTCGCTGGCCTTTCTCGACTTTGAGGATGAACGGGTAACGCTGTCCGGCCAGCATGAGGACGTTCTCGTCATGCGCGCGGGCGGGGAAGTCGAACGCATAGATACGCTTGATCTGGGTCTTCCAGTTGGTCTGGAGAATGACATCTCGCAGTTCATTGACACGCGCGACATCGCGTTCGGCAGCGGTGACGTGATCGTGTTGCACACCGACGGCGTGACCGAGGCGGAAGATGAAGACAAGAGACTGTTCGGATTCGAGCGCCTCTGCGAGAGCGTGCAAAAACGTCACGGCAGGAGCGCCGAGGAGATCAAGACCGGGATCATTGATGATCTGATGACCCATATCGGTATCCAGAAGATCCACGACGACATCACCCTCGTGATCATAAGGCACATAGGATGACAGCGCTGTTCGGTACCCCTGATATTGCAATCGGGATGAAGGAGAGTGTCAGTCGCCTGCGGCTGTTCGACGGACCTCTCGACCTGAGTTGGCGCCATTGTGCCACGACCTCGGACTTCATTGCCGATCTTTTCGCGTTGCGCTTTCAGTCGTCCCGCGATGACTACATGGAAGTGCGGCATAGCATCGGATATCTGGTCAACGAACTCATCGAAAATGCGGTCAAGTTTCGAGCACGGGGTGAAATCGTGATCGAGGCGTCGATGGATTCGGAGTGCTTCAAGCTCAAGGTGTCGAACGACGTCGAGGGTGAGAACGCGTCTGAGTTCCAAAGTCTCCTGGCAGACATCACGGTTGGCGACCCCAAAGACCTGCTGATAAAGCGAATTGAGGCAAATGCCGCGAATCCTGACGTGGCGCGCTCCGGACTGGGATTGCTGACGTTGATGAGCGACTATGGCGCACGCCTGGCCTGGGTATTCAGCTCCGCCGATGAAAGCGATCGGATCTGCCTGGAGACGTATGCCTCTATTCCGATATCGCAAACGCACAACTAGATAAAACGAAGCCAAGCCATGGAAATCAAGACGGACGAATACCGGGTGTGGATTGAAGGAAGCGATATTTTTTTCGACGGTGCAATGCGGCTTGCCAGCTCAGAGGCAGGTGCGCCCGTCATGGCTTTGGCGAACAGTGTCCTTGCCTCACATCCTTCAACCATTACCCTCAATTTGAAAGACCTTCATTTTCTCAACTCTTCCGGCATCAATCTGCTGGCGAAATTTACCATCGAAGTGCGCAAGCATCCCGATGTTCGTCTCATCGTGCGCGGAACGCCCGACATCCCCTGGCAATCGAAATCATTGCCGAACCTGAAGAAGCTGCATCCCGCCCTGGTGCTTTTGATGACCTAATCGGCTTGTCAGAACATCAATGCGTCTCTTCCGTCGTCAGCTGGTTGAGGCGGCGATGGACTGCGGCCGACGTATACTGTTGGGAAATGGGTACTTGAAAACGTCGCCCGCCGGCACATGGGCGGGGCGCGACCGCAGCTTCGCCTATCGCGCCTATCTTGATTGCCTGCGAACCGGAACGGAATTGGACAGCGGCGGCTGATCGCTACCAAACCTCAGTGGGAAGTCCACGTTTCCCTCAGATACGAAGCGCCTATTGCGCCGCACTCGGCGAAGAAGGTGCCACGCCCCATAAGGCGGAAAAGCGCCTCTCTTGGTCCGTCTCGGCGAGAATGGGCCGCACGACCGTGCGAGAGCCAACCGAGTTAGACTGCGAGATCGCGCTTAGGGGCAGCCGATCGCCTGGTTCACTTCCGCAGACGTAAGCAGATTTTTCCGCAACCAATTTGATCTGTCCTGACACCGGTTGCAATACCAATTCCATATTGGTCTTAACAATCCAAGAGATTGGTTGCATCCAGGCTTTCTTGAACTCATCGCCAGACCTTATGGTCTTCATGCCGGCGTCGGTGAAGAACGGCGACATTTTAGCCGGATCATCTAGAGCCGAAGTTCCCATGTTGAAGCCCGCAAAGGCGGAGGCGGCGGAAAGGGAAAGCAACAAAGCAGTCATGCAGATGATATGGATTTTCATGGAAAAGTCCTCGTTCGGCCGGATCGTGTTCAACTGACGGCCATCCCCCCAGAACGGACCCGTGGGTTTCGGGTTTCCGTGAGAGTGCAATTTTTGGTTGGAGAATGCACCAATGCCGATCGCCAAGAAGGACCAGGAGCGCGTCACCTACGCTTGGATGTACGGCCAACAGGCGCGTAAGGACAGCAAAGATCGCGCGGTGCCGAAGTACTGGACCGAATATGCAGAAGCCTGGCTGCAGGGCTTCGACGGTGTGCCGCTTGCCAGTGAGTCAAAACCGGTGAGTGATGGGTTGGAAGCCGAACTCGACGAAAGCGCGGTGGCGAAGGGCGACAACTAAAGAGCCCTTCCGCCCGCAGCAACCCCCTCGCTATCGCCAGTTCAGCTTCGACCTTCGCGTTTTCCTTTGTGGAATATTCTCGGCGGAGATCAACCGCTCGCGGTATTGGTCCGGCGTGAGATTGTAGATCTCGCCGGCCCTGTCGGCCTTGGGGGCATTGGGGTCGGGTCCCGCGAGCTTTCTTTTCTCACCATCATGCCGACTGGCAGACGCCAGACGCCCCACTCTCACTCCGCGGCAGCCTGCAGTTGCTTCCGGTGCACCGGCTGGCGGCGGCGGTGTGTGGGTTTGAGCGGGACCGCCGGCTTGTCGGACAGGGCGCCGGTCACGGCGCCGACCATGTCGAAGGCCACGAAGTCGGCGCTGAGAGTGCTGGCGAGCTCGGCCGCGGCCTTGCCATCGCCATTGCCGACTTCCGACCAGAAAACGATGCCGACGCGCAGCTTCGGTTCAAGGCGCTTCAGCCGGCGCACCATGAAGCGCGCGTGCTGGGTGGACTGGCGGTTGAGGAAGCCGATGAGGATGGCGTTGGCGGCCTTCAGGTCGAGGCGGCGGATAGCCGAAGGTTCGAGGTCTGCGAAGCTCGCCTTCGACACCGAGGCGCCTTGTACTTCCAGCACCTGCGCCAGCATTGCGGCGGCCGCATCATCGAGCTCGCCGCGCCCCCCGGTGCAGAGAACCGCGATGCCGGAGCCGTCCGGCAGGTCGATTTCTTCCTCGTCGTCACCTTCCTCGGAAGGCTTGCCGTCGGCAGCCTTCTTTTCAAGCACCTTCTCCCACGCCTTCTTGTCTGTTGCCTTCTCGTCCGCTTCAGCCACCTGCTCTGCCTCTTCCTCCTCGGCCTCCTGCTGGGCGCTGTCGTCGAGATTGGCGACCAGCGTCTTGGCGCTGTCGGCAACCTGCCTGCGCTGCTCGTCATCCATGACGCCGCGCCCACGGTCCTGCTCGCCAAGCAGAAGCGCGGGGATGGCGACCTGGTCATAGAACTGGAACAGATATTTTTCCTCAAGCATCTCCTCGGCATGGTCGGTTGCCTCATCGGGATCGCCGGCCAGCAGCCGCTGGTAGAGTCGAGCATGCGGCTCCAGCACCGGTTCGTTACCGAACAGTACGTCGAGGAACTCGAATTGCGGCACATGCCGCCCGAGCACCACCAGGCAGACAGTGAGCGGCGTCGACAGCACCAGACCAATCGGCCCCCACAGCCAGGTCCAGAAGATCGCGGCCACGACGATTGCCAAAGGCGACAGGCCGGTGTGCGAGCCATAGAGCCAGGGCTCGATGACGTTGCCGGTGATGAGCTCCACGACGATGAAAAGCGCGACGGTCCACAAAAGCAGCGACCAGCCAGGCGCCACCGCCAACGCCAGGAAGAGCGGCAGCAGCGCGCCGACGATCGGCCCAATATAGGGCACGAAGCGCAGCGCGAGCGCCAGGAGGCCCCAGAGCAGCGCGTTGGGAATGCCAAGCACCCATAGCCCGATGGTGATGGGCACCGCGTAGGCGGTGTTCACCACCAACTGCATCAGTAGATACTGGCCGACGCGCTTGCCGGCGTCCTGCAGGGCCTGCGTGGTGCGGTGGAGGTCGCCATAGCCGACGAGGCGGATGAAGCGGTCGCGCAAATCCTCCCGCTCCATCAGCATGAAGATGACGACGATGATCACCAGGCCGGCGGAAGCCAGTGGGCCGATCAGCGGCCCAATCAGGTTCTGCAGCACTTCGAGTGGCTTCTCATGTGCGACGACCTCGACCGGAATCGGATTGCGCTTCGGCGCTTGGGCGGCCGAAGGCAGCTGCGGTTCCTGGCGATCGATCTCCTGGCCGACGCGTTCGATGACGCCACTGAGGCGCGAGACGATGCCCCCGCCGAGGCCGTTTTCCTTCAAAGCGCGTACCTTGGTCAGGATGTTGATCTGGTAGACTGGGATGTTCTGCGCGAGATCGCTGACCTGGGTGGCGACGATGAAGGAGAACAGCGACAGCGCGGCAAAGGCCCCCACCACACAGGTGATGACGGCCGCGATGCGCGGGACGCCCGCGCGCTTCAGCCAGGACACGACCGGCGCGATGGCGAAGGTCAAGAGCAGCGCGACCGCGATCGGCAGAAAGACCTCGCGCCCGAAATAAAGCGCGGCGACAGTGGTGAGGACGCTCGCCACTGTCGGCAGCACCGTGCGCGGATGGCCTCTGGAAGCGGCGAGCAGGCTCGCCAGCCTCGGCTCCGACACTCCATTACGACGATTGGCCGCCATCATCGAGCCTCCACACTGCCTGGCAATGATCCGAGGTATTCGCCGCGTGCAACGCGCCGTGGCGCGGTCGGTTGCAGATGCGCTAATAAATAGCTTGGGACAGGGTTTTATGCCGAGGAGCAATTTGCCGGATCAGGGGCCCGGCGGGTCGGCCCTGCCTTTGTCAAACAGTGGTTTCCGCCGGCGCCCGGAATGCGAACAGCCCGAACCGTTGTCTTGCCGAAAGGGGCTTCCTCGAAACTCAAAGAAGACGGCAAAGAAAAGCTCGCTTCGATGATCGCCATCGCCTCGGCGTTAGCGATCGGGCCGGCCAGCGCCCAAGGCGTCCAGCTCGGTATCGGCGGTGCTGGTGTGACGACAACTACTATGGGGCATTACCATCGCGCCTACTACCGCCACGTCTATCATGACTCACTCCCTATATGAACGTTATGTGGTGCGCTATCGGGACCGGTATTCTCGCGACATTGCCGGGGTCAAGATTGTGACCACTGGCCCTATCGCCAGGCATGCAGTCGCCAGCACTATTGGTGCCGGCAGTTGAGTCCGGTGTCGGCATAGAGATGGGAAAATCTTTGCGGGTCGCCCGGCTCACGTGCACCGACCTACGCACCTACAAAGACATGATAGATCACGCCACCCTATGCGGCAGACCGTCAGTGGTAGCCGATGTCCGCCTTCACCTTGCCGCGGAACACCCAATATGACCACCCGGTGTACATAAGGATCACCGGGAAAAGAAATAGCGTGCCCACCGCGAGGAATGCCTGCGTGCTCGGAGCCGATGCGGCATCCCACAGCGTGTAGACATGCGGCACGATCATCGGCCAAAGGCTGATTGCGATGCCGAGATAGGAGATCAGGAAGAGGCCAATGGCGGCGGCGAAAGGAGCCACTTCAGAGCTGTTGTTGAGCGAGCGCCATTCGAGCCAGCCGAGCAGGGCGGTTAGAATTGGAACGGGCGCGAGCAACAGAATATTGGGCCAGGAAAACCAGCGAGAGGCGATGCCGGTATTCATCAGGGGGGTCCAAACGCTGACGACTACAATGGCTGCGAAAACGCCGAGGAAGCACAAGCGGCCGTGATGGCGCGCCCGCATCTGCAAGTCGCCTTCCGTTTTCAGCACCAGCCATCCCGCGCCCAGCAGTCCGTAGCCGAAAACCAGTGCGAGGCCGGTCACGACCGAGAAGGGCGTGATGAAATCCCAGGACGACCCGGCAAAATGGCGCCCGTCTACCCGAAAACCCTGGATGAAGGCGCCCAGAACCATCCCCTGCGCGAAGGTGGCGATGGTAGAGCCCCAACTGAAGCCATGGTCCCAGAAAGTCTTGTGCTCGCCATCGCGGTAGCGGAACTCAAAGGCGACGCCGCGGAAGATTAGCGCCAGGAGCATGACCAGGATGGGGAAATAGACGGCTGGGATGATGATGGCGAAGGCCAGCGGGAAGGCGGCTAGGAGCGCGAGCCCGCCCAGCACCAGCCAGGTTTCGTTGCCGTCCCAGATCGGCGCGATCGAGTTCATGACCAAGTTGCGAGATGCGGTGTCCGGCTGGAAGCCGAAGAGAATGCCGACACCCAGGTCGAAGCCGTCGAGGACTACGTAGAAGCATACGCCGATCCCAAGGATCAGCGTCCATAGTGGCACGAAGTCGAGAACCAGCGGCTCCATAGATCAGCCAGTCTTTCCATGTCGCTGCGCCGAGCCGGGCAGGGCGCGCACGGGGCCGCTCGGTCGGCCGCTTTCGATTTCTTCTGGCTCGATGCCAGCCTCTTCGAGGCCTTTGCGCACGAAGCGCGCCATGCTCAGCAGACCGGCCGGGAAGATCACCAGGTAGGCAATCATGTAGCCGATGAGGGAGATCAGCACGTCGCTCCCCACCAAAGACGGGGAAACGGAATCGGAAGTCCTGAGAAGGCCATAAACCGTCCAAGGCTGGCGTCCTACCTCGGTCGTGGTCCAGCCTGCCAGCACCGCAACGAAGCCGAGCGGAGCAACCCATTGACATGCGTAAAGATACCAGGCGCTGTCGTAGAGCCTGCCTTTCCAGCGCAGCCACCAGCTAGCCGCCACAATCGCAAGCATTAGAAGGCCGATCCCGACCATTATGCGGAAGGCAAAGAACGGAATGGCCACCGGAGGCCTCTGGTCGCGCGGCCATTCCTTCAGGCCTCGGATTTCGCCGTTAGGATCGTGGGTCAGGACAAGGCTGCCTAGCAGGGGCACCTCGATCGTATAACGGTTCGCTTCGTTCTGCTCGTCGGGGAGGGCGAACAGCACCAGAGGCACGCGTCGTTCTGTTTCCCAATGCGCCTCGATGGCCGCAAGCTTCGTCGGTTGGTGTTCAAGCGTGTTCAGCCCGTGCTCGTCGCCGAGCAGAATCTGCAGGGGCACGAGGATCGTCAACAGCCCGAGCGTCATCGACAGCATGCGAGATCCCTCGACCACGGAGCGACCGCGTCGGATCAGCCAGGCCGACACACCTACGACAACGAAAGCGGTGGTGACATAGAAACCGACGACCGTGTGGCCGAGCCGGTAGGGGAAGGACGGATTGAAGACGATGGCAAACCAGTCCTTCGGATAGAAGCGGCCATCGACCAGGTCGTAACCGGCCGGCGTCTGCATCCAACTGTTGGCGGAAAGAATCCAAAACGACGACAGCAACGTGCCGAAGGCTACCATCAACGCGGCCACGAAATGTGCCCAACGCGGAACCAGATTCCGGCCGAACAGCAACACGCCGAGGAACGCGGCCTCAAGGAAGAAGGCTGTCAACCCTTCGTAGGCGAAAAGCGGCGACAGGACATTTGCCGTGGCATCAGAATAACGGCTCCAGTTGGTGCCGAACTGGAATGGCATGACGATGCCCGAGACCACGCCCATGCCGAAGGCGACGGAAAAAATCTTTATCCAAAGGCCTGAAATGCGGAAATAGATCTCCTGTCCGGTGAAGAAATGCATCCCTTCCAGGAGAGCGATGTAGGACGCGAGACCAACAGTAAAGGCCGGCAGCAAGATGTGCCAGCCGATGACCCATACGAACTGAAGCCGCGAAAGGAGCAGGGGATCGAGTTCCATCGACAGCCTTGCGTGTACTTGGTCCCGTTCCGGAGGCACCACGAAGGCAGGATAGCATGGCAACTATTGCGAACAAGGCGGAAAGCCGAGCGGCGACGGGCTTTAAGCGCGTTGACGAACGTTACGCTGGGTCCTCCCTTTCTGCCGGCCAACAGGCCACGAGACTCAATCCTCGATCGCATCGCGTCGGTGCCAGGCAAGCCGGACAGGTTTGACGACTCGGGCAGGCTGCACAGATTGTGCTTCGAACAGCCCGCGAAACGGTGTCGAAGCTCGCCAGCGTCGCGGACTACCTATCCTCTTGGGAAGCCATTTCAAAAGCACCGGCAGGCGGCCATTGACCCCGTTGACGTTGAAGGTCGCGATCCGGGTCATCCCCTCGATTCCTGCTGGCGTCGCCAGAATATTGCTCTAGCCGGTCCGATAATCACAAAATGCTTAGGTCCCTGAATCCCGCCTCCGGAAGAAAAGGCCCCGTGGAGAGTTCCACGGGGCCTCATCGATTACAGCGGTGTCGTTCGGCGAACCCGATCGCGTTCCGCTTCGATGTCATCAAAAGGTTCTGCGCCAGGGTCGAATCCTGTCCATCCGGCGGACTCATAAACGCTGCGCCGCTCATCAAGATTGACCGAACGCTCGCCGCGCAGGATACGTTCAGCCTCGCCGGTCAGCCGATCGTCCACTCTGGCAGTCACCAGACTGCCTCCGCGACGCACGCCCTCGGCATAAACATGCGCATCGCGTTCCGAAACGCCGGATTCCGTAAGCGCCCCGACGATGCCGCCGGCGGCTCCGCCGACCACGGCGCCGCCCACCGCGCCGACCGCCGTCGCAGCGAGCCAGCCGGCCGCCACCACGGGACCGACCCCAGGTATGGCCATGATCCCGAGGCCGGTAAGGAGCCCGCCCGCGCCGCCGACGAGCGCGCCCAGGCCCGCGCCGGCGGCGGTATCTTCGCCGGCTTCTGAAGTCTCGTCCTGTCGATACCAATTGTCGGAATTGTTGGCCACGATGCTGATGTCGTCTC
>NZ_VFTQ01000005.1:0-320541 GCF_006439475.1 Mesorhizobium sp. B2-8-9 | reverse complement strand
CCGAAAGGACGACCAGGATTCATTCGGTCTCCTTCCCACTTCAACCATACACCAGAACCAACACACAGGATTCTAGGGTCTGCGCGCGTCGCTTCGCTCCTTGCTCCGCCCTAGAATGACGAAGTTATGATGCGGCATCCGGCACGACAATCGCGGAATTCCGCACAAGCCTAAAACCGTACCCGGCTATGTTCTCCACAACAGGAGGCCCACATGAGCATCGTCGTATTCGACCCCGACAGCACCGAGGATGTGGACTTCAAGGATCGCATGCGCCACCCCGCCGCGGCCGATCCGGCCGGCGGCATGTGGCTTTCAGACACCGAGCCGTCCTTCATCGATGCCGACGCGCTGCGTAAGGGGCGGCTGGCCAAGCTACGCGCCTGGATGCGCGAGGCTGGCTATGGCGGCGTCGTTTTGTTCGATCCATACAACCAGCGCTACGCCACCGGCTCGCGCAACATGTTCGGCTATTTCCTGCGCAACTCGACCCGCTACTTCTTCATTCCGACCGAAGGGCCGATCGTGCTGTTCGAATATCCGCAGAGCTACCATGTCTCGATGGTGCTCGACACGATCGACGAGGCGCGGCCGTCCAAGCTCGTCTGGTCGTCGGTGTCGGGCCGCGACGACGAGACCGCCGGGCCGTTCGCCGACGAGATCGCCGAGCTTCTGAAGAAGCATGGCGGCGGCTCGATGAAGCTCGGGCTCGACCGCTGCAGCCATCTGCAGGCGCTGGCCCTGGAAAAGCGCGGCTGCGAGGTGAAGGACTGCCAGGGCGAGATACTGGCGGTGCGCGCGGTCAAGACGCCGGAGGAAGTCAAATGCCTGCTGGCCTCGATGGCGGGCGCCGAGGCCGCGGTGGCGGCCGTACGCGAGGCGATCAAGCCGGGCGTTTCCGAGAACGAGCTCTTCGCCATCATGTATGGCGAGGTGATCCGGCAAGGCGGCGAGTTCATCGAGACCCGGCTGCTCACCTCGGGACAGCGCACCAATCCATGGTTCAACGAGGCGAGCGGGCGCAAGATCAGGCCGGGCGAGTTGCTGGCGCTCGATACCGACACGATCGGCTGCTACGGCTATTATTCCGACTTCTCGCGCACCTTCCGCTGCGGCCCGGGCAAGCCGACGCCCTATCAGAAATCGCTTTACCGCATGGCGCACGACCAGGTGCAGCACAACATCTCGATCGTGAAGCCCGGCATGGCGTTCCGCGAGATCGCCGAGAAGGCGTGGAAGATCCCGGACCGCTTCGTCGACCAGCGCTACACCTCTGTGATGCATGGCGTCGGCATGCATGGTGAGACGCCTTTCATCGCGCACGCGATGGACTACGAGACCTATGGCCGCGATGGCATCATCGTGCCCGGCATGGTGGTGAGCGTGGAAAGCTATATCGGCGAGAAAGGCGGTCGCGAGGGCGTCAAGCTCGAGGATGAAATTCTCATTACCGAGACCGGCACCGAGCTGCTTTCGCGGTTTCCGTATGAAGACGAGTTTCTTGACAATTAGCGCCGACGCATCGACAGCACATTTCGCATGAAAACACCCATTTCCATCCGACGCGGTACAGTGGCCGCGGTGTTCATCGATCTCCAGGAGGAGCATCGCAAGGACAAGCGCTATCTGGTCGAGGGATTTAGCGACATCCTCGCCAATGTACGGCGCTTGCAGGAGGCGGCGCGGCGGAATTTCGTGCCGCTTTACCACTGGGCCTATATCGTCGATCTCGCTCAGGCGCGGCCGTTCCACCCGGTGGACGAAAGCGGCAAGTCTGCCTTTTCCGACAAGGACGATCCGCTGACGGCGATCTGCCATGAAGTCGCGCCAAGAGACGGCGAAGCGACGCTGGTCAAGCAGGAGGCCAGCGCCTTCGGAAAGAACGATTTCGCCGACAAGCTCAAGGCGGCCGGCATCGAATGGCTGGTGATTGCGGGCGTTTGGACCGAGGCCTGCATCGACGCGACGGTGAAGGACGCGGTAGCGCGCGGCTTTCGCGTGCTTTTGGTCAAGGATGCCTGCGGCAGCGCCAGTGCCGCCATGCACCAGACCGGCATCCTCAACCTCGCCAACCGCCTCTATGGCGGCGCCGTCACCAACACGCTCGACGCCTGCCGGCTGTTGGCGGGAGACACCGTGAAGGTGTGGCAGGTCGAGGGCTCGGTGCCGCTGCGTTTCACCTTCGAGAACGCTGTGCAGCTCTACGCCGAGCTTTGACGGCAGTGACCCGAGCCCAAACCGATCCGTCGAGCCGCGGCCAATATGCCGACCGGCTCGATCCGGAGTTGTGGGATTATATCGACGAGGTCAACAGCTGGTACCCGCCGGAGATCGTCGCCGCGCCGATCGCGAAGCAGCGCGCGGTCTACAATCGGATGTGCGCGGCTTTTCATCAGGCTCGTCCCGAAGGCGTGACGACTAAAGACGGCCTCGTCGCGACGGCGACGCATCCGATACCGGTGCGGCACTATCGCATGGCGGGCAAGGCGGCGGCGGCGACCGTCGTCTATTACCATGGCGGCGGTTTTGTCCTTGGCGACCTCGATAGCCATGACGACATCTGCGCCGAAATCTGCGCCGGCACCGGTTTCGAGGTGGTCTCGGCCGACTACCGGCTGGCGCCGGAGCATCTGCACCCGGCCTCTTACGACGATGCGCTTGCCGTGTTCGAACGGGTCGCCGCGGCCAGCACACTGCCGATCGTGCTTTGCGGCGAAAGCGCCGGCGGAAATCTCGCTGCCGCGGTGGCGCAAGCGACGCGGCGCCATGAACGGCACGCTGTTGGCCAGATCTTGATCTATCCGGAGCTGGGCGGCGACGAGACCGGGCGCTCTTATGTCGAGCATGCCGAAGCGCCGCTGCTCAGCGTAAGCGACATCGAGTTCTACCGTCGCATCCGGTCCGCGCCCGGGCAGTCACAGGACGATCCAACGTTCTCGCCGCTTCGAGACCACGATTTCTCCGGCCTGCCGCCGACGATCATCGTCACCGCCGAATGCGATCCGCTGTCGTCGGACGGCGAAGTCTATCGCGACCGCATCCTTGCCGCCGGCGGCCACGCCTGGTGGCGCGAGGAGCCGAGGCTGGTGCACAGCTTTTTGCGGGCAAGGATGACGGTGCCGCGCGCGGCGGAGGCGTTCGCGAGGATTGTTGCTGATGTTCACGCGCTCGGCGCAGCGACGGAGCGCTGATCTTCCCCTGGAGTCTTGAGAGAGATCCTGCAGGGCAGAGGGCCGGTGAAGGACCGCGGCCCCGGAAGATCAAGGTTCCTCGCCCCACGAAGTGGGGAGAGGTGGCTCGGCGAAGCCGAGACGGAGAGGGGAGCGCCCTACGAAGGCCCCCTCTCCGTCCGCTTCGCGGCCACCTCTCCCCCGCCTTCGGCGGGGGAGAGGAACCTAAGCTTGGTTACCTGCGGAACAGCGCACAAGAACTGCGGAAACCAAACCATTTCGTGGCGGAAAGCGGACCTATCATTCCCTCGCAGGCAACGGCGCTCCAGCGGACGCATCCGCCCCCGCACGGCGGCCCGGAGCGCCCAACAACAGAGGGAACGACGATGAAATTCATGCTGACCGACAGAAAACTGCATCCGCAAGCCAAGCCGATCGCCGACGATTTCAGGAAGGGCGCGATCAGCCGGCGCGAATATCTGGCCTTGATGGCCGGCTTCGGCGTCAGCACCGCAGGTGCCTTCGCCCTGGGCGGGATCGCTGCCTCGCCTGCCCGCGCCGCCGAGCCGAAAAAGGGCGGCGTGCTGCGCGTCGCGATGAACGTCAAGGGCTTTAAGGATCCGCGCACCTTCGACGGCGTCGAGATGTCAAATGTCGCGCGTCAGTGCAACGAATATCTGGTGCGCTGGAAAACCGACTTCTCCTTCGAGCCCTGGCTGCTGGAAAGCTGGGAGACCAGCGACGACGCCAAGACGATCACCCTCAATGTGCGCAAGGGCATCACCTGGTCGAACGGCGACATTTTCAACGCCGAGGACGTGATCCACAACCTCAACCGCTGGTGCGATGCCTCGGCCGCCGGCAATTCGGTCGCCGCGCGCATGGGCGCGCTGGTCAATGCCGACACCAAGAAACCTGTCGACGGCGGCATCCAGAAGGTCGATGACTACACCGTCAAGCTCAACCTGCCCAAGCCCGACATCTCGCTGATTGCCGGAATGGCCGACTATCCGGCGCTGATCATGCACCGCTCCTATGAAGGCGATGCCGATCCGAAGAAGGCGTTGGCCATCACCACCGGCCCTTGCGAGCTGGTGAGTTGGGACGCTGAGACGGGCGCCGAGGTGAAGCGCAAGGACAAGCCGTGGTGGAAGGGCGAGTTCTATCTGGACGGCATAAAATGGGTGGACTACGGCTCCGATCCCAACGCCACGCTGTCCGCCTTCGAGTCCGGAGAGATCGACACCGACCACGAGACCACGGCGGATGCCGTGTCGCAGACCGACCAGATGGGCCTGCAGAATTCCGAGATCGCCACCGGCTCGACCATCGTCGCGCGCTTCAATGTCTCCAACGCGCCCTATGACGACCTCAAGGTGCGCCGCGCCGCCCAGCTTGCCGTCGACAATGCGGCCGTCCTGAAGCTCGGGCTCGACGGCCGCGGCAAGCCCGCCGACAACCACCATGTCGGCCCGATGCATCCGGAATTCGCCGATATCGGCCCGGCCAAACGCGATGTCGAACAGGCCAAGAAGCTTATTTCGGAATCCGGCAAGGCCGACCACGAATATGAGCTGATCTCGGTCGACGTCGAATGGCAAAAGAGCACCGCCGACGCGATTGCCGCGCAAATCCGCGAGGCCGGCCTGAAGATCAAGCGCACCGTGCTGCCGGCCGCGACCTTCTGGAACGACTGGGCCAAGTTCCCCTATTCCTGCACCGAATGGCTCGGCCGCCCGCTCGGCGTGCAGGTGCTGGCTTTGGCCTACAAATCGGGCGGCGCCTGGAACGAAAGCGCCTATGCGAACAAGGAGTTCGACGAGCTTCTCGACAAGGCGCTTGCAACGCCGGATGCCACCCAGCGCAAGGAGATCATGGCCAAGATCGAGACCAACCTGCGCGACTCCGGCATCATCGTCCAGCCCTATTGGCGCTCGGTCTACCGCACCTATCGCAAGGGCGTGCAGGGCTGCGAACAGCACCAGGCGCTTGAGCAGCATTTCGAGACGGTGTGGCTGGAGTCCTGATCCTCCCAGGAGTGAGCGGCCGGCGCGATCTTCCCGTCGCGTCGGCCGTTTGCCATTTGCCAGCGATTTGCCTTCAGCTCAGATTGCGTCGGCGGCGCCGATTGCTAGGAAAAGACGGCCACCAGTTCGTCGACGCCACCGCCCTTCTTCGCCCGTCGCAAGGCTATGTATGTGGTCGTCGCGATGGCAGGGCGAAAAAGCACACGGCGACCGCCAGCGAGAGAACTGGATTCCGTCCGATGAACGAGAGCGCATTGCCGACTACCCCGCCCAGCCGGAATTTACCGGCTGCACCTGGGCTTTCCAAGCCATCGGGTTGATCTCTGCTGCCTACGAGAAGATCTCCGCCAGTTCGTCGATGCTTGCGCCCTCCTTCGCCTGGCGCAGCTCGACATAGCTCACCGCGGTTGCGATCGAGAGCACCATCGACACCACGGTCTGCACCAGCGCGGCGCCGATCTCGGCGATGATGCCGCCGAACAGCACCAGAACGAGCAGCATCCCCCACTGGATGATCATCGCGACGATGACGAGAATGAGGAACAGACCGAAAAGCCCCCAGCGGCTGCCCTTGGTGAGGACCCGGCTGCGCGACATCGAGCCGAACACGCCACGCCGCTCCTGGATCAGGACCGGCACCGACATCGACCAGCCGAGCCAGAGGATAATGCCCGGCACGATCAACAGCATCAGGCCGATACCCGCACCGAGACCGACGAGCAGGCCGATGCCAAGCGTCGGCAGCAGAAAGCGGATCGCAATCTGGATGCAGTCGCCAAAGGACGGACACTTGTCATTGAGGTCCTCGATGGTCGCCCGCACCAGCGCCGACTGCAGCAGCAGCGCGCACACGAACGAAATCAACCCGGCGATGATGGTGATGTAGGAATTGCGAAACATGGCGCCTGGGTCGGCCATGGTGCCGGGGTCGCGCTGCATCATGGCGTCGATCTGCGGCTGGGTCCACAGCCTGATGAGCAATGCCGGCAGACCCGAAAACAAAGCCGCCAACCCCACGCAAAGTCCGAGGTTTCGGCCAATCACTCCGAAGGTGTTGCTGAATACCCTGCCGATCTCGAATCGGCCGGGTCGTCCCAATGTTGCAGTCGTCATGATAATTTTCCCCCGAGTCACCGCTGCGTTCATCGGCGACTTCAAAGTAAATTTGCCAAGATTGAAAGGCTACGTCCAGTGCGCTTGCAATTGTCATGGCGTATTGCCAGTGTCGGCCCCGAACCGCAGGTTGCAGGGGGAACGAGCGGGTGACAGCCGCAGGGACGGAAGAGGCCGGACGGCTGGCGCAGCTGCACAAGCAACTGCTCAGGGACGATTCGATCCAGTTCGCCTTGCCGACCTATGCGCGGCCCGAGCCGCCGGAGTGGCTGAAGCCGCTTCTGGACGGCTTGGCGAAGCTCGGTCCCTACATGATCTATCTGTTCTGGGGCGCGGTCATCATCGGCGTCGCGATCATTGCTTTTCTGCTTTTCCTCGAGGCGAAAGGCATTGCCTGGCGCCTGCCATGGCGGCGGAAACGCGGAGAGACCGAAGCGAAGGAAGAGTGGCGCCCTGACGTGGGGGCTGCCCAGGTCCTGCTCTCCGAGGCCGATGCGCTCGCCGCGCGCGGCGAGTATGACGAGGCGGTGCATCTTCTGTTGCGCCGCAGCGTCTCCGACATCGCCACCCGGCTGCCCGATTTCCTGCGCCCATCGCTCACCGCACGCGACATCGCCGCCGCCGGTTCCATCCCCACCCGGCCCCGCGCCGCCTTCAGCGAGATCGCCCGCATCGTCGAGGCCGCCTTGTTTGCTCGGCGTCCGGTCGGCGCCGAGGGCTGGCAGCAGGCGCGCGGCGCCTATGAGCGGTTCGCGTTCCGGGATGCCTGGGCATGAGCGCGCTACCGACCGAGGCGGCCGCGGAGCCGTTCAGCCGCAAGACGCTGTTCTGGGGCATTTTCGCCAGCCTGCTGGCGGCGGCCGGATTTTTCCTGCTGTCCACCTATGCGCCGGATTTCCGCCAGCCCCAGGGCGGTGCCACGCCGTTCTCGAAGGGCGGCACCGGCTATGCCGGGCTTGTCGAATGGCTGAAGCTCACCAACGGACAGGCGCCGCCGATGGAGCGCGGCGAGAAGGACCTCGCGTCCCCCCTGGCGTCGACCTTCCTGCTCGTCGTCACCATCGCGCCGGGCAGCGACCCGGCCGCGCTCGATCGCCTCATCAAGCTTCGCGCGGGCAAGGACACGCTCTTTATCCTGCCCAAATGGCAGACCTTTCCCTTGTTCAGCCACGAAGGCTGGGAGGAAAAGGTCGAGCGGCTGCCCAACAACGTCGTCAACGACTGGCTCGGCCGCATCGCCAAAGCCAAGCTCGGCGAGGCCAAGAACACGCTCTCGCAGATCAACATCGCCGGCCGCATGGTGGCCGCGCCGGAGGAGCTGCAATGGGTGGCGGACGACCATCCGCTGATCGCGGCGGGCGATGGCAGGGCTATCCTGACCGAGCTCGACAACGAACCCTTCTACATCCTCACCGATCCCGATTTCCTCAACAATGCCGCGCTGAAGGACGAGCAGAAGGCGGCCGCCGCGCTCGACATCATCGCCATGCTGGAGCCCGCCAAGGGAGCCGTCATGTTCGATCTGACGCTGCACGGCATCGGCGGCAACTACGATCTTGCCAAGCTGCTGATCGAACCGCCTTTCCTGGCGCTGACGCTGTCGGTGCTTGTGGCGGCCGCGCTCGCCTTCCTGCACGGGCTCGGCCGCTTCGGTCCGCCGCGCGCGGAGGGGCGCGCCATCGCCTTCGGCAAGCGGGCGCTGGTCGACACCACGGCGATGCTTTTGAAGCGCGCCGGGCGGCTGCAGGAGCTTGGCGACCGCTATGCAGCGCTGATGCGCCAGCGGGCGGCCGCCCTGCTCGGCGCGCCGCACGGGCTGCAGGGCGAGGCGCTCGACCGCTGGCTCGATTCCCGCGACAAGGAAGAACAGCACGGCTTCACCGCCCGCTTCAGGGCAGTACACGATTCCAACAAGCTGGCCGCAATGCACGAAGCAGCCGAAAAGCTGCATGACTGGACGGCAAGGAGGCTCATTGAACGTCGATGAAGTGAAGACCCTGGCGAACGCGATCAGGGAAGAAGTGGCAAAAGCGATCACCGGCCAGCGCGACACGGTCGACCTGATGCTGACGGCGCTGTTTGCCGGCGGGCATATCCTGCTCGAAGGCCCGCCCGGCACCGCCAAGACGATGACGGCGCGCTGCTTCGCGCAGGCGCTTGGCGTCGCCTATGGCCGCATCCAGTTCACGCCCGACTTGATGCCCGGCGATATCGTCGGCGCCAACATCTATAACTTCCAGACCGGGCAGTTCACGCTGACGCGCGGCCCGATCTTCTGCGACCTTTTGCTCGCCGACGAAATCAACCGCACGCCTCCGAAGACGCAAGCCGCGCTGCTCGAGGCCATGCAGGAGCATGCCGTCACCTTCGACGGCACCACGCATTCGCTCGGCCGGAATTTCATGGTGGTGGCGACGCAGAACCCCATCGAGCATCAGGGCGTCTATCCGCTGCCCGAAGCGCAGCTCGACCGCTTCCTGTTCAAGCATCGGGTGAGCTATCCGGATCTCACCGAAGAGCGCGCCATCATCGTCCATCACGGCGGCGGCTCGGCCTCGCACGATATCGAGCAATACGGCATCAAGGCGCGGACCGACCGCGAGACGCTGGAAGCGGCGCTGGCCACGGTCGGCGACGTCACGCTGGTCGACGACGTCGTCGGCTATATCGCGGCACTTGTGCGCGGCACGCGCGAAAGCCCTGACCTGGAAGTGGGAGCGAGTCCACGCGCGGGCGCCATGCTGGCGAGAGCCGCGCGCGCCCGGGCGACGCTCGACGGCCGCAACTATGTCATCCCCGACGACGTCAAGGCGCTGGCAGTACCGGCGCTGCGTCACCGTGTCGTTCTCTCGCCGGCCGCGCAGATCGACGGGCGGCTGGTCGAGCAGATCGTCTCAGACCTCGTCGACAATACGGAAGCGCCGCGTTGATCTATCCGAGCGGCCGAGCGGTCTGGGCAGCTGCGGCGGGGGCGATCCCCGCCTTCCTGATCGCGCTCGCATTGCCGCATGTCTGGTATCTCGGCCTGTTGTGGATCTGCCTGCTGCTTGCATTCCTGGCGGTGGACGCAGCCGCAGGCAGGGGTCGCGCCTCGCTCAACGCCACGCTGACGGCGCCGCCGCAGGTCGGCGTCGGCGGGCGCTTCACGCTGCACGTGGCGGCCGGTGCCGGCGCAAGGCTGCGCCGCCTGCAGGCGCGTGTCGGGCACGACCAGCGGGTCCAGCCATTGGCCGGCACCGGCGGCGCGCTGCCGGCCAATGGCGGCACGCTCGATCTCGAATTCGAGGCCATCCGCCGCGGCATCGCCGGCTTCGACCGTCTGTGGCTGCGCTGGCAGGGTCCGTTCGGACTGATCTGGAACCAGGTCGTGTTGCCGGTCGACCGCAAGGTCGCGGTGCTGCCAAATGTCAACAGCGCGCGCGACGAGGCGATCACGCTCTTGCAGCGCTCGGCCCTTGCCGACGGCCATACGCGGAAGCGCGCCGGCCAGGGCCGCGAGTTCGAGGCGCTGAAGGATTACCAGCCTGGCATGGGGCGCCGCATGATCGACTGGAAGCGCAGCGCCCGGCACGGCAAGCTTCTGACGCGCGAGTTCCGGATCGAGGAGAACAACAACATCGTTCTGGCCATCGACAGCGGCCGGCTGATGTGCGAGCCGGTCGACGGGGTGCCGAAGGTCGACCGCGCGGTGACGGCGGCGCTTCTGTCGGCCTTCATCGCGCTCAAGGGCGGCGACCTCGTCAGCCTGTTCTCCTTCGACGCCAGGCCGCGCGTGTCGAGCGGCGCGGTGCGCGGCTCGCCGAGCTTCACGATGATCCAGAAGCGCGCCGCCGAGATCGACTATTCAACCGAGGAGACCAACTTCACCTTGGCGCTGACCACGCTTTCGGCGAAGCTCGACCGGCGCTCGCTGGTCATCATCTTCACCGATTTCGTCGACCCGATCAGCGCCGAATTGATGTTGCGCACCGTCGGCCGGCTGACCGAGCGGCATCTGGTGCTGTTCATGCTGATGAAGGATGTGGAACTCGAAACGCTGGCCGACATGGCGCCGGCGGCGCCCGAGGATGTCGCCCGCTCCGTCACCGCCGGCGATCTGTTGCGGCAGCGGCAGGTGGTGATCGGCAGGCTCAGGCTGCTCGGCGCGCATGTCATCGAGGCCGACCACCAGCGGCTCGGCCCGGCGCTGGTCGAGCGCTATATCCAGCTCAAGGAGGAGAACCTCTTATGACGTTGTCCGCCGGCACCGATTCCGTGCGCCAGTCGCTGGCAAGCTTCCGCCAGGAGCGCGAGGCCGACTGGAAAGCCTTCGAGGCGCTGCTTGCGCGCGTCGAGAAGCGCGCGCCGCGCGCGCTGTCGGAAGACGAATTGCTGTCGTTGCCGCTCCTCTACCGTTCGGCGCTGTCGTCGCTTTCGGTGGCGCGCGCGACCTCGCTCGACAGCGCGCTGATCGCCTATCTCGAGGCACTCTGCCTGCGCGGCTATTTCTATCTCTATGGCGCGCGGCGGAGCTTGAGAACGCGCATCGGCGACTTCTTCCTGCACGACTGGCCGGCGGCGATCCGCGACCTTTGGCGCGAAGTATGGACATCGGTCGGGCTCACCGTCATCGGTGCCATTGCCGGCTATTGGGTGGTCGCTTCGGACAAGCGCTGGTACGACGCCATCATCGCACCGAGCCTGGCGGGCGGGCGCAATCCGGATTCGTCGGCCGAGACGCTGCGCAGCGTGCTTTACGGCGGCGGCGATCATTTCCTGTCGGGCTTTGCCGCCTATCTCTTCACGCACAACACGCAGGTCTCGATCCTGGCGTTCGCGCTGGGCTTCGCCTTCGCCGTGCCGAGCGTGCTGATCATCCTGATGAATGGCTGCATGCTCGGCGCCATTTTCCAGATCTATGCCGCCAAGGGCCTGGGCTTCGAGCTCGGCGGCTGGCTTTCGATCCACGGCACGACGGAGCTGTTCGCCATCGCCATTGCGGGCGCGGCCGGCATGCGCATCGGCACCAGCATCGCCTTTCCCGGCGAACTGACCCGCATGGCCGCCGCCGCCCAAGCCGGGCGCGTGGCGGCGACCGCCATGATCGGCGTCACGGTGATGCTGCTTTTCGCCGGACTGTTGGAAGGCATCGGCCGGCAGACGATCACCAGCGACCTCGCCCGCTATTCGATCGGCGGCGGCATGCTGGCGCTCTGGATCTCATATTTCTACCTGTTGCGGATGGTGCGGCATGGCGACCGCTAGGACAGCCAAGGTAAAGAACCCTGCCGCGCTGACACGTCCGCTGGTGACGCCGGAAGGCGTGGACCTGCGGGTCAAGCTGGCGGATGCCGGCACCCGCGCTTCCGGATTCCTGCTCGACGTGGTGATCATCGTCGTCGCGGCCGTGGTCGTCTCGCTGGTGATGATCTTCGGCCTTGCCGGGCTTGGTATCCAGGATGCGCAGCCACTGTTCATCGTCTGGATCATCTTCATCTTCTTCCTGCGCAACGTCTATTTCATCGCCTTCGAGGCGGGACGGCGGGCAGCCACACCGGGCAAGCGCATGGTTGGCGTCAGGGTCGCGTCGCGCAGCGGCGCCGGCCTTACGCTCGACCAGGTCATCGCGCGCAACCTGATGCGCGAGATCGAAGTTTTTCTACCGCTATCGATCCTCGCCGCGCGCGCCAGCGCCGATGTCGCCGACACGCTGACGACCATCTTCGGCCTGGTCTGGGCGCTGCTGTTCTCGCTGTTTCCGCTCTTCAACCGCGACCGGCTCAGGATCGGTGACCTGCTTGCGGGCACCTGGGTGGTCGAGGCGCCGAAAGTGGCGCTGCTCGAGGACCTGTCGCTGCGCAAGGATCCGGTCGCGGCCCGCTTTCAGTTCAGCCCCGCGCAGCTCGACGCCTATGGCATCGCCGAGTTGCAGAAGCTGGAGGAAGTGCTGCGCCGCGACGATTATTCGGCGCTGAAGGCGGTGGCCGAGACCATCGCGCGCAAGATCGGCGCCGGAGTCGAGCCGATCGATTCAAAGGCTTTCCTCACCGCCTATTACGGCGAGCTCCGGGCGCATCTGGAGCGCAAGCTGCTGCTCGGAAACCGCAAGGCGGATAAGTATGCGCGGTAGCGGAGCGTCCCTCGCCTACCCCACCCACTTCTCATAATCTGACACCAGCAGGTGCAGCGGCGCCACGTCCTCGTCGATGTTGGAGAAGCGGCCGATCGGATCGCGGAAGACGTTGTCGGTGAGGTCGTCGTTGACCGTCGAGACCTCGCCGATCAGCACATCCTTGCCCTCGGCCCAGAAGGCGTGCCAGACGCCGGGCAGCAGCGTCACGCTCTGGCCCGGATCGAGCTTCAGCAGCCCGCCTGCCGGCAGTCTGGTCATGGTGCCGTCGACCGGCACCGAGACTTCGGCCTTGAGGTCGATGCCGCCGTCGCGGTCGTGCATGAACAATTCCAGCACCAGCTTGCCGCCGCCTCGGTTGATGATGTCCTCGGCCTTGATGTTGTGGCGGTGCATGGGCGAGAGCTGGTCCTTGCGCGAGATCATGATCTTCTCGGCATAAAGCATGCCCATGCCGAGCTTCATGTCCTCGTAACGACCGTTGCGCACTGTGAACAGGAACAGGCCGAGCTCGTCGAACTTCTCCTGGCCGTAGTCGGTGATGTCCCAGCCGAGACGGGAGGTGAAGATGGCCGGGGAGTCGCCCTTATGCGCCTTCATCTCTTCCGGCGACCAATAGGCGAAGGGCGGCATGATATAGCCGAAGGAGCGGATGAAGGCGTCGGCTTCGCGGATGATGTCGTTGATCTTGGAGCGCTTCATGGGTTCTCTTCTTTCCGGCCGCCGCCTGCTGAAATCCGTCCTTCCGAATAGCCCAATGCCGGTCCTCTGTCGACGCAAACCGGCGGATCTGGCCCCGTGACATGGGCTTCGTTCGGGGCCATAACCCAACTGATTTGTTTTAACGCAATGTCTTTGTCCCACAGCGGATCGCCGCGCGGAAGACATGCTCGGACGGGTGATCTCATGGCAAGCATAGCCGATCTCGACACACCGGCGATCCTCATCGATGCTGCCCGCGCCGAGGCGAACATCAAGAAAGCGCAGGCCCATGCGGATGCTCACGGGCTGAAGCTCCGCCCGCATATCAAGACGCACAAGCTGCCTTACTGGGCGAAGAAGCAGGTGGCGGCGGGCGCCGTCGGCATCACCTGCCAGAAGATTGGCGAGGCCGAGGTGATGGCCGATGCCGGGCTTGAGGATATTTTCCTGCCCTACAACATCCTTGGCCGCGCCAAGCTGGGGCGGCTGAAGGCGTTGCATGGCCGCGTCGCGCTTTCGGTGACGGCGGACAGCCACGAGACGCTGGAAGGGCTTGCCGCCACTTTCACCGATGCCGGCCATCCGTTGTCCGTTCTGGTCGAGTGCGACACCGGCATGGGCCGCTGCGGCGTGCAGAGCGCCGACGAAGCGCTGGCGCTGGCGAAGATCATCGACCAAGCCAAGGGTCTCGCCTTCGGCGGGCTGATGACCTATCCGGCGGCGGGGCGCGCCGCCGAAGCGGAGGCATGGCTGAAGGCAGCGCGCGGCGCGCTTGCCACGGCCGGGCTCGAATGCGAACGCATCTCCAGCGGCGGCACGCCGGACATGTGGCGCTCCGGCGAGGACAGCGTCGTCACCGAATACCGGCCCGGCACCTACATCTATCTCGACCGCTACCAGGTCGCCAAAGGCGTCGGCACGCTGGACGACTGCGCGTTGACCGTGCTGGCAACCGTAGTCAGCCATCCCACGGCGACGCGCGCCATCCTCGACAGCGGCAGCAAGGCGCTGTCGTCCGATACGCTCGGCCTGCCGGAGTTCGGCGAGCTGCTCGGTGTGCCGGGCGCCCGCGTCACGGTCTTGAGCGAAGAGCACGGCACCGTCACGCTTTCGGACGGCGCCAAGCTGCGCATCGGCGAACGCGTGCGCGTCGTTCCCGATCATTGCTGCGTGGTGACGAATTTGTTCGACCAGGTGCATCTGATCGACGGCGACAAGGTGCTGGAAACGCTGCCGGTAGCGGCAAGGGGACGGATGGGGTGAAACGCGCCCTTCCCTTCCCCCCTTGGGGAGAAGGTGGATCGGCGCGTTAGCGCCGAGACGGATGAGGGGTGCTCCAGCGGAGTGAGACGCTGGCTTTCCCTGGAACACCCCTCATCCGTCGCCTTCGGCGACACCGCCCGGCCCTTCGCAGGCTCAGGGCGTTCAAAGCTCGAAAAGCCAAGCAATTGGCTTTTCGTCCGCAAATGCGGACCGCTTCTCACCCCACAGGGGGAGAAGGGGGAGCCCGCTCCGCCTGCCGCGCGGCAACTCTGCGCATCGCGGTCACGCGGCGGCGGAATATCTCCGTGCGCATCGCCATCAGGTGCAGCGCGAAGAACAGCACGGTGAAGCCGAGCGCCATCACGGCCAACGGCCACAGCATCGAGGGATCGATGGTCGGGCCGCCGAGCCGGAACACGGAGGCCGGTTGGTGCAGCGTGTTCCACCAGTCGACCGAGAATTTGATGATTGGGATGTTGATGAAGCCGACCAGCGTGATGATGGCGGCGGCCCAGGCCGCGCGGCCGGCATCATCCAGCGCGCGGGTGAGCGCGATGATGCCGAGATACATCAGGAAAAGCACGAAGACCGAGGTCAGCCGCGCGTCCCATACCCACCAGGTGCCCCACATCGGCTTGCCCCAGATGGAGCCGGTGATCAGCGCCAGCGCGGTGAAGGTGGCGCCGATCGGGGCCGCCGCTTTCAGGGCCACATCGGCCAGCGGATGGCGCCAGACCAGCGTGCCCAGCGCCGAGATCGCCATGATCGTGTAGCACATCATGGCGAGCCAGGCGAAAGGCACGTGAATATACATGATGCGCACGGTGATGCCCTGCTGGAAATCCTCCGGCGCGGTGAAGCTCATGTAGAGGCCGACGGCGAGCAGGATCGCCGCGACCGCCGCCAGCCATGGAACGACTTTGTCCGCCAAGCCGACGAAGCGCGTCGGATTGGCGAGATCGGCCCAGGCGCTCAAGCGTGAGGTGGTGTCGCTCATGCCGACCTAAATAGACCGGAGATTGGCCTGGGGCAATCGGGGGAGTGTCGCGCTTTCCCTTCTCCCCTTGTGGGAGAAGGTGTCGCCGAAGGCGACGGATGAGGGGTGTTCCAGGAAAAGCCAGCGTCTCACTCCGCTGGAACACCCCTCATCCGTCTCGGCGCTATCGGGCCGATCCACCTTCTCCCACAAGGGGAGAAGGGAAAAGGCGCTGATTACGCCGCTTCCGTCACCGGGCGGCTGAGGCGGCGGACTTCCTCGTCGTTGAGCAGGCCGCCGGCGCGCAGCAGGGCGGCGAAGCGGCCGTTGCGCAGCGACAGCTCGGTGAAGCCGCCCATCTCGACCACCCTGCCCTTGTCCATGAAGACGACGAGGTCGGCGTCGCGGACCGTGGTCAGGCGGTGGGCGATGATGAAGGTCGTGCGGTTGCGGCGCAGCTCGTCGATGGCCTCCTTGACGCGATCCTCGGTTTCGACGTCGAGCGCGCTGGTCGCCTCGTCGAGCACCAGGATCGGCGCATCCTTGAGCACCGCGCGGGCGATGGCGATACGCTGGCGCTCGCCGCCCGAGAGCTGGCCGCCGCGCTCGCCGACGACGGTATCGTAGCCGCCGCTCTTGGCCAGGATGAAGTCCTGGGCGGCGGCGGCATTGGCGGCGGCGTGAACCTCGTCATTGCTGGCATCGGCGCGGCCGACACGGATGTTGTCCTCGATCGAGCGGTTGAGCAGGCCGGCGTCCTGGAAGACGGTGGCGATCGAATGGCGTAGCGACTTGCGGGTCACCGTGCGGGTGTCGATGCCGTCGATCAGGATGCGGCCGCTGGCGGGCGTGAAGACGCGCTGCAAGAGATTGATGAGCGTCGTCTTGCCGGCGCCGGTCGGGCCGACGATGGCGACCGTCTGGCCGGCCTGGACCTCGAAGGAGACGTCCTCGATGCCGTGGCCCGAATTGGCGAACTCGAAGCTGACATCCTCGAAGCGGACGTGGCCGGTGACGTTGGTCAACTCGCGCAATCCGTCGGGCTCGGCGGTCTCGGCAGCCGAATCCTCGAGGCGATAGAACTCCTCGAGCTTGGCACGAGCCTCGGAAATCTGAGTGGTGAAGGCCGACATCTGGTCGAGACGGGCGATCAGCATTCCGGCAAAGCCGGTGAAGGCAACGACATCGCCGACGCGGAGCTGGCCACGGGTGACGAGATAAGCGCCGATCGAGAGCACGATCATCATCGAGATGGTCGACGACAGACGGTTCAGCGCATTGGCGATCGCCCACCAGTCGAGCACCGGGTTCTGGGCGTCGAGCAGATCCTTCACATAGCGCTTCAGCGTCGCAGTCTCGTGGCCGATGCGATTGTAGCTCTGCAGCACGGCAACGTTGCTGACGCTGTCGGTCACGTGGGCAAACACGGTATGGTAGTGGCGTTCGACGGCAGTCTGCCCCGACTTGGTGCGGCGCATGACGAGGCGGCCGATACCGACATAGAGCACGCCCAGGCCAAGCAGCACGACGGACATGCGGATGTCCATGGACAGCGCGGTCGGAACCAGCAGCACCAGCGCGATGGCCGTCGAGAGATGCACGCGCATGAATTCGAGCCACAGGCTGAACAGGGTCTCGACCGCGCGCAGCAGCGTGTGCAGCGAATTGGATGTGCCGCGCTGATGGTGCCAGGCAAGCGGCATGGTGATGACACGCTCGAAGGACTGGCACAGCACCTCGGAGCGGCGGGCATGGGCGAAGCGGTCGGCGCCGCGCGCCACCAGCACGAAGGCGACGACGTTGAAGGCACCAAGAGCGGCCCAGACGGCGAGCGTCGAAAACACCGCGCCTTTTTCGGAGATGGCACCGATCACCCGGCCCAGGAGGATGGGCTCAAGGATCGCGATCGCCGCGAGCGCGACATTGGCGCCGCAAATCAGCGCAACGCGCTTCTTGTCGGACGCCAGATAACCCAGCGCTCTAAAGTAGATCTGCAGAAGTGACACTTCAGCTACTCCGCCAAACTCTTGTCTGTGCTCAATGCCCGAATTGTGCACCGCACCATTTTCTGACACGTATCGGTTAACGTGTCGCGAAACAATGCGTCGTCTATCGCTTCCGTTCCCATTTAGCGAACAAAAGATGACGACGGTACGAAATCTGACGTGATCACCTAACGGTTTGAGATAAAAGGTGAAATGTCAGGCTTGCGGCAAAATAATGGCACCTGCCTCGCGCTGCCACATTTTTAATCACAAGCTGCTTGCTTAGGCTGCCCTAAAGGAAGGCGCGCGATCGGGCGTGAGAGGCCGCGCCAAGTAAAAGGGGCGTCGGCCGCGCACCCCGAAAGACGCGCGGCCGACGAACCAAACCTTTGATTTTACGCAGGTATCCTGACGACGACCTCGGTCTTGTCGCCAGCTTTCGGCTCGAAAGAGGCCGATTTTTTCTTCGAACCATCGACTTCTAGCGAGATCGACTTGGTCTTTTTGTCGCGGATAACACGAAGCTTGATCTCGCCGTCGAACATCTTGAGCGTCGCGGCGTAGCCGTCCCAGTGCCCGGGCAGCTTCGGCCTAAACGTGATCTCCTTGCTGCGCCGCTCGATACCGAGAATGCCCTCCACCGCGGCGCGGTAAAGCCAGCCGGCCGAGCCCGTGTACCAGGTCCAGCCGCCGCGGCCGCCCTTGCCTTCGCCGGCATAAATGTCGGCGGCCACGACATACGGTTCCACGCGATAGTGCTCGGCCGCCGCCTCGTCCGAAGCGTGGTTGACCGGGTTCAGCATCGAGAAGCAGCGATAAGCCTCGTCGGTGCGGCCCATTTCAGCCAGCGCGATGACGAACCAGGTCGCGGCATGGGTGTATTGGCCGCCATTCTCGCGCACCCCCGGCGGATAGCTCTTGATATAGCCCGGGTCCTTCTCGCTCTTGGAGAAGGGCGGCGTGAACAGCTTGACGATCTTGAGCTCGTCATCGACCAGCATCTTGGTCGCCTGTTCCATGGCCGTCGTCGAACGGGCAGGATCGCCCTCGCCCGACAGCACGCTCCAGGACTGGGCGATCGAATCGATCCTGCACTCGTCCGAATTGTGCGAGCCGAGCGGCGTGCCGTCGTCGAAGCTGCCGCGCCGGTACCACTGGCCGTCCCAAGCGGTGCTTTCCAGGGCCCGTTTCAGCGCGTCCGCGTGCTTGGTCCAGGCCTGTGCCCGCTTGGTGTCGCCCTGCCCTTTAGCGACAGGCGCGAAGTCGGTGAGCGTCTTCAGCAGGAACCAGCCCAGCCACACGCTCTCGCCCTTGCCGCCCTCGCCGACACGGTTCATGCCGTCGTTCCAGTCGCCGCCAAGGATGAGCGGCAGGCCGGCGGGGCTGCTGCGCTTGATCGCGAGATCGAGCGCCCGCGCGCAATGTTCATAGAGCGGCGCGGTGTTCTTGGTGATCTCCGGCGTGAAGAAGGCGTCGTGCTCGCCCTCGCCGAGCTGCTGCCCGTCGATGAAGGGCAACTGCTCCTTGAGGATACCGGCGTCGCCCGTCACCTCGATGTAGCGGGCCGTCGCATGCGCCAGCCAGACTACGTCGTCCGAGATCATCGTGCGCACCCCGGCATCGGTGCGCGGCAGCCACCAATGCTGCACGTCGCCTTCCGGGAATTGCCGGCGCGCCGCGTTGAGGATCTGGTCGCGCGCCAGCTTCGAGTCATGCGCCAGAAGCGAGAGCGTGTCCTGCAACTGGTCGCGGAAGCCGAACGCGCCGCTCGCCTGGTAGAAGGCCGAGCGCGCGCGGATGCGGCAGGCCAGGCTCTGGTAAGGCAGCCAATGGTTGACCATGGCGTTCATCGCTTCGTCGGGCGTCTCGACCTGAATGGTGTCGAGGAAGCCGCGCCAGACGCGCTCGTTATCGGCCAGGCGCTGATCGAAATCCTTGCTGCGATGGGTCTGCACCAGTGCGCTCGCCTCGGCGGGCGTGGCGGCGTCGCCAAGCAGCCAGGACAGTGTCACGTCGCCGCCGGCGGGAATGTCGATGTCACTGGCGACGACAGCGCAGGGATCGTCGCCCGCCTCGATACGGCCCGAAAGCGCAAGCCCGCCAAGCACGGCCTGCGGATATTCGGTCGTGCCGTGCCTGCCGATGAACTCGCTGCGGTCGGCGGTTACCGAATGGACAGGATGGCTGGCTGCCAGGAAGGCGACACGCTCGCCGAAGTCGAGGCCATAGGGATTCTGCGCCAGCATGGCGCCGGTGGCGGCGTCGCGCGACGGCACGATGGTCGCCGCCGTGCGCGAGCGATGGCCGCCCAGCACCCATTCGGCATAGGCGTAAATGCGCAGCCGCGCCGGCGCCGGGCCGGCATTCTGGATGCGCAGCCGGGTGATCTTCACGGGATCGGTGGGATCGACCACCTGCGTCAGGTCCATCGACAGCGAACCGCGCTTGGAGCGGAAGGTCGAGAAGCCCTGGCCGTGCCAGGTCTCATAGGTCATCGACGGATCGCGAACCGTCGCAGCCATCGGCGAGAAGGCCTTGCCGCTCAATTGGTCGAAAATATAGAAGCCTTCGCCTGGCCGGTTCGACACCGGGTCGTTCGACCACGGCGTCAGCTGGTAGTCGCGGCTGTTGCGGCTCCAGGTGAAGCCGGCGCCTTCGGCCGAGACGTGGAAGCCGAACGAGGCGTTGGAGATGACGTTGATCCAGGGCTGCGGCGTCGAACGCCGGCCGGTCAGCCGCGTCACATAGTGGCGGCCGTCGCCGTCGAAGCCGCCAAAGCCGTTCCAGAGGCTGAGACCGCTGCCGTCGGCGGCGATATCGGCTCCGCTTCGGCTTGCCGGCACCGGCAAGGGGAGCGGCGGAACGGGTTCGCGCGGTGTGCCGCCCTCGGCCTGCATCAAGGCGTCGCGGGCCTGGAGCGCCGCCGTCTCGGCACGTTCGAGCTGATCGAAGATCGTGCCGTTGCGGGTGTGCAGCACGACCCGCGCCACCGACAGCAAGGTCTTGTAGGTCGGCTCGTCCAT
Source organism: Mesorhizobium sp. B2-8-9 (assembly GCF_006439475.1). Taxonomy (NCBI): domain Bacteria; kingdom Pseudomonadati; phylum Pseudomonadota; class Alphaproteobacteria; order Hyphomicrobiales; family Phyllobacteriaceae; genus Mesorhizobium; species Mesorhizobium sp. B2-8-9. The sequence continues at coordinate 300,173 of NZ_VFTQ01000005.1, read as the reverse complement.
CAGGTCGCGGCGCACCGCGAAGATATGCTGGCGGGGCCCGAGCTCACGGCCGCGCAGGCGGCTGTTCTCGCACAGCGTCTCCACCGCGCGCTGCAGGTCCTGCACATAGGACGAGGCCTGCTCGTTGACGACGACGAAGTCGATCATCATGCCCCGCGCCCGCATATATTCCTGGAAGCGGAGCGCCTGGGCAACGATCTCGAGATCGGCGACGTCGCCGATGCGCACGAGGAAGATCGGGAAATCGCCAGAGATGCTGGTCGGCCACAGGCTCGACTGGCGGCCGAGGCCCGACGCGATAGATTCCGCCGGCAGGCGCAGGAACGGATCGGGATAGATCAAATAGCGCGCCAGCTTCTGCACATTGGCGGCGTCGGTGAGGCTGAGCCCCAGATGGCGCGTCTGCACCTGGCTGCGCGTCCAGGCAAGCATGGCCTGGCGGGCGAAGCTCTCCTGGTGGTCGAGACGGGCGATCGCCTCGTCGAGCTCGCCGCGATTGGCGCCGACGGCGGTCCAGAAGGTCAGCGATATCTTCTTGTTGGCCGGAACGCGCACCTGGCGGCGCAGCGCCGCTACCGGGTCGAGGGTGAAGCCCTGGCTGCCCGAAAGCCTGACGCCGGGGTCGAAGGCGACGGCATCGGCGATGGTGCGGCCACGGCCGATGAAGGCGCGCCGGTCGGTCTCGGCCTCGGCATCGCGCGACGGGCCGGACGGGTCGGTGACGAAATGCACCATGGTGAGGTCGGGATCGTTGTTGTCGCGCTTGCGCCTTGTGGCGAAGATCGCGCTGTTGTTCGGCGCGATCTCGGTCTCGACGAACATCTTGGAGAACGCCGGATGCGCGTTGTCGGACGTCTCGTTGCCGAGCACCAGCTCGGCGAAGGAGGTCACTTCGATGTGCCGGTCGGTGGCGCCGTCATTGTAGAGCGTGATGCGGCGGCCTTCGCCATTGCCTTCTGAAATGACGATGCATTCGACTTCCGAACGCAGCGAACCCACCGTCTTGGTGAAGCTCGCCTTGTCGTCGCCAAACAGCGTCTGGACGCGCTCGCCCTCGGCGCGCTTCGGCTCCGCGGTGGCGGACCACCAGTCGCCGGTCGCCGCGTCGCGCAGGAAGATATAGGAGCCGAGGCGATCCTCGCTCGGATCCGGCTGCCAGCGGGTGACGGCAAGCTCGCCGAAGCGGCTGTAGCCGGAGCCGGTGGCGGTGACCATGACCGAATAGCGGCCGTTGGACATGACGTTGGTCGCCCGCAGCGCCTTGATCGGATCGAGCACGACACGGCTATCCGGGCTCTCGGCCTCGGTCTCGTCCTTGGAGCGCTCGTCGGCTTCCGTCCTAACGGTCGCCGTCGGAATGTCGCGCGGCGCCTTCTCCTGCAGCAGAAGCTCGGCCGATTCGATCACCGGGTCGCTGTGGAAACGCTCGCGCAGCCGGCCCTCGAAAATAGCGTCGGCTACTGCCGCGATCGTCATGCCGGAATGGTGCGCCATATAGTTCTGCACCACAGCGTGGTCGGTGCCTTCGGGCACGCGTTGCGGCGTGAAATCGACCGCGTCGTAGAAGCCGTGACGGCCAAGCGCGCCGATCGAACGCAGCCGCTGCAGGTTCTGCACCGCCTCGCGCGGATTGAACTGTGCGGCCAGGATCGTCGCGTAGGGCGCAATCACGGTGTTCTGGCCAAGGCCGCGCTTCAGGCCGAGCCCGGGCACGCCGAAATTGGTGTACTGATAGGTGAGCTCGCGGTCGCGGGCGTTGTAGGCCGCTTCCGAAATGCCCCAGGGCACGTTCTTGGAACGCGCATACTGGATCTGGCGCTTGATGATGAGCTTGCTGGTCTGGTTGAGGATCGAACCCTGCGGCTCCTTCATCACCAGCGGCGGCATCAGATACTCGAACATCGAGCCCGACCAGGACATCAGCGCGCCCTGGAAGCCGATCTCGACGATTGGCCGTCCCAGACGGAACCAGTGTTCGGTCGGCAGGTCGCCCTTGGCGATGGCGAACAGGCTGGTGAGCCGCGCCTCGGAAGCAAGCAGATCGTAGCAACTCTCGTCGAGCTGGCGCTCCTCGACGCGGTAACCGATCGAGAGCAGCTTGCGCTCCTGCCGCATCAGGAAGGAAAAATCCATCTCGAAGGCGTAGCGGCGACAGCGCTCGCGCAAGGCGAGCAGCTTGGCGCGCAGAGCGGCGACCGCGCTATCGTCATTGTGCGAGTCGTGCACATGCGCCTCGCAGGTCGCTTCCAGCCTGGCCGCCCAATCGGCGATGACATCGCTCTTCGGCGATGCCGCCTCGGTGTGGATGGCGGTGGCGAGCTTGCGGATTTCGCCCGCCAGTACCGCAAGGTTGATGGTGCGGATCGACGCCATCTCGGGCTGCGCCTTGATGGTCGCCACCGCGCGACGCATGCCGTCGAGACGGTCGGCAAGGCGCTGGCGCAGCGGCCGCAGTTGCCGACGGTCGTCCGGCAGCTCGTCCAGGCTCTCGTCAAGGATGGTGACGGTGTCGATGATGCCTTCGAAATCGCCCTGCAGATGCACGGAAGGCGCCTCGGCCCATTCGGCGCAGGACGCCGCCACCGCGACGAGATGTCCAGCGAGATTGCCGCTGTCGACCGCCGAGATGTAGAGCGGATAGAGCGGCTTCAGTGTCGTGGTGTCATACCAGTTGTAGAGATGGCCGCGGTCGCGCGGCATGTTCTCAATGGTCGTCATCGTGGCGTCGATGCGGGTGATGGCGTCCGACAGGCTGATCCAGCCGAAATCGCGCGCCGATACAACCGAGAGCAGATAGACGCCGATATTGGTCGGCGAGGTGCGCGGCGCCACAACCGGCGCCGGGCTTTCCTGGAAATTGTCCGGCGGCAGGTGATGCTGCTCGGCCGTCACGAAGGTCTCGAAATAGTGCCAGGTGCGGCGCGCGAAGGTGCGCAGCGCGTGGATGTCGGCGGTCGAGATGCGCAGCCTGTCCTCGGTCTCGGCCGAGCGGCTGATCCAGCAGGCGACGGCGGGCGAAGCGATCCAGAAGATGGCGAAGAAGAAGGCGACGAAGGCGCCGGTGGAATCGGCCAGCACCGGAATCGCCAGGCCAACGACGCCGATGATCACCGCGCCGTACATCATGCCGTAATAGGCGCCGAGATCGTTGCCGCCCTTGGCGGCTTGCGAGGCGGTACGCCATTCCAAAAGATTTTGCCGGCTGACGAAGAGCCGATAGATGGTGCGGATGATGGCATCGCCCATCATCCAGGCGAGATGCGCCATCAGAAGCACCTTGAGCGCCACAAGCGCTGTGCCGAACACGGTATCGCGGGCCAAGGCGGAGAAATGGCCGCGCGGCGTCTGGTCGCCGCTCTTCGGCAGGATGCCGTTCACGATGTCGAAGGTCGGCGCCATGAACAGGCTGAGGATCATAAGAGCCTGCCACTGCGCCGCCTGGGTGAAGGGCAGCAGCGTCCAGCCGGCAATGCAGGCCATGACCCAGAAGATCGGGGTGACCGAGCGGCGCAGATTGTCGACCATCTTCCAGCGCGACAGCGCAGGCACGCCGGAGCGCGGATCGAAGATATAGCCGAGCAGCTGCCAGTCGCCGCGCGCCCAGCGGTGGTGGCGCGAGGCGTCGACCGAGTAGCGGGTCGGATAGTCTTCGACCAGCTCGACGTCGGTGACCAGCGCGGCGCGTGCCAGCGCGCCTTCGAGCAGATCGTGGCTGAGGATGGTGTTTTCGTCGATGCGGTTCTTCAGCGCCGCTTCGAAGGCGTCGATATGGTAGAGGCCCTTGCCGGTGAAGGAGCCGTCGCCGAAGACGTCCTGGTAGAGGTCGGAGACTGCGAAGACATAGGGGTCGAGGCCGCGATTGGCCGAGAAGACGCGCTGGAAGAAGGAGGCGTCGTCGCCGCTGGTGAGCGAAGCGGTGATGCGCGGCTGCAGGATGGTGTAGCCGGCGGTGACGATACGCTTGACCGGATCGAAATGCGGGCGGTTCAGCGGATGGGCGAGCTTGCCGACCAGGTCCGAAACCGCGTCGCGCGTGGTGCGCGTGTCGGCGTCGAGCGTCATCACATAGACGACGTTTTCCGGCAGCGGCACATCGAGCGGCAGGAAGGTCGTATCGCTGTCGCCACGCAAAAGAAGGTTCAGCTCATGCAGCTTGCCGCGCTTGCGCTCCCAACCCATCCAGCAGCCCTGCGCCTGGTTGTAGAGCCGGCGGCGATGCAAGAGGTAGAAGCGCGGCGAACCTTCGGACGGATAGCGGGCGTTGAGCCTGGCGATCTCGTCGCGGGCATATTGCAGGATCTCGATGTCGGCGACGTCGATCTCGGTCTTGGAATCCGGCCAGTCGGACAACAGCGCGAAACGGATCTCGTCCGCCGTGTTGGCGAGGTGGTGCACCTCGATGTTGCGGATGTTTTCCTCGACGTCGTCGCGCGAGCCGATCAGCGAAGGCACCACGACCAAGGTGCGCGATTCGGCCGGGATGCCGTGCTTGTTGTAATCGTAGCCGACAAGCCTGGTCGGTTTCAGGAACAGCGCCACCACGGTGTTGAAGAAGGCCAGCGCGCCTTCGCTGGCCGGAACGGCGAACAGCGCCAGCATCAGCGTGATCGATTCCACCGACAGGCCGAGATTGGCGAGCGCTTTGCCCGACAGCACCAGCAGCAGCGCCGTCAACAGGAAAACCGGCACGACGATGCCCAGCCAGCCGGCGCTGGCAAAGCCTCGTTTGAAGGTCACATAGAAAGGCGGCCGGTAGCCGATCGCCCTTTCCAGCTCCTGCCGGCGCGGGCCGACCAGGAAGAAGCCGACATCGGTGTGCACGGCGGGGTCCGCTGTTTCCGGCACGCCGGACGCATCGGTGAGGCCGGGCGTGTGGCCGGCAAGCTCGATCGCCTTTTCGGCGACGCGGTACTCGGAAAGATGCGAGCGGCGCGCCAGCTGTTCGATCGCGGTGCGGTACTGGTCGCGCGAGAAGAAATCGAGGTTGGCGAAATCGGTCTTGTCGCGCAGCAGCGTGTCGATGCGGCTGACGCCCTCGAACCAGACCGTCCAGTCGACGTCATTGATGAGGCGCAGACCGCGAATGATATTGCCGGTGGTGACATTGCCCGAGGACAGCGTCTGATGCTCGGAGATGATGATCTCCTCGGCATCGGAACCGGTCTTTTCGAGCTCGCCTTCCAGCCATTCCAGCGCGCGGCCGGCGTTCTGCGACCCGTCGCGCAGGCGATAGAGCAGTTGGGTGGCGAAAGTGGTGTCCTGCGCATGCGCGCTGTAGTGCGACAGGATCCTGGTGCGGTCGGCATTATCGTCGGTCGCCAGAACCCGGTCGGCGACCTCGTTGGCGGTCTGGCGCATCTGCCTGGTGCGCTCGACGCGCACGGCGATGCGGCGCAGATTCTCGATCAGCACGAAGCGCAGCAGCGACGGCAGCGCCCAGAGCTCGCCGATCTTCATCGGCTCGACCGACTGGAAGCCCTCGACGATAGCCTTGAACATGCTGGCCGAGACGGAGCTGTCGGAATGCTCGACATAGCTCCAGGCGACGACGAAGGCGCGCGGCAGCACCGTGCCGTCGCCGAGCGTGAGTGTCGGCAACTGCCGGTAGAAGCGGCGCGGCAGGTCTCGCTTGACCTGGAAGATGGTCTCCTCGACCAGGTAATTGTTGTCCAGCAGCCATTGCGCGGCCGGCGTGATGGTCTCGCCCTTGGCCTGCGCGGCATTGGTCGAGCGGTAGACTTCGAGAATCTTCTTGGCGCTGTCGCGGATGCGGGCCTGGAACTCGAACGGAGCGAGGCCGAACAATTCCTTGACCTCGCCCTTGGCGAGCGCGACGCCCAAGGCGCGCAGCCGGTCCTCAGGCAGGAAATTGGAGCGTATCGGCGCGTCCGCCGCCGCCGGGAAGCCGGCGCTTGTCTGTTCGATCTTGTTGGGATTGGTCTGAATGTTCATTGAAAATTCCGTAAGCGGGGGCGCAATGCGGCGTCACCGCCACGGCAATGGCCCTAAAACCGGTTCAATTGCAATTGGTTGCATCACTGATCGGCCGAAAGTTTGTTTTGCGCACCACAACCGGGGCGTGCCCTTTCGACAGCTTTTGGGCGAACGCCCCTCGCTCTCCGCCCCCGGTTGGATCAGGGCAAGGATTCAGGCTTTTTCGTGGTACATGCAAGGGGCCGGGCGATAATTCGCCCAAGCCGCGATCATGTTTGGCAACAGCCGTTAATGGTTGGCGGCGAGGCGGTGGAGCCCGATCACGAAAAGCAGGCCCGGCCCCTTGGGCTGAAGCCGCATTTCCGGGCTGTCGCGGTCGAGGATCAGCGTGTCGAGCGGTCCGAGGCTCGGCCCATCGTGCGTGAGGAGCGTGGCGCCGGCACCGACGGCAAGAACGAGCGTGGTGTCGGCGCGCGGCGCAATCCGAATCTCGGTGGTGAAAGACCGGCGCTCGACCTCATGGGCCATGCGGCCACGCCGGGTCATGATGTTGAGATCGGTGATCGGGCCGCCGATCAGCGCTGCGCCAGTCGGCACATCGCCCGGAAAGGCGAGCGGCGCCGAGGCCATGGTCAACCGCGCCGGCGCCTGGCCGGCAATGTCGAGAATGATCCCCTCGCCTTCCAGCACCGACAGTGTTCGATCTATGCCTGCGAAGCTTGAGAACGGCCCGCTCGTCTCGACCCGGGCCATGGAGATGCGCCAGTCGAAATCGTCGAGCCCGGCGCCGTCGGGCGAAACGGCGATTTCGGTCGTCGTGCCGCCGCCATTCTTCCACGGCATGACGCGGTAATCGGCGGCACGAAGGATGCGCATTCGGCTCAAACCCAGACGATTTCAGGTCGATTCGACCTGAAATCATCCAGCTCTGTCTTTTTGGTGAGGAGCATGATGTTGCCCGAAAACCGCCTCACACTTTTCGGCATCATGCTCAGCCCAGGATGCCCGGCAGGTTCAGTTGGTGCTCCTTGGCGCACTGGATGGCGATGTCGTAGCCGGCATCGGCATGGCGCATGACGCCGGTCGCCGGATCGTTCCACAATACGCGCTCCAGGCGCTTTGCCGCGTCAGCCGTGCCGTCGGCGACGATGACCATGCCGGCATGCTGCGAGAAGCCCATGCCGACGCCGCCGCCATGGTGCAGCGACACCCAGGTCGCGCCCGACGCGGTGTTGAGCAGCGCGTTGAGCAGCGGCCAGTCGGAAACGGCGTCGGAACCATCCTTCATTGCTTCCGTCTCGCGGTTCGGCGAGGCGACCGAGCCGGAATCGAGATGGTCGCGGCCGATGACGACAGGCGCCTTGAGCTCGCCCTTGGCGACCATTTCGTTGAAGGCGAGGCCGAGCCGGTGGCGGTCGCCGAGACCGACCCAGCAGATGCGCGCCGGCAATCCCTGGAACGAGATGCGCTCGCGCGCCATGTCCAACCAGTTGTGGAGATGCGTATTACCGGGAGTGAGCTCGCGCACCTTGGCGTCGGTCTTGTAGATATCTTCCGGATCACCCGAGAGAGCGGCCCAGCGGAACGGGCCGATACCGCGGCAGAACAGCGGCCGGATATAGGCCGGCACGAAGCCCGGGAATGCAAAGGCGTTCTCGAAACCCTCATCCTTGGCGACCTGGCGGATGTTGTTGCCGTAGTCGAGTGTCGGCACGCCGGCGTTCCAGAACGCCACCATCGCCTCGACATGCTCGCGCATCGAAGCGCGGGCGGCCTTTTCGACGGCCCTCGGATCCGAGATGCGCTTCTCGCGCCACTCGGCCATCGTCCAGCCCTTCGGCAGATAGCCGTTGATCGGGTCATGCGCCGAGGTCTGGTCGGTAAGAATGTCGGGGCGGATGCCGCGTTTGAACATCTCAGGCACGATCTCGGCGGCGTTGCCGAGAAGCCCGACCGATTTTGCTTCGCCGGCCTTGGTCCAGCGATCAATCATCTCCATCGCTTCGTCGAGCGTCTCGGCCTTCTCGTCGACATAGCGGGTGCGCAAGCGGAAGTCGATCGAGTCCGGGTTGCACTCGATCGCGAGGCAGGAAGCGCCGGCCATGACTGCCGCCAAGGGCTGGGCGCCACCCATGCCGCCGAGGCCGCCGGTCAGGATCCACTTGCCCTTGAGGTCGCCATTGTAGTGCTGGCGGCCGGCCTCCACGAAAGTCTCGTAGGTGCCCTGCACGATGCCTTGCGTGCCGATATAGATCCAGGAGCCGGCCGTCATCTGGCCGTACATCATCAGGCCCTTCCTATCGAGCTCGTTGAACTTCTCCCAGGTCGCCCAGTGCGGCACGATGTTGGAGTTGGCGATGAGCACGCGCGGCGCGTTGGAATGGGTCTTGAAGACACCGACCGGCTTGCCCGACTGCACCAGCAGCGTCTCGTCCTCGCCCAGCGTCTTCAGCGAAGCGACGATACGGTCGAAATCGTTCCAGGTGCGCGCCGCCCTGCCGATGCCGCCATAGACGACGAGCTCGTTCGGGTTCTCGGCGACCTCGGGATCGAGGTTGTTCATCAGCATGCGCAGCGGCGCTTCCGTCGTCCAGTAGCGAGCATTGAGCTTGTCGCCGCGCGGGGCGCGCACTTCACGTATGTTGTGACGAGGATCGGTCATCATTGTCCCTTTCAAGCAAGGCGGGCGGCGCGGGTCAGCGCCCGGCCCAGTCAATGGCGGTTTCGAGGATTGTTTTCAGCGTGGCGCGGATCGGCGCGGCATAGCTTGGGTCGTAAGGCACCGGCCAATTTTCCGGCGAACCTTTTTCCGCAGGCTCGCGCATGTAGCCGCGGTTGGAGAGCTCCATCTGCAGCGCATGCACGCCGTTCCCGGGCTGGCCGAAGCTTCTGGTGATCCAGCCGCCCTTGAAGCGGCCGTTGACCACCCAGGTCTCGCCGGTCGCGGCCAGGATGGCGGCCACTTTTTCCTGCAGCACGGGATCGGTGCTCTTGCCGTCATTCGTGCCAAGGTTGAAGACCGGCAGCGTGCCGTCGAACAGGCGCGGCAGCACCGAGCGGATCGAATGGCAGTCATAGAGCACGATCTTGTCATGTATGCCGCGCAGCCGGTCGATCTCGGCCTGCAGGGCGGCATGGTAAGGCTCGAAATAGGTCTCGCGGCGCTGGTCGATCTCGGATGGGCTCGGCTCCTCACCGATGCGGTAGAGCGGATCGCCGTCAAACGTGTCTGTCGGGCAAAGGGTGGTCGTCGCCTGCCCGGGATAGAGCGAAACGCCCGACGGATCGCGGTTGACGTCGATAACGGTACGCGAGATGGCGGTGTGCACGACGGTTGCGCCGAGGTCGGCGGCGAAATCATAGAGCTTGTCGATCCACCAGTCGCAGTCGCGCCGCCCGAGCCAAGTCGAGACGAGGCGCGAGTCGAGGCCGGCGAGGTCGATGCCGGTGTGCGGGATCGAAACCAGCAGCGGCGCGGTGCCCTGGGTGACGGTGAGCCAGCTTGGCGAAGCCATCATGCCGCTCCCGCGATCCCCGGCAGCTTCACGGCACCCGCCGCATTCACCGCGGCGCCGCTGCGGACCATGGCGATGGCCTTCTCCATGTCGGGATGGAAATGGCGATCATTGTCGAGATGCGGGACTTCGGCCCGGACCAATCTGCGCACCGCCTCCAGCGCCTCGCTGGATGCAAGCGGCGCGTGAAAATCGCAGCCTTGCGCGGCGGCCAGCAATTCGATGCCGATGACGGCGGTCGCATTCTCGATCATGCCGAGCAGCCGGCGCGCGCCGTGGGCGGCCATCGAGACATGATCTTCCTGGTTGGCCGACGTCGGAATGGAATCGACGCTCGCCGGGTAGGCCTTCTGCTTGTTTTCGGAAACGAGCGCCGCCGCCGTCACCTGCGGGATCATGAAACCCGAGTTCAGACCGGGCTTCGGCGTGAGGAAGGCCGGCATGCCGGACAATGCCGGGTCGACCAGCATGGCAATGCGACGCTCCGACAGCGAGCCGATCTCGCAGACGGCAAGCGCAATCATGTCGGCGGCGAAGGCCACCGGCTCGGCGTGGAAATTGCCGCCTGACAGCGCGGTGTCGTCCTCCGCGAAGATCAGCGGGTTGTCTGTGACGCCGTTGGCTTCCGTCTCGAGCGTGTCGGCGGCCTTGCGCAGCACGTCGAGCGCAGCGCCCATCACCTGCGGCTGGCAGCGCAGGCAGTACGGATCCTGTACGCGCTCGTCGCCGACACGGTGTGATTCACGAATGGCGCTGCCGGCCATGAGATTACGCAGCGCGTCCGCGGTCTCGATCTGGCCACGATGCTTGCGCAACAGATGGATGCGCGGGTCGAAGGGGGCGTCCGAACCCTTGGCGGCATCGGTCGACAGCGCGCCGGCGACCAGCGCCGACTGGTAAAGAACCTCGGCCTCGAACAGGCCGGCGAGCGCGAAGGCGGTGGAGAACTGCGTGCCGTTGAGCAGCGCGAGACCCTCCTTGGCGCCTAATGTCACCGCCTCCAGTCCATGCGAGACGAAGGCCACCTTGGCCGGGAACCGGCCATGCGGGGTAAAGCATTCGCCGACGCCGATCATGACGGCGGTCATATGCGAAAGCGGCGCGAGGTCGCCGGAAGCGCCGACCGAGCCTTGCGCCGGCACCACCGGAATGACGTCGTTGGCGAGCATTGCTTCCAGCAATTCGATGGTCTGGGGCCGCACGCCGGATGCGCCCTGGGCTAGGCTGGCAAGCTTCAGCGCCATCATTAGCCGCACCACGGCGACGGGCATCGGCTCGCCGACGCCGGCGGCATGCGAGAGCACGATGTTGCGCTGGAGCGTTTCGAGGTCGTTTGCCGGGATGCGGACGCTGGCGAGCTTACCGAAGCCGGTGTTGATGCCATAGACCGGCTCGCCCTTGGCGAGGATGCGGGCGACCGCCTCGGCGCTGGCCTTGATCTTCGGCCGGCAGGCATCGTCGAGCTTCGGCACGGCGCCGCGATAGATGGCGCGCCAGTCGGCTAGCGTGGCGTTGCCGGGCGTCAGGGTAAGTTCCGTCATTGTCCTCTCCAGATACGGGCATGGAGCGGGTTGAAGCCCATGCGGTAGACGAGTTCGGCCGGACGCTCGATATCCCAGATGGCGAGATCGGCCGATTTGCCGGCTTCCAACGTGCCGGTCTGTTCAAGCAAGCCCAACGCCCGCGCGGCCTCGCGGGTGACGCCGGCGAGACACTCGTCGACAGTCATGCCGAACAGCGTCGCGGCCATGTTCAGGGTGAGCAGCAGCGAAGTAAGCGGCGAGGTGCCGGGATTGGAGTCGGTGGCGACAGCCATCTTCACGCCGTGGCGGCGAAAGAGATCGACGGGCGGCTTCTTCGTCTCACGGATGAAGTAGTAAGCGCCGGGCAGGATCGTCGCCACGGTGCCGGCCTTGGCCATGGCTTCGGCTCCTTCCTCGTCCGTATATTCGAGGTGGTCGGCGGACAACGCGCCATAGCGGGCGGCAAGCGCTGCGCCATGCAGGTTGGAGAGTTGGTCGGCGTGGAGTTTTACGGGCAGGCCGAGCGCCTTCGCCTTGTCGAACACGCGCGCCATTTGCTCCGGAGAGAAGGCGATGCCCTCGCAGAACCCATCGACGGCATCGGCGAGCTTTTCGGCAGCGACCTGCGGCAGGATCGTGCCGGCGACGAGATCGATGAAGGCGTCCTTGTCGCCCTTGGCTTCCGGCGGCAGCGCGTGGGCGGCGAGACATGTCGTGCGGACCATGACGGGGCGCTCGTTGCTCAGCCGGCGGGCGGCGCGCAGCGACTTCTTCTCGTTCTCGAGGTCTAGACCGTAGCCGGACTTGACCTCGACGGTGGTGACGCCTTCGGCAATCAGCGCGTCGAGCCGCGGCAGCGTCTGGGCGACCAGGTCATCCTCGCTCGCTGCGCGCAGCGACTTGACCGAGGAGACGATGCCGCCGCCGGCGCGTGCCACTTCCTCATATGTGGCGCCGGCCAGCCGCATCTCGAACTCGTTGGCGCGGTTTCCCGCATAGACAAGATGCGTGTGACAGTCGATCAGGCCGGGGGTGATCCAGCGTCCAACACAATCGACGGTCCCGGCGCCCTGCCCGGCCGCAGCCGGCATGTCGACCTCGGGGCCGGCATAGAGAATAAGCCCGTCTCGCGCGGCGACCGCGCCTTTCTCGACGATGCCGAGACCGGCCGCACCCTCGGCCATGGTCGCCAGGCGCGCATTGCGCCAAACCCGATGGCCGCTCCTGTTGTTTGCTCCACCCATCATTTTTTCCATTTGAAAGGATGCTGGTTATGTATATACATATTGAAACGCGACGCAAGCAATATCGTCGCTCACGCATCGAGATTTGGAGACGCAGGTGACGGCGATCTTTGCGGAACAGGCGCTTCTGCCCGAGGGCTGGCAAAGCAATGTCAGGATCGCCTTCGAGGATGGCCGTATCTCGAAGGTCGAGACCGGCGCTGCCGCTCGGGCCGGCGACGAACGCCACGCCATCGTCCTGCCGGGCATGCCCAATCTGCACAGCCACGCCTTCCAGCGCGGCATGGCGGGTTTGGCCGAATTGCGCGGCCCTTCGGCCGACAGTTTCTGGAGCTGGCGCGAGGTGATGTACCGCTTCGCGCTGTCGATGACGCCGGACCAGGTCGAGGCAGTCGCCTCACAGCTCTATGTCGAAATGCTGGAGGCCGGCTTTTCGCGCGTCGGCGAGTTCCACTACCTCCACCATGATCGCGACGGAAAGCCTTACGCCAATATCGCCGAAATGGCGGAGCGGATCGCGGCTGCCGCCGCAGATACCGGCATTGGCCTGACACTGTTGCCGGTCTTCTATGCCCATTCCGCCTTCGGCGGCGCCGCGCCCAACGAAGGCCAGCGGCGATTCATCAATGATGTCGAGCGCTTCGGGCGCCTGCTTGAGAAAAGCCGCGAGGGCGTTCGCTCGTTGGAGCAGGTCGTCGTCGGCGTCGCGCCGCACAGCCTGCGCGCCGCGACGCCGGACGAGCTCGATGCGGTCGCCGCGATGGCACCGGACGGACCGATCCATATCCATGTCGCCGAACAGATGAAGGAAGTCGAGGACTGCGTCGCCTGGTCGGGCAAGCGTCCGGTCGAATTCCTGCTGGCCAACGCCAAAGTCGACAAGCGCTGGTGCCTGATCCACGCCACCCATATGACCGAGGCCGAGACGATTGCCATGGCCCGGACCGGCGCCGTCGCCGGACTCTGTCCGATCACCGAAGCCAATCTCGGTGACGGTACGTTCGCGGCGCCACTGTTCATCGAGCATGGCGGCCGCTTTGGCGTCGGCTCCGACTCCAATGTGCTGATCGGCCTGCCGGACGAGCTTCGGCAGCTCGAATATTCGCAGCGCCTCGCCCATCGCGCCCGCAACGTGCTAGCCCGCGCTGGCGGATCGACGGGGCGTGCCCTGTTCGATGCTTCGCTCGACGGCGGCAGCCAGGCGCTCGGCGCCGGTCCGGCGCAAATTGCCGCCGGCTGCCCTGCCGATCTCGTCTCGCTCGACCAAAATCATCCATCGCTCTCCGGCAAGACAGGCGATGCGATCCTCGACGCCTGGATTTTTGCCAATGGCAGCAACATCGATTGCGTCTGGGTGCATGGCAAGAAGCAGGTCAGCGGCGGCAGGCATGCGAAGCGCGATGCCATCGCCGCGCGGTTCCGCAAAGTCATGACCGCGCTGTCGCAAGGCTGAACAGGAACATCCGATGAGTCTTGTCGAGACAGACGATGTCGAGGGCGGCGAGATCCTCTCGCTGCATCAACGCATCCTGTCGGATATCCGCGAAAAGATCCTGTCGGGCGCCTGGGCGCCCGGACATCGCATCCCCTTCGAGCATGAGCTGACGGCTCACTACAATTGCTCGCGCATGACGGTGAACAAGGCGCTGTCGCAGTTGGCCAAGGCCGGGCTGATCGAGCGCCGCCGCCGCTCCGGTAGTTTCGTGCGCCAGCCGCAGTCGCAAGCGGCGGTGCTTGAGCTGCATGACATCAGAATCGAGGTCGAGGCGCTCGGCCTGCCCTATCGCTATGAGCGGCTGGAACGCCTGAAGCGGCGCAGTGGCGCCGAGGACCGCGCGCTGCTCGGGCTTTCCCGATCAGGTCCGGTGCTGGCGCTGGAGGGCTTGCATTTTGCCGGCGAACGGCCGTTCGCGCTGGAGCAGCGGCTGATCAATCTTTCTGCGGTGGCCGAGGCAGCCGAGGAGGAATTTCTCGACATCGCGCCAGGCCCGTGGCTGATCGGCCGCGTTCCGTGGAGCGAGGCCGAGCACCGCATCCGCGCCATGGCCGCCGACGAGACGATCGCCGATGCGCTAGACATCGACGTGGGCGCGCCCTGCCTGGTGGTCGAACGCCGCACCTGGAGCGCCGAGCATGCGGTGACGCATGTTCGGTTCATCTATCCGGCGGAGAGCCACACGCTGGTGGCGCGATTTACCCCGTCGCAGGGGTGAGCTCTTCTCCTCCCCCCTTGTGGGAGAAGGTGGATCGGCGCGCAGCGCCGAGACGGATGAGGGGTGTTCCAGCGGAGTGAGACGCTGGCATTCCCTGGAGCACCCCTCATCCGGCCGCTTCGCGGCCACCTTCTCCCACAAGGGGAGAAGGGAAAGTCGGCGCCTCAGATCGCCGCAGTCACAATAATCTCGACCAGATATTCCGGGGCGGCGAGCTTGGCTTCGCCGGTGGCGCGTGCCGGGGTATGGCCTTGCGGCACCCACTTGTCCCATTCCGAGTTCATTTCGGCGAAGGTGCCCATGTCGGCCAGCCAGATGATCGCCTGGACGATCTTGGTCTTGTCGGTGCCGGCCTTGGCGAGCAATTCGTCGATGGTCTTGAGGATGTCGCGGGTCTGCGAGGCGACGTTGCCGCCGGGCTCGCCGACCTGGCCGGCCAGATAGACGGTGTTGCCATGGATGACGATCTGGCTCATGCGCGGGCCGACATCGATGCGACGAATGCTCATTGGAGGTTCCTTCGTTATGGGGGTCGCTGCTCTTTAGAGTCCGGGCGGACGCGGGGCAAGGCCGGCGGACGCGAAACCAATTGAGCCAAGTGTCCGATCTCTGCCGCCCACCTACACGGCGAGTTGACCGGTCGTGACACAATTGCGCCAGCCTGGCGTGTTGACTAATGTAATAACATCACATATCGACAGCTCACTCGATTTCGCGGACCGCCGCCCGATGACCAATGCCTGCCTGACTTTCCGCGACCTGACGCTGGGCTACAACAGCCACGCGGCCATCCATCATTTGAACGGCACCGTCCGCAAAGGTTCGCTGACCGCGGTGGTCGGCGCCAACGGCTCGGGCAAATCGACGCTGATGAAGGGCATCGTCGGCGTGCTGAAGCCGATGGAAGGCGCGGTGGTCCGCATGCCGGGTGTCCGCACCGCCTATCTTCCGCAGCAGTCGGAGCTCGACCGCTCCTTTCCGGCGCGCGTCGTCGATCTGGTCTCGCTCGGCCTATGGCCAAAGCGCGGCATGCTCGGGCGCTACACCAAAGAGGACCGAGAATCCGTCAGCAAGGCGCTGATGGCGGTCGGGCTCGGCGGCTTCGAGAAGCGGCCGATCGACACGCTGTCCGGCGGACAGCTGCAGCGCACGCTGTTTGCCCGCGTGCTGTTGCAGGACGCCGACCTCATCCTGCTCGACGAGCCATTCAACGCGGTCGACGCCAAGACCGTTGGCGACCTCATCCAGTTGATAAAGCGCTGGCATGGCGAAGAGCGCACGATCATGGTCGTGATTCACGATCTCGATCTGGTGCGGCAGAATTTCCCCGAGACGCTGCTGCTTGCCCGCCAGCCTGTCGCCTGGGGCGACACCAAGGACACGCTGCGGCCGGAAAATCTGCTCAAGGCAAGGCGCTTCCACGAGGCGTGGGAAGAAAACGCGCCGTGGTGCGAGCCGAGTGAGCATGAACACAGCCATGATCGCGCGCACGATCATGATCATGGGCATGACCACCGACACGACCATCATCACGGCTCCGGACCGAGGGCGGCATGATGGATTTCCTCTACGGCCTGTTCATCGCGCCCTTCGCCGACTTCGCCTTCATGCAGCGGGCGCTGTTCGGCTCGCTGATGCTGTCGCTCGGCGCCTGCCCGGTCGGCGTCTTCCTGATGCTCAGGCGCATGAGCCTGTCGGGCGACGCGATGGCGCATGCCATCCTGCCCGGCGCTGCCGCCGGCTTCCTGCTTTATGGCCTCGAAATCCTGCCGATGACCATCGGCGGGCTGATCGCCGGCATCATCGTGGCGCTCGGCGCGGGTGCCGTCTCTCGCTTCACCATCCAGCGCGAGGACGCCTCGATGGCGGCCTTCTACCTCATCTCGCTGGCCGTCGGCGTGCTGATGGTGTCGATCCGCGGCTCCAGCGTCGACCTGATGCATGTGCTGTTCGGCACGGTGCTGGCGCTCAACGATGAGGCGCTCATCCTGATCGGCGGAATCGTGGCGGTGACGCTCGCCTGTCTCGCCATCTTCTGGCGCGCGCTTGTCGCCGAGTGCCTTGACCCGCTGTTCCTGCGCTCGGTGAGCCGCATGGGCAGCCCGGTGCATTTCATTTTCTTGGGCCTTGTCGTGCTCAACCTCGTCGGCGGCTTCCAGGCGTTGGGCACGCTGCTGTCGGTCGGGCTGATGATGCTGCCTGCCGCCGCGGCCCGCTTCTGGACGGCGCGCGTGGAGCCGATGTGCGCGTTGGCGGTGCTGATCGGCTTCGCCTCCTGCATCGCCGGACTGCTCCTGTCCTACCACGCGTCGCTGCCGTCCGGCCCGGCGATCATCCTTTCGTCCGGCGTCGTCTATTTCTGCTCGATCCTGTTCGGCACGCGCGGCGTGCTGCGCGCCCGCATCGTGCATCACCGGCACCGCACCGCCTGACCCTCATTCCCACCCCTTAAAAGGAGACGTTGCCAATGCTGAAATCCTTCCGAGCCGCCCTGGCGTTGAGCGTTATAACATTAAGCGTCTTCGCAACCTCGTCAGCCTTCGCGGCGCCGCTCAAGGTCGTGGCGAGTTTCACTGTGATTGCCGACTTCGCGAAAAATGTCGGCGGCGACCGGGTCAACATCACCACCATTGTCGGGCCGGACGGCGACGCGCATGTCTATGAGCCGAGCCCGGCGGACGCGGTGGCGATGGCCAAAGCCGATGTCGTGCTGGTCAACGGCCTGCATTTCGAGGGTTTCCTGCAGCGCCTGGTCGATGCCAGCGCCACCAAGGCCGCGATCGTGACGCTGACCAAGGGCGTGACGCCGATCGACTTCAAGCCGGAATTCGCCGACGCGGACGCCGCCGAAGGTGCTGGCACCGGCGGTGGCAAGACTGTCACCGATCCGCACGCCTTCCAGTCGATCGCCAACGCCAAGATCTATGTGAAGAACATCGCCGACGCGTTCTGCACGGCCGACAGCGAGGGCTGCGACAGCTACAAGGCCAACGCCGCCGCCTACACTACCAAGCTCGATGCGCTGGAGGGCGAAGTGAAGGCGGCGATCCAGTCGATCCCGGAAGCCAAGCGCGTGGTCATCACCTCGCATGATGCCTTCGGCTATTTCGAACATGAATACGGGCTGACCTTCCTCGCGCCGGAAGGCATCTCGACCGAATCCGAGCCCTCGGCGGCCGATGTCGCCAAGCTGGTTAGCCAAGTGAAGCAGGACAAGGCGGCGGCGATCTTCGTGGAAAACATCACCAATCCGCGGCTCATCGAGCAGATCGCCGGCGAGACCGGCATCAAGGTCGGCGGCACGCTCTATTCGGACGCGCTGTCTCAGCCCGATGGTCCCGCCTCGACCTATATCGACATGATGCACAACAACATCACGCAGATCAAAGGCGCGATCCTCGGCAGCTGAGCGGCGAGGCGTCAACCGGCCCGGCATCTTGGGTTGCCGCAGCGTCCATTGCGTATCCAAGAGGTACGCGGCGCTGCGGGAGCCGGTTGGATTTTCCGGCGCACATTCTCTATTTGGCAGAGAAATCCGCTCGTACGGATTGCCGCTCATGCCCCGGGGTGGCATGACTGCGCCAAAGAGATTGCGAGGACCACATCATGGAATACCGCCAGATCAGCGACGACTATTCGGTCTCCGGCCAGATCCAGCCGCAGGATATTGCCGCCATCAAGGACGCCGGCTTCAAAAGCGTGATCTGCAACCGGCCGGACGACGAGCAGCCGGGCCAGCCTTCGGCCGATAGCGTCAAGGCAGCGGCCGAGGCGGCCGGCCTTGCCTTCCGCTATATCCCGGTCATCAGCGGCCAGATCACCATGGACAATGTCGAGGACCAGGCCGCCGCGCTCGACGAGCTCGAAGGCCCGGTCTTCGCCTATTGCCGCTCAGGCGCACGCTGCACCAACCTCTATGGGCTGATCCAGCAGCAGCGGGGGTGACGGATTTGCCGCGAAAGTGTGCTGAGATTCAGGTCAGGCCGAGCCGAAAATCGTGGCTTCCGAGAACCGGAGCGGAGCGTACTTAAAGTACGTGAGCACCGGAAGCGCAGGAAGCCGCATTTGCAGGCCGGCCTCACCTGAATATCGGCACACTTTAAATCGGCAGCGCGCCGGTTTCCTTCAGCGTCTCCAGCACGATCGCGGTCTTCACATGCTGCACGGATTCGTGCGGCAGGAGCACGCCGTTGACGAACTCGGACAGTGACTTGAGGTCGGGCGTCACCACCTTCAGGATGTAATCCATCTCGCCGGTTAGCGCGTGCGCCTCCTGCACCTCGGGCAGGCGGGCCACCAGCTCGCCGAAGCGGCGGGCATTGTCGCGGTTGTGGGTGGCTAAAGTCACCGAGATGACGTTGACCAGCGAAAAGCCCAGACGATCGCGGTCGAGCACGGCGCGGTAGCCTTTGATGTAGCCATCATCCTCCAGCCGCTGGCGGCGGCGCGAACATTGCGAGGGCGAGAGGTTCACGCGCTCGGAAAGGTCGTTGTTGGTGAAGCGCGCATCCTCCTGCAGAAGCGCCATTATCTTGCGGTCAAATTGATCAAGACGCGTATCATCCACGAACAATCCTCCATTCGTGCATAATTTGCGCACATGATGACCATTTCAAGCGGTTGAATGCAAGCACCGTGCGGCGGGTCCGCGCTATCATGGGAAAGATGGCCAAGCTCGGCCGCAACAGCTTTCGGAGGACTGCCATGGGCCCCTTCCCGCACGACGCCCCGCCCGCCAGGATCAGTAAGCAAAATCCCGCTGGCACCGACGGCTTCGAATTCGTCGAGTTTGCGCATTCAGAGCCCGAAAAGCTCGCCGATTTGTTCACCCGCATGGGCTATGTCGCGGTCGCAAGGCACCGCAGCAAGGACATCACCGTCTGGCGCCAGGGGGACATCAACTATGTCGTCAATGCCGAGCCCGGCTCGCATGCGATGAAGTTCGTTGAAAAGCACGGCCCCTGCGCCGCCTCGATGGCGTGGCGCGTGGTCGATGCCAAACATGCCTTCGACCATGCCGTCTCAAAGGGTGCCACGCCCTATGAGGGAAGCGACAAAGCGCTCGACGTGCCGGCGATCGTCGGCATTGGCGGCTCGCTGCTTTATTTCATCGAAGCCAATGGCGAAAAAGGCTCGGCTTATGACGCCGAGTTCGAGTGGCTGGGCGAGCGCGACCCGAAGCCCGAAGGCGTCGGCTTCTATTATCTC
Source organism: Mesorhizobium sp. B2-8-9 (assembly GCF_006439475.1). NCBI lineage: Bacteria > Pseudomonadati > Pseudomonadota > Alphaproteobacteria > Hyphomicrobiales > Phyllobacteriaceae > Mesorhizobium > Mesorhizobium sp. B2-8-9. The sequence continues at coordinate 280,536 of NZ_VFTQ01000005.1, read as the reverse complement.
GACCACCTCACCCACAACGTCTATCGCGGCAACATGGACAAATGGTGGGATTTCTACCGCGATCTGTTCGGCTTCAAGCAGATCCATTTCTTCGACATCGACGGTAAGATCACCGGCCTTGTCAGCCGCGCCATCACCTCGCCCTGCGGCAAGATCCGCATTCCGCTGAATGAGTCCAAGGACGAGACCAGCCAGATCGCCGAGTATCTGAAGAAGTACAATGGCGAGGGCATCCAGCACATCGCGGTCGGCACCGATGCGATCTACGAGGCCACCGACAAGCTCGCCGCCAACGGGCTGAAATTCATGCCCGGCCCGCCCGACACTTATTATGAGATGTCACATGAGCGCGTGCACGGCCACGACGAGCCGATCGAGCGCATGAAGAAGCACGGCATCCTGATCGACGGCGAAGGCGTCGTCGACGGCGGCACGACCAAGATCCTGCTGCAGATCTTTTCCAAAACCGTGATCGGCCCGATCTTCTTCGAGTTCATCCAGCGCAAGGGCGATGAAGGTTTTGGCGAAGGCAATTTCCGCGCGCTCTTCGAATCGATCGAGCAGGACCAGATCAAGCGCGGCGTGATCAAGCTGGACGGCAAGGCGGCTTAGACGATCCGATTCGGATAGCTTGCGACGCGATCAATTATGACCTAAATTATGGTCATAAAGGATCGCATCCATGAATGTCTCCATCGCCGAAGCCAAGGCCAAATTGTCGGAACTCGTAAGCCGCGCCGAAGCCGGCGAGGAGATTGTGCTTACGCGCCATGGCAAGGTTGCCGCGCGTATTGTACCTCCAGAGGTGGTCGAGCCGCTTCCGCGTATCGGCGCCCTGAAAGGGAAGATATGGATTGCGGACGACTTTGACGAACTCGGTCCCGAATGGGACGAGTACGTCAAATGACGACAGGTCCGTTTCTCGCCGATACGCACATTATCCTCTGGTCGATTTCGGACGACCGACGTCTCAGCGAACAGCACCGCGCCATCCTGAACTCGGAAGCCATGGTGTTCGCGAGCGCGGCAAGCGTTTGGGAAATCGCCATCAAACGGTCAATTGGAAAACTTCAGGCGCCAGATGACCTGCCGGGATTGCTTCCGAGGATGCGGTTTCAGCCCCTCGCCGTTACCTTGCAGCATGCGCACGCCGTCGGCGACTTACCTCCGCACCACGGCGATCCATTCGATAGGTTGCTGATTGCGCAAGCACAGGTGGAGAACCTGACCATCCTGACATCCGACTCGCATTTCGCTCGATACAGCATTGCGCTTGCCTAACTTTCCAGCCCTAGCCGCTCCACCTCGTCCTTCCTCAGCTTGACGTCGTAGTCGAGCAGAAACTCATCCAATTGCGGCGGCGCCACCGAAGTGCCGGAGAGCATCGCATGCACTTGGCCGCGATGGTGAATGTCGTGCAGGAAGACGTGGGCGAGAATGTCGCCGATCCGTTCGGGGATCATGCCGTCCTCGCGCCGGTCGGTGACGACGCGCCGGTCGAGATCGGCTTCCGACAGGCCGTCGCAGAAAGCGATGAGCTTGCGGTCGAAATCAGCCTGTGCCGCTGCCAGGCTTGCGGCGGCGTCTAACGGTATGAAGTCGTCGTAAGCCGCGGCACCCATGCCGCCATCGGTCAGGAAGTCGAAATAGAGAAGGTCGACCGCCAAGATGTGATTGAGCGTCTCCCTGATCGAAGGGAAGAAGCTGACGCGCCCGGCCTCGAACTCGCCGGGCTTGAGCGCGAGCACCGCGCGGTAGAGCCGGTCGTTCGACCACAGATTGTTGCGGGCCATGCGGCGCAGGTGCTCGAGCAAGGTCACCGTCGGGTTCTCACCCCCCGTATTTCTCGACCTTCTGCTCGATGGCGCCAAAGATCGAATGGCCGGCCTTGTCCTTCATCTCGATGCGCACGATGTCGCCAAAACGCAGGAAGGGCGTTTTCGGTTCGCCGGACTCGATGGTTTCGATCATGCGCAGCTCGGCGATGCAGGAATAGCCGGGGCCGCCGGCCGAGACGGGTTTGCCCGGCCCGCCGTCGAGCTTGTTGGAGACGGTCCCCGAGCCGACGATACTGCCGGCGGCGAGCGGCCGGGTTCTCGCGGCATGCGCGATCAGCGTCGGGAAGTCGAAGGTCATGTCGACCCCGGCATTGGCGCGGCCGAACGGCTTGCCGTTGACGTCGACCAGCAGCGAGAGATTGACCTTGCCGCCGTCCCAGGCATCGCCCAACTCGTCGGGGGTGACCGCGACCGGCGAGAAGGCCGAAGAGGGTTTCGATTGGAAGAAGCCAAACCCTTTTGCCAGTTCCGGCCCGGTGACGGCGCGCAGCGTGACGTCGTTGACCAGCATGACGAGGCGGATTGCCTCCTTCGCTTCTTCCAGACTGGCGCCCATCGGCACATCGTCGACGATGACCGCGACCTCGGCCTCCATGTCGATGCCGAAGGCCTCGTCGGCCATGCGGATCGGATCGCGCGGCGCAATGAAGGAGTCCGAGCCGCCCTGGTAGATCAGCGGGTCGGTCCAGAAGCTTGCCGGCATCTCCGCGCCGCGTGCCTTCCGCACCAGCTCGACATGGTTCACATAGGCGGAGCCGTCCGCCCATTGATAGGCGCGCGGCAGCGGCGAATGGGCATCATGTTCATGGAAACGCGCCGAGGGAACCGCGTTGGTCTCAAGCGATTCGGCCATGGCCGCCAGATGCGGCGAGATGCGGCGCCAATCGTCGAGCGCAGCCTGCAGCGTCGGCACCAGGAAGGAAGCGTCGGTGAACCGCGTCAGATCGCGCGAGACCACGACCAGTTTTCCGTCGCGCGTCCCGTTCTTCAATGTGGCAAGCTTCATGCGGTTTCCTCTCCTGATGCGGCCTTCTGACCGCTTAGCCCCACAACAAGGCCGTCGCGGGCAATCGTCAAGTCGCCGGACCAAGTTTTCCTGACGGCGTCGATCCAGTCGTCCTCGCCGATCGCCGGATCGTCGGCTGGAATGAGATGGTTGAGCACCAGCCGCTTCACCCCGGCATCGCTGGCGATGCGGCCTGCTTCGTCGGCAAAACTGTGGCTGGCTAGGAGATGCTCGCGCAGCCGCGCGCCGTTGCCGGTCCGGGCGACCAGTCGCTCCACGCCTTCCTCCAGCATGGCCTCATGGACAAGGATGTCGGCAGCTTTGGCAAACTCAGCCAGTGGCGGAAAGAAGGCAGTGTCGGCGGAAAACACCACGCTCTTGCCGCCCTGCTCGAAACGCAGCGCAAAGCAGTCGGTGACCGGCGGATGGTCGACGCGCAACGAAGCCACCGTCAGACCTCGCTCGTCCAGAACCGACCCTTCGCCGAACTCCTCGACGGTGATCAGGTCGCGGATGTCCGGCCTGCCTTCGTCGATGATGCGGATCTCGATGTCGAACTCCATCGCCTGACAGAAGCATTGCCAGTAATGCCCCGTGCCGGGTGGGCCAAAAACGGTCACCGGCGTCGCCAGACCCGCCGTCCAGGCGGTGTGGATCAGCGGCCCGAGTTCCAGAACGTGGTCCGAATGAAGTTGCGTGACGAAGATCAGGTCGAGCGCCTTCAGGCTGACGCCGGCATCAGTCAGCGCACGCGTGACGCCAAGTCCGCAATCGACGACGATGGTGCGCCCGCCGATTTCAAGCAGCGACGAACTCGGCCAGGGTCCGCCTGGCCGGACTGCCGGGCCACCCTTGGAGCCGAGCAGGACGAGCCGGTCCACGTTTTCGGTATTCAAGACCAGTCGCCTTCCGGAGTGCCGTTGAAACGCTTCTTCAGGTCGGCCCAGCAGTCGATGTAGTTCTCCTGCAAGGTGCCGAGCTCGGCGGCGTAGCGCGTCAGCATCTGAGGAAAGCGCGTCTCGAACATGAAGGCCATGGTGTTGTCGAGCTTGACCGGCTTCAGGTCGGCGCGCGTCGCCTTCTCGAAGCCGGAAGCGTCCGGGCCATGCGCCAGCATCTGGTTGTGCAGGCTGATGCCGCCGGGCACGAAACCTTCCTCCTTGGCGTCGTACTGGCCGTGGATCAGGCCCATGAACTCGCTCATGATGTTGCGATGGTACCAGGGCGGCCGGAACGTGTTTTCCGCCACCAGCCAGCGCGGCGGGAAGATGACGAAGTCGACGTTGGCTGTGCCCTCCTCGCCGCTCGGCGCTGTCAGCACGGTGAAGATCGACGGGTCCGGGTGGTCGAACAGGATGGCGCCGACGGGCGAAAACGTCGCCAGATCATATTTGTAGGGCGCGTAGTTGCCATGCCAGGCGACGACGTCGAGCGGCGAATGGCCGAGTTCGGTGACGTGGAATGCGCCGCACCATTTGACGATCAGCCGGCAGGGCGTCTCCTTCTCCTCGAACCAGGCGCAGGGCGTCTTGAAGTCGCGCGGATTGGCCAGGCAATTGGCGCCGATCGGGCCGCGGTCGGGCATGGTGAACTTGGCGCCGTAATTCTCGCAGACATAGCCGCGCACCTCCTTGTCGGCGAGCTCGACCTTGAAGACGAGGCCGCGCGGCAGCACCGCGATCTCGCCGGGGCGAAGCTCGATCACCCCCATCTCGGTGACGAAGCGCAGCGCGCCCACCTGCGGCACGACCAGCAATTCGCCGTCGGCGTTGAAGAAATGGTCGTCCACCATCGACCGGTTGGCGACATAAACATGCGCGGCCATGCCCGACTGGCCGACCGCATCGCCGGCCGTGGTGAAGGTACGCATGCCGGAAATGAAGTCGGTCGGCTCGGTCGGCATGGGCGTCGGGTTCCAGCGGTATTGGCCGAGCGCGAGCCCGTGGTCGCCGATATTAGGCCCGGTCTTCCACAAGAGGTAGCTGGCGCCCTTGAATCGGCCGGTGTGCTTTACGCTCGGGCGAATTCGATAAAGCCAGGAGCGCTCGTTGGTGCCGCGCGGCGCGGTGAAGGGCGAGCCCGAAAGCTGCTCGGCATAGAGGCCGTAGGCCGGCCGCTGCGGCGAGTTGCGGCCCTGCGGCAGCGATCCGGGCAGCGTCTCGGTTTCGAAATCATTGCCGAAACCCGGCATGTAGGAAAAGCCCATCCGATCCTCCCTGATCCCGGCTTGCGAGCGTCCCGAGACGCGGCCCGCCGGCGATGTTGACCAAAACTGGTTTCATTTGTAACCATCTAAAATGTAACTATCAACGGCCACGATGCATCCCGGGAGCGCTTCATGGAACCGGATATCCTTGAGCTGGAAAGCTTCCTGCCCTACCGGCTCTACCGGCTTGCCGACACCGTCAGCCGCGAGTTCTCGCGCATCTACAAGGAACGCCACGGCCTGACGCGGCCGGAATGGCGCACGCTGTCCGGGCTGGGTGAATGCGGCACGATGACGGCGACGGAACTCGGCGAACAATCGGCCATGCACAAGACGAAGGTGTCGCGGGCGGTGGCGGAGTTGGAACGGCGGCGGTGGTTGACGCGCACGCCGGATGAGAGCGATCGCCGTGTCGAGCATCTGGCGCTGACCAAGGCGGGGCTCGCCGCCTATCGCGAGATGGTGCCGCTGGCGAAGGCGTTTGAGAGGGAGTTGCTGGGGAAGCTGAGTGTGGAGGAGCGCGCGGCGATTACGAGAGGGGTGGCGGCGCTGGAGGGGGCTTTGGAGAGAAAGTAGATGAGAGGCCGGCGGGACAGCGCCCCCCTCTGTCCTGCCGGACATCTCCCCCTCTTGGGGGGAGATTGGCAGCTTTGGCGACGGCGCTCGTCTTGCAAGGTCCGCGATTGGCGAAGGCCGATGTGACGGCTGATCTCCCTCCTTGAGGGGGAGATGTCCAGCAGGACAGAGAGGGGAGCGAAGGAACTCGACATCTCTCCAGAGGCTCTCACCAATCCATCACAACCTTCCCAGAACTCCCACTCCTCATCGCATCGAACCCCACCTGGAAATCGTCGATCCCGATGCGATGGGTGATCAGCCCCGAGACATCCAGCGGGCCTTGCACCAGGGCGATCATCTTGTACCAGGTCTCGAACATCTCGCGGCCGTAGATGCCTTTGAGATGCAGCATCTTGAAGATGACCTTATTCCAGTCGATCTCGAAGCCGGTCGGCGCGATGCCGAGGATGGCGATCTTGCCGCCATTGTTCATGGTGTCGATCATGTCGCGGAAAGCGGGAGCCGCGCCCGACATCTCCAGCCCGACGTCGAAACCTTCGCTCATGCCGATCGACGGCATAACGTCGCGCAGCTTTTCCTTCGAGGCGTCGACGACATGCTGGACACCGAGTTTTCGCGCCAGATCCAGTCGCACCGGGTTGATATCGGTGATGACGACCTTTCGCGCGCCGACGCATTGCGCCACCAGCGCACCCATGATGCCGATCGGCCCGGCGCCGGTGACCAGCACGTCCTCGCCGACCAGATCAAAGGACAAGGCTGTGTGCACGGCATTGCCCAGCGGATCGAAGATAGCGGCGATCTCGTCCGGCACATCGTCGGGGATCGGCACGACATTGTGCTGTGGGATCGCCAGATACTCGCCGAAGGCGCCGGGACGGTTGACGCCGACGCCGAGCGTGTTGCGGCAGAGATGCCCTCGCCCGGCGCGGCAGTTGCGGCAATGGCCGCAGACGATGTGGCCTTCGCCCGACACGCGCTGGCCGACCTTGTATTCGGTGACCGCGGAGCCGAAATCAGCGACCGTGCCGACGAATTCGTGGCCCGTCACCATCGGCACGGGCACCGTCTTCTGCGCCCACTGGTCCCAATTGTAGATATGGACGTCGGTGCCGCAGATCGCGGTCTTCTTGACCTTGATCAGCACGTCGTTGGGGCCGATCTCCGGCACCGGCACCTCTTCCATCCAGATGCCCGGCTCGGCCTTGGCCTTCACCAGCGCCTTCATCATGTTCGACATCAGACGCTCCTCAAAAATCTTGCCTGTCTCGATGGGATCGGTTTCATCAGTGCGCCGCCTCCAGAATGTTCTTCAGCCGGAGCAAGTCTCGATCGGTCGAACGCCGAACGGCCAGGGCGATAAACGGCGCCACAAGACGGGAAAAGCCTGTCGGGGTACCGCGGTTCCGGAGCGCCATATGGGTAGCGCCTTCTCGGGTATCGCGCCATGCATAACTCGTTTCCATGGGAAACGGTCCTTCGGCGGTTCGCATCACCAGCCGCTCGCCCTGCACGAGATCTACAATTTCGTAGGTGTAAACAAGCCGCCGTCCGAGGAACTGCGCTACGAACGCAATTCTCGATCCTACCTGGACCGGTCGGGGCGTCTTCCATTCGACCGATTTGATATTGACGTACCAGCGGGGCACGTTGTCCGGATCGGCGGAAAAGGCGGCGACGATCGCGCGGGGCCTGGCGATCTCGATCCTGCTCGTGACATCGATCGTCATGGCCGACTTCTGTTTTCCTCGGCGTGGGTCAAGCGATTACACCCAGTTCTTTTCCCACGTCGCCGAAGGCCGCGACCGCACGGTCGATGTCGGCGCTGGAATGGGCGGCAGACATCTGCGTGCGGATGCGCGCCTGGCCCTTCGGGACCACCGGAAAGGAGAAACCGATGACATAGATGCCGCGCTTCAGCATGCGCTGCGCCATCTCCTGCGCCAGCGCCGCGTCGCCCAGCATCACCGAGATGATCGGATGATCGGCGCCAGCCAGCGTGAAGCCCAGTTTGCCCATCCTGGAACGGAACCGGTCCGCATTGGCATATAGTCGCTCGCGCAACGCGTCGCCATGGCGGATCAGGTCGAAGACCTTGATCGAGGCGCCGGCGATCGCCGGCATCAGCGTGTTGGAGAAAAGATAGGGGCGCGAGCGCTGGCGCAGCCAGTCGACCACCTGGCTTTTGCCCGACGTGTAGCCGCCGGAGGCACCGCCCAGCGCCTTGCCAAGCGTGCCGGTAATGATGTCCACCCTGCCCTCGACGCCGCAATGCTCGGCCGAGCCACGGCCGTTCTTGCCGACGAAGCCGACCGCATGGCTGTCGTCGACCATGACCATCGCGTCGTATTTCTCGGCGAGGTCGCAGACGCCCTTGAGATTGGCGATGATGCCGTCCATCGAGAACACGCCGTCAGTGGCGATCAGCCGGAAGCGGCAGTCCTTTGCCTCCTTCAGCCGGGCCTCGAGATCGGCCATGTCGTTGTTGGCGTAGCGGAAGCGTTTGGCCTTGGAGAGCCGGACACCATCGATGATCGAGGCGTGGTTGAGCGCATCGGAGATGATGGCGTCCTCCTCGCCGAGCAGCGTTTCGAACAGGCCGCCATTGGCGTCGAAGCAGGAAGAATAGAGGATGGTATCGTCCATGCCCAGAAATGAGGAGATGGTCGCCTCGAGCTGCTTGTGTTCCTCCTGCGTGCCGCAAATGAAGCGCACGGAGGCCATGCCGTAGCCGTAGCGGTCGAGCGCGTGCTTTGCCGCGTCGCGCAGATCCGGGCTGTCGGCGAGCCCGAGATAGTTGTTGGCGCAGAAATTCAGCACCTTTTCGCCGCCGACCTCGATCTCGGCGGATTGCATCGAGGAGATCACCCGCTCGGACTTGTAGAGTCCGGCCGATTTCAGCCCTTGAAGCTCGCTGTCGAGATGGGAAAGGAATGCTTTGCTCATGGTCGGCCCTGTTCGGTTCGAGGCCGGACTGTCGCGCTACGGGCACGAAAAATCCATCGCAAAAGCGACCGCTTCGGTGGCGCTGCGAAAGCACGGTCGCAATCCCTGCGATGGCGTGGCGGCAATAGGATCAAAAAAGAAATGTGCGAGAAAGGACGTGATAACCATCTTGCGAGCTTTTCCGCGCTGCCGCGATCACCTTGCCGACCCGTTAACCCTTTCAAGTTAATCGTTTTCCCGCCACGAATCCTTGGCAGGTATCCGTCGACCGGAGGGGTCACCCAGTTATGTCGCAGCAGCCAGTGCAGAGCGTTTCGCGCAAGCTGATCCTGCTCATCAAGACCGGCTACTGGCTGGCGCTGACGATCATCGCCGCCATGGTGATCGCCTCCTTCATCCTTCTGCAGCAGTTGATGGCGCAGCAACAGCACAATGATGCGCTGCTCGACATCGTCCAGACGCAGAAGGCGCTGTCGCAGCGCATCGTCTTCCTGGCCAGCGCCACGGGTGCTGCCTCGCGCGACAAGCAGCCGGCGCTGGTGACCGCGCTCAAGCAGGCGACCGGCGAGTTCGAAACCAATTACGACCGGCTGCTCACCGAGACCGGCGCCGACCCGCTGTCGCCGGCGCGCAACGATCCCAAATCGATCGAATACGTGCTGTTCAGCAAGCCATTCCATCTCGACTATTTCTCCGTCGGCCTGGTTGCCAATGGTGAGCGACTGGCTTCGTCCTTCGGATCGCAGCTCGGCATGCAAACCGACGGCTATAAGGGCGGCGGCGACCGCGTCGGCCTCGACGCTTCCGTCGCCAACGCCACCATGTCCGGCTATGCCGCGCTCGGCCAGCGCATCAGCGCCTTCGCCGACGAAAAATCCAGCAACATCCTCGACTTGCACCGCACCCTGTTTTTCGCCACCCTCGGGGTCATCGTTCTGGTGGCGCTGTTCATCTTCCGGCCGATGTCCAACGCCATCCTGCGCAAGACGCGCGAGCTGGTCGACGCGCGCAACTCGATGGCTTTCATCGCCGTGCATGACGGCCTGACGGGGCTGCACAACCGCACCTTCCTCACCGACCATTTCGACACGCTGATCAAGGGAGCGCACCGCCGCCGCGAGCGCCTGGCGGTCATCCAGCTCGATCTCGACCGTTTCAAGCAGATCAACGATACGCTTGGCCATGCCGCCGGCGACTATGTGCTGGTGGTGACCGCCCAGCGCATGCGCGATTCCTGCCGGGCCTCGGATCTCTGCGCGCGGCTCGGCGGCGACGAGTTCGTCATGATCCTCAACGGTGCCGGCAGCACCGAGGACATTCATGCGCTGGCCACGCGCATTCTCGGCGAGATCAACGAGCCGATCACCTTCCAGGGCACGACCATCATGCCCGGCGCCAGCGCCGGCATCGCGGTCTATCCGGTGGACGCCGACAACGCGCAGGACCTGCTCGTCCATGCCGATCTCGCGCTCTATTCCGCCAAGAAGCTCGGCGGCGGCAACTTCTCCTTCTTCTCCGAGGAACTGCGCCGCGAGCTCGACTACCGCAAGCGGCTCGAACAGGACATCCGCACGGCGATCGCCAACAAGAGTTTTGAGGTCTATTTCCAGCCGCAAGTGTCGCTGACCAGCGGCAAGATCAGCGGCATCGAGGCGCTGGTGCGCTGGAAGCACGCGACGCGCGGCATGATCTCGCCCGGCGAATTCATTCCCGTCGCCGAGAAATGCGGCTTCATGCCGGATATCGGCCGCATCGTCATCGCCAAAGCGATCGAGGAAGCCGCCGAATGGGACCGCGCCGGCATCGATTTCGGGCGGATCGCCGTCAACGTCTCGGGCACGGAGCTGCGCGAGCCCGGTTTCGATAGCTTCCTGTTCGGCACGCTGGAGCGCGCAGGACTGCCGCCGCAGAAGCTCGCGCTGGAGATCGTGGAATCCGTCATCCTCGATGACGAGAAGACCGGCATCGCCGCGAAGCTGCGCCACATCCGCGCCGCCGGCGTGCATCTCGAGCTCGACGACTTCGGCACCGGCTATGCCTCGCTCAGCCACGTCAACCCCAACGAGATCGACCGGCTCAAGATCGACCGCCGCTTCGTCCAGAACATCAACGAGAACGGCGACAACTCCAAGATCGTGCGCGCCATCACCGAGCTTGCCCGCGGGCTGGGCATCTCGATCGTCGCCGAAGGCGCCGAAACCGAGGCTGAGCTCGACTCGCTGATGGCGATCGGGTGCGACCAGGTGCAAGGCTATTCGATCGCCTTCCCGATGCCGCAGGACAAGGCGCGCGAATGGCTTTTGGCGCGTAGCCCGAAGAAGACGAAGCTGAAGGTGCTGCACGGCAGCTTGGCTTGAGATGCGCCGATATTCAGGTGAGGCCGGCTGCAAATGCCGGCTTCCTGCGCTTCCGGTGCTCACGTACGTTAAGTACGCTCCGCTCCGGTTCTCCCCGGCCGAAGCCCTCATAAGTGTCTCCGCCCTATGAAGGGTACGGCGACGCTACATCTTCGGCGCGACATCGGACTACGACTGAGGCGGCTCAGCGTTCCGTCTTAGCATCGCAAGCACCTGCGTGAATTCGGCGAGCTTGTCATCGGGGATACCAGCCCGCAGACGCTTGTCGAAGGCGACCGCCGCGAGGCGCAACTTTTCGAACAGCGCTTCGCCGGCTTCCGTCAACGCCACCTGATGGACCCTACGGTTTTCCGGATCGCGGCGGCGCGTCAGCAATCCTTGCGCCTCCATGCCGTTGAGGTGATGGGTAAGCGTCGCACCCTGGATGCCGATCATCCCGGCAAGCTCGCGCTGGTTCGCCAGTTCCTTCGACTTGACCGACAGCAAAGTCACCCAGACCGGCAGCGTGCCGCCGGCCTCGACCATCGCGGCATCGAAAGCCTGCGCCACCACTTTCGAGGTGCGGGCGAGATTCATGCCGACGGGCGGACGGTCAAACGGTGTCATGACCTGACAGTAGAGCAAAGCGATTGGAACATGAAACCTGGCTTCATGATTGACATCTAACCGTTAGATATCTAACTTTGTCTTATTGATGGCGTCGACATGCTGCGACGCGCGGCGGGCGGCAGAGAGGAATGCGGTCATGCAATATGTCTATATCGTCACCATCGGCCTGCATGTCATGGCCGGCGTGTTCTGGGCCGGCACAACCATTGCGGTTGCCCGCGATCCTGAGATCAAGGCGGAGCGCTTCATCCGACCGCAGCTCGGCGCCTCCGGCCTGGCGTTCCTGACTGGCATACTGCTCTGGTATTTCTTCCACGAAGGTGCTTTCGGCTCGATGGAGAAGGTGCTGACGCTGGGCATTTTGACGGCGCTGATCGCCGCCGGCGTGCAGGGCGCGCTTGTCGCCTCCGCCAGCAGACAGCTCGCCGGCGCCGATCAGGCGACGCAAACCCAGCTGCGGGCGAAAATGACCAGAGGCGAACGCATCGCGGGCGGGCTGCTGGTCATCACCGTGTTTTGCATGGCGTCTGCCAAGCTGTTTTGAAATCGCACGGCCGGCAAAACCGACCGGGCGCGGCGCGCAACGGAACCAAAGCGGCAGGTGGCTCTCCTTGCAAAGGTCCGTTGCGCGTCACAACCCTCAGATCCTGATCCCAAACCGGATGCCGTCATAGATGGCGGCGTGGATGTTGCGCGAGGCGACAGCGTCGCCGATGCGAAACATCACGAAGCCGCCTTCGGCATTGCGAGCGGGGAAGATGTCGCCGCCGCTCACCAGCCGCTCATAGTCGACCGCGCCGCCGTTTTTCGACAGGGGTTTGAGCGACAGATAAAGATCGTCGAGCGGCACGGTGCCATGCTCGACCACCACCTGGTCGATGCGCCGCTCGCCGCGCCAGCCGTCGGCGAAGTCCGACGCCAGCTCGGCGACGAGCTGGTTGCCCTCGCGGCGAACCGAACGCAGGCGGGTGTTGATGGTGACGGTGACGCCCTTCTCGTGAAAGGCGCGCATATAGGGCACGTGGTTCAGGCCGCCCATTTCCGGCGCGAAGAAGCGCTCGGGCGAAACCAGTTCCAGCTTCGAGCCACTGTTGGCGATCAGCTCGGCGGCGCCCATGCCCTGATGGCCGCCATTGTCGTCGTAAAGCAGGACATTCTCGGCCGGCTTGACGCTCCCGGCCATGATGTCCCAGCTCGAGGTGACGAGATTGTCGCCTTCCGCCAGCGGCGGGTTTTGCGGCATGCCTCCGGTCGCCACGATCACCACATCCGGTGACAGCGCCAGCACATCGTTCTTCTCGGCCCAGGTGTCGTAGCGGACCTCGACGCCGAGACGGTCGAGCTCGGCCAATCGCCAGTCGATGATGCCGATCAGTTCCTTGCGGCGCGGGTTCTGGGTTGCGAGCCTCACCTGGCCGCCTGCCTGGCTGGAGGCTTCGAGCACAGTCACCTGATGACCACGCTCGGCCGCCACGCGGGCGGCCTCCAGGCCGCCGGCGCCAGCGCCCACCACCACGACTTTCTTCTTCGGTCCCTCGCTCTTTGCGATGACGTGCGGAATGGTCGCCTCGCGGCCGGTCGCGGCGTTGTGGACGCACAGCGCCTCGCCGCCCTCATAGATGCGGTCGAGACAATAGGTGGCGCCGACGCAGGGGCGGATCTCGTGCTCGCGGCCTTCCATCACCTTCCTGACGATATGCGGATCAGCGATATGGGCGCGGGTCATGCCGACCATGTCGAGCTTGCCGGTGGCGATGGCGTGGCGAGCTGTGGCGACATCGGAAATGCGCGCCGCATGGAAGGTCGGGAATTTCGTCGCCGCCCTCACCTCGCCGGCGAAATCGAGATGCGGCGAGGATCGCATGCCGGCCACCGGGATGACCTTGGTCAGCGACGCATCGGTCTCGATCGTGCCGCGGATGATGTTGAGAAAATCGACCTTGCCGGATGAGGCCAAGCGCCTGGCGATCTCGACGCCAACTTCCTTCGAGATGCCCTTTTCGACATCCTCGTCGGCGACCATGCGAATGCCGACGATGAATTCTTTACCGACCGCGGCGCGAACCGCATCCAGAACCATGTCGGTGAAGCGCAGCCGATTGTCGAGCGAGCCGCCGAACTCGTCGTCGCGATGGTTGGTGAGCGGCGACCAGAAGCCGTCCATCAGATGTCCGTAGGATTCGAACTCGATGCCGTCGAGGCCGGCCGCCTGGCAGCGCTGCGCGGCCGCGGCATAGTCGGCGACGATGCGCTCGATATCCCACTCCTCGATGGTCTTCGGGAACGCGCGGTGCGCCGGCTCGCGCACCGGCGAGGCCGAAAGCACCGGCAGCCAGTCGGCCTTGTTCCAGCCCGTGCGGCGGCCGAGATGAGTGATCTGGATCATCACCTTGCAGTCATGCTCATGACAGGCGTCTGCCAGTTCGGCCAACCACGGCACGATACGGTCGTCATAGACATGCAGGTTGCCGAAGGCAGCCGGGCTGTCGCGCGAGACGATCGCCGAGCCCGCCGTCATGGTCAGCGCCATGCCGCCCTTGGCCTTCTCGGCATGGTAGAGCCGGTAGCGCTCCTTCGGCATGCCGTCCTCGGAATAGGCCGGCTCATGGCTCGTCGACATCACCCGGTTCTTCAGCGTCAGGTGCTTGAGCTGATAGGGTTGGAGAAGCGGGTCGTTGCTGGTCATTGTCTTCCTGCCGTTTCAAATTGTGCGGGAGCGGAGCGCTCCCGCTTCCATTTCACGCATCGGATTCATCCGAAAACCGCTGCGCACTTTTCGGTCCGATGCTAATGAGCGGTCAAACGCGCTGCGCCCGAGAGGACTGCAACGCTTCTTTCAACCTTCGTTTCGCGCCCGCCGCATTGAACTGCGCTTCTAACGGCCGGGAGCAAGGAGCCCGCCCATGACCGACGCCAAAAACCTCACCCAGCTCGGCAAGCACGTCGAGACGCCACAGAGCCCCGAACAGGCGGTCCTGGAGACCGTGCCGTTCCAGCGCGGCGACGGCCCGCCGGCTATCGTGCGCTTCACCTGCCCCGAATTCACCTCGCTGTGCCCGGTCACCGGCCAGCCGGATTTCGCGCAAATCGTCATCGACTACGCGCCTGACCGGACCCTGGTGGAATCGAAGTCGCTGAAATTGTTCATGACCTCGTTCCGCAACCACGGCGCCTTCCACGAGGAGTGCACCGTGATGATCGGCCGCCGCATCGTGGAGGCCACGAAACCGCTCTGGCTGCGCGTCGGCGGCTACTGGTTCCCGCGCGGCGGCATTCCGATCGACGTCTTCTGGCAGACCGGCGCGCCGCCCAAGGACGCCTGGCTGCCGGATACTGGCGTTGCGCCCTATCGCGGAAGGGGTTGAGATTTGTTGCGAAAGGCTGGCGGGACAGCGCGCGAAGGAACGCCAGCCCTGATCTTCAATCACCATTATCATTCGCACTGATACTGGCTGAGCGCCCACTCGCCGGTGACCGACAGAAGGTCGGAGACCTTCCAGGCGCCGCCGACCTTCTTCAGCTTCCATTCCAGCCGGTGCTGGTGGCCTTCGACGACGAAGGCGACGACCACCTTGGCCTCGTCGCCATTGACGGCTTCGATGGTGCGCAGGCTCCGGTCGATGGCGAGCTTGTCATAATCTACATTGTCGAGCGCCATGTTGGGGTCGAGGCACTCGCCCTGCCCCGAGATGCGTAGCGCATCGCTCTTGTCGAGCACGGTTTTCGCCGGATCGATGAAGTTCTTGCGCTGAGAAGGGTCGAGTTCCAACCCGACATGTTCGTAGAACGGCTTCACCACCGCGGTCGGCGATCCGGGCAGGACAGGTGCGACGGGCGCCGGTTCGGCTGGTTTGGTTTCCGGCGCCGCGGCAGGCGGCGACTTGTCGGTCTCGGGCGCTTTGTCGCCTGAAGACGCGTTCGGGGGCGGCGAGCCGAAGAGCGCCTGCGCCAAGGCTCCGCCGCTCAGCCCCGCGGCCAGCATCGACAAGCTCGACAGCACGAGGACGGACCAGCGAAGCACGGCGTCACTCCGTCGAGGCGCCGCATTCCAGCGCGCTGAGCTTCCAGTCGCTGGTCTTGGAGGTGATATCGGCGATCTTCCACTTGCCGTCCACTTTCTTCAGCGACCACACCATTTCGCGTTTGGAGTCATCGCCTTCCGGGAAAAGATTGAAGCTTGCCGTCACCTCGGCGGTGTCGCCGTTGACGGCTTCGGTGAGCTTCAGCGTCTTCGACAGGGTCTTCTGGTCGAAATCCTGGGCGTCGAGGCCCGGGTCGAAGTCGATACAGGATACCTCGTCGGGCTTCTCCTTCTGCGCCTTGTCGTTGGCTTCGAACAGCTTGGTCACCGGCTCGGTGAAGCGGTCGCGGTATTTGGCGTCCGCCTCGAACTTCACCTCCGGCACGTAGAAGAACTTCACGGTGTTGGAAGCCGGCCCGGCAAGCGCGGCGCCGGGCAAGGCTATCGACATGGCAGCGGCAAGCACTATCGGCTTCATGCAGGATCTCCGGAGGTTCGGTGCGTGGCGGCAAGCTCGCTGCCACGCATCCTGCATACCGGCTTTTTTGCGGCTCATGAAGTCCAGTCGCGCTCAGGTATCCAGCCAGACGTTCTGGAAGTCCATTTCGTAGGTCTGGTGCATCGAATAGTTCTTCACCTTCTTGTTCATGTGGCAGTAGAGCTTCTGCCAGAAGGGCTGGATGATGACGCCGGAATCCTGCAGGATCGCCTCGACATCCTTCATCACCTCCTTGCGCTTGGCGACGTCGATCTGCGACAGCGCATCCTTGAGCTTGGCGTCGAACTCCGGGTTGGAATAGGCCGTCTCGTTCCAGGCCTCGCCGGTGCGGTAGCCGAGCGCCAGCACCTGCACGCCGAGCGGGCGCATGTACCAGATGGTCATCGAATAGGGATATTTCGTCCAGTCGTTCCAGAAGGTCGAGCCAGGCAGCACCGTGCGCTTCACCTTGATGCCGGCGTCGCGCAACTGGCCGGCAATCGCATCGCCGGTGTTCTTCTGCCATTCGTCCTCGACGGTGATCAGCTCATGCTCGAAGTCGGCTTGGCCGGCCTCCGCCATCAGCTTCTTGGCGCCGGCGGCATCGCGCTCCTTCTTGGGCAGCGGGTAGTATTCGGGATGGATCGGGCTGACATGGTGGTTCTCGCCGACCGTGCCGCGGCCATTATAGCCGAGCTGCATCACCTGGTTGTTGTCGACCGCCATCTGCAGCGCGTTGCGCACCCGCTTATCGTCATAGGGTTTATGCGTGATGTTGGTGCGGGCAACGAGCGTGGTCGCCGTCGCGACCTCCGACTTCACCAGATCCATCTTGTCTAGCGGGTCGATGTAGTCGGCCGGCGTTTCGAAGTCGAGGTCGATCTCGCCGGAATCGAAGGCATTCAGCGTAGCGTTGAAGTCGGTGCCGTAGTCGATGAACTCGACCCCGTCGAGCGGCGCTTCGCCGCCCCACCACTTGCCGTTCTCGCGGCGCTTGACGACCGCCTTCTGACCAACCGAATAGGACACCAGCTCGAAAGCTCCGGTGCCGATCGGCTTCTTGATCGGGTCGGCGCCGTCCTTGTCGAAGTCGCGGTGCACGACCAGGGCCGGATAGTCGGTGAGGCCGGGGATGATGGCGATGTCGGCTTCGTTGAGCTTCAGCTTGACCGTGTGGTCATCGACCTTGGTGATCGCGCCGTCCTTGGCCTTGCCAGTCTTGGCATCGATAAGCGCGCCGACACGAGCCGCCATGGAATTGCCGGAAGCGGCCTTCTCGCACCAGCGGTTCAGATTGAAAACCACATCATCGGCGTTGAAGGCATCGCCATTGTTCCAGGTCACGCCCTTGCGCAGGTGCAGCGTGTATTCGGTGGCGTCGTCATTGACGTCCCAGCTTTCGAGCAGCACCGGCTCGAAAGTGAACTGGTGCGTGTAGCGCACCAGCGGTTCCAGCCACGTGCGGGTGACGTTTGCCATCTCCGTCCAGTCATAGGTGCGCGGATCCTTCTGCGCCTTGACCGACATCGCGACATGCAGCGTACCGCCCTTCTTGGGCTCATCGGCAAGGGCCTTGGTCGGCGCGGCAAGGCCGAGCATGCCATAGGCGAAAGCCGTCGATGCACCGAAAGCGCTTGCCAGAGCCAGGAATTCGCGCCGGTCGACACGCCCTGCCCGCGCTTCCTCGGCCATCGCCTCGATAGCGACCGGGACCCGGTCGCCATTGCTTCTGAACAGTGTCATTCTCTTTCTCCCATTGGTTTGAGCGGGTCTTTTGCCCTTTTGCTTGAACTATCGTCTATTAACTAACGCTGTCCGGCAGCTTTTCCTCACGCCGGGCGATCAAATCCCTGAGACCTTCGGCGATGCCTTCGTCGAGCTTCGGCTCCTGGTAGTCGGCGAGCATGGCGCGCGCCTTTTCGCGGCCGCGCGTGTCATGATCCTTGGCGCCTTCGGCGCTCCACTGCTCGAAGGAATTGAAGTCCATGATGTTGGGCATGAAGAAGGCGCTCTCGAAATGCTCGAGCGTGTGCTGGGTGCCGAGGAAATGCCCCTGCGGACCGACCTCGCGGATTGCCGCCATCGCTTCCTTGAAATCGTCGAAGGGCACGCCGCCGGCATATTTGTACCAGCCGACGAGCTGCTCGCAGTCGGTGGCGAATTTCGAATAGCCGCACGTGAGGCCCGCCTCGAGCCAACCGGCGGAATGCCAGATGTAGTTGGCGCCGGAAAGGATCGCGGCATGCATCAGCATGTTCGCTTCATAGCCGGCTTGGGCGTCATTGAGCTTGGAGCCGACATGGAAGCCGGAGGTGCGCCAGGGCAGCTTGTATTTCCTGGCCAGGGCGCCCATCAGATACATCATCTGCGCGGCTTCCGGCGTGCCGCCCATCGGCGCGCCGGTCTTCATGTCGACAGTAACCATGAACTGGCCGTAGAGTTGCGGCGAGCCGGGCCGGATGAGCTGGGTCAAAGCCACGCCGGCGAGCGCCTCGGCGTTGACCTGCGCCACCGCGCCGACGGCGGAGGCCGAGGTCGAGGCGCCGCATAGCGCGAAAGGCGCCAGGATCAGCGGCTGGTTGTGGCTCGCATAGACCCGCATGGCGTCGATCATGGTGGCGTCCCAGACCAGCGGCGAATTGCAGTTGGTGATCGCCACCAGCACCGGGTTGTCGCGCACGAAGTCCTCGCCGAAGACGATGCCAGCCATCGCCATCGTGTCCTCGGCGCGCTCCTTGGATGTCACGATGCCCATGAACGGCTTGTCGGAATGTTTCAGCGCCGAATGGATGATGTGGAGATGCCGCTTCGGCACCGCGATTTCCATCGGCTCGCAGATGACCGAGCTCGAGGAATGCAGCGCCGGCGCCATATAGGCCATCTTGTGGAAATTGTTGAGGTCGGCCAGCGTGCCGTAACGGCGCTTGTTGTCGAGGTCGCGGATATAGGGAGCGCCATACATCGGCACGAAGATCGAGTTCTTGCCGCCGACGCGCACCGTGCGCTCCGGATTGCGCGCGTTGAGCGTGAACTCAGGCGGAACTTTCGAGACGAGTTCCATCAGGAGCGCGCGGTCGATGCGGACGCGCGTTTGCCTGACATCGGCGCCGGCCGCTTTCCAGAGCTCTATCGCCCCGTCGTCGCGGAATTCGCAGCCCACCTCCTCAAGGATCTTGAGCGATTCCTCGTGGATCAGCTCCACCGCCTCGTCGGGCACGATCTCATAGGCGGGGATCTTGCGCACAAGGGTCGGGAAGGACGCGATCGGCGCGCTTCTCAGCGCCTTGCGGCCAAGACGGCCGCCGCCGCGGCGGTGGGTCTGTTCGGTCAATTCAACGGCCGGTGCGTTCATGGAGGCTCCTTCTTCCCGCCACTCACGTTAGCGAGGCAAAATATGGCTGTGACGCTGGAAAATCCTGATCTTCTGTATAAGTTCACCTTATGCGAAGCCTGCGCCACCTCCTGCCCTCGGCCGGCAGCCTCATCGTCTTCGAAGCCGCCGGCCGGCTGTCGAGCTTCACCGCCGCCGGGCGCGAGCTCGGCATGACGCAGGCCGCCGTTTCCTATGCCGTGCGCGGGCTGGAGGAGCAGCTCGGCGCCAAGCTCTTCCAGCGGCGCCATCGCCAGGTGATTCTGACGGAAGCCGGCGAGCGCTTCCATGCCGACGTCTCGCTCGGCCTGTCGCATATCCGCAAGTCGGCAGAGGACCTGCGCCTGCAGGCAACCGGCGGGCATGTGACTTTGGCCGCCTCCACGGCTTTCGGCTCGTTCTGGATGATGCCGCGCCTGCAGCAGTTCCGCGACGAACTGCCGGGTATCGACCTGCGCATCCAGACCGCCGACCGCGACCTCGACATCATCGCCGAGGGGATTCCGCTCGGGGTGCGGGGCGGCGTGCCGCGTGACTGGCCAGACTATCACTCGCTGTCGCTCTCCGACGAAGAGATCTTCCCGGTCGCAGGCCCGAGCTATCTCGCCAAATTCGGCAAGCCGAAGACGGTCGAGGAACTGGCCACGCACCGGCTGATCCATCTCGAGGAGCCCTATCGCGAGGCGCCGAACTGGGACGAATGGTTCGCTTCGGCAGGAACCAGCCTGCGCAATGCGGAGCGCGGCCTGAGAATCAACGACTATGCCCTGGTGATCCAGGCGGTGATGGAAGGGCAAGGCATCTCGCTTGGATGGCGGCATCTGGTCGAGCGGCTGGTGGCATCAGGGCTGCTTGTGCCGGTGACCGATCATGTCATGCGGACCGGCATCGGCTTCCACGTCATCTGGCCGAAGAACCGCGACCTCAGCGAGAATGCGCGCAGGGTCAGGGACTGGCTGGTGGCGCAGGCTTAGATTTGCATCATCGTCGGGCAATCGCCGTCGTAGCGATCCTTCACACCCCTCTCTGTCCTGCCGGACATCTCCCTCGCAAGGGGGGAGATCAGACTTGACGCAGGCCCTCGCCAATCTCGTACGTTGCAGAAGAGCGAGGCGATGACACAGCCAATTTCCCCTTGCGGGGGAGATGGCCGGCAGGCCAGAGGGGGGTGCTGTCCCGCTAGCCTCTCCATAATACGCGCAGCTTTTGCCCACGCCGTCCGAATCCGCCTATAATCGCCTCATGCCCATCCGCCAGCTTTCCGAAACGATGATCAACCAGATCGCCGCCGGCGAGGTCATCGAGCGTCCGGCGAGCGTGGTGAAGGAGTTGGTCGAGAATGCGCTCGACGCAGGAGCCTCGCGCGTGGAGATCGTCACCGCCGGCGGCGGGCTCAATCTCATCCGCGTCACCGATGACGGCTCGGGCATTCCGGAACAGGAACTGGCGCTGGCGGTCGCGCGGCACTGCACCTCCAAGCTGTCCGACAACATCCACGACATCCGCTCGCTGGGTTTCCGCGGCGAGGCGCTTCCCTCGATCGGTTCCGTCGCGCGGCTGTCGATCCGCTCGCGCACGGCTGGCGGCGACAGCGCGGCCGAGATCGGCATCGACGGCGGGCGCGTCTCGGCGGTGAAGCCGGCGGCGGCAAACCGGGGCACCACGGTCGAGGTGCGCGACCTTTTCTTCGCCACCCCGGCCAGGCTGAAATTCATGAAGGGCGAGCGCGCCGAAAGCTCGGCCACCAGCGACGTGGTAAAGCGCATCGCCATCGCCTTTCCCGCTGTCCGCTTCACGCTGGCCGGCGCCGACCGCTCGACGCTGGAACTGCCCGCAACCAGCGACACGCCGGAGGGCCGGCTTGCCCGCGTCGCGCAGGTAATGGGCAAGGATTTCCCGGACAATGCCATTGCCATCGATGCCGCGCGGGAGGGAGTTCACCTTGCCGGCCACGTCTCGATCCCGTCCTACACGCGTGCCAATGCGCTGCAGCAATATGCCTATGTCAATGGACGGCCGGTTCGCGACAAGCTGATCGCCGGCGCGATCCGCGGCGCCTTCGCCGACGTGCTGCCGCGAGACCGGCATGCGGTGACGGTGCTGTTCCTGTCGCTCGATCCCTCGACGGTAGACGTCAACGTCCATCCCGCCAAGGCCGATGTGCGCTTCCGGGATCCCGGCCTGGTGCGCGGGCTGATCGTCGGCGCCATCCGCGAGGCGCTGGCCGGCGCCGGCATCCGCGCGGCGACAACGGGCGCCGCCGGTATGATGGCGGCATTCCGGCCAGGGGCGGCGCCCTACTCGCATGCCGGCCCGGCCAACGGCCATCGCAGCTACGAGGCCGCTTATCACGCTTCCGCCTCCGGAGGCTTCGACCCGTTGCGCTCGGCGCAGCGGCCGCTCGACATGGGCGAAGCACGGGCGCCACGAAACGGCTTCGCCGAGAACGAGCAGGCGGCGTTCGACGCCGGGCCGCTGGCCAGCGCCGATGTCCGCGCCGGCATGGCCGAGCCGACTGAGGCGCTGCTCGGCATGGTGCTGGGCGCGGCGCGCGCGCAGGTGCATGAGAACTACATCGTCGCCCAAACCAGGGATTCGCTCGTCATCGTCGACCAGCATGCCGCGCATGAGCGGCTGGTCTACGAGGCGCTGAAGAATGCGCTGCATTCTCGCGCCGTGCCGTCGCAGATGCTGCTCCTGCCCGAGATCGTCGACCTGCCGGAAGAGGATGCCGAGCGGCTGGCGATGCATTCCGAGACGCTCGCCAAATTTGGCCTAGGCCTCGAGCGCTTCGGCCCAGGCGCGGTGGCGGTGCGCGAGACGCCGTCGATGCTGGGCGAAACCAATGTGCAGCAGCTGGTGCGCGACCTTGCCGACGAGATCGCCGACAACGACACGGTCGAGACGCTGAAGGAGCGGCTGGACAGAATAGCCGCGACCATGGCCTGCCACGGCTCGGTGCGGTCAGGGCGCCTGCTCAAGGCCGAGGAGATGAACGCGCTGCTGCGCCAGATGGAGGCGACACCCGGCTCCGGCACCTGCAACCATGGCCGCCCGACCTATATCGAGCTCAAGCTCGCCGATATCGAAAGGCTGTTCGGGCGGCGGTGACCGTCCCCTGGCTCGTTGCAACAGCAAGGGTCGGCGCCATACGCTAAATATCATTTCTTGAGGTGGTATTTTCCTGTCTTCGGGTTGAGAACATAGTCGTTCGCGCCTGCGAATTTGCCGCCTCCAAATTCCACCGAAATGATGTCCTTGCCTGCCTCCACCCATTTTTGCACGTTCATATAAATGGGCGTCGTCGACATACCGGCGTTGCAGTCCTCATCGTCGAAGCCGATCTCCTGAACGGCCTTCTTTTTCTTCTTGTTGATCACCAGCATTTTCGTCATGCAGATGCCGGCGTCGGACTTCGTGTAAATCCCCGCAAATCTGTCGCGGGTCGTCTCAGCCCAAAAGGGAATTTCGACGGTCCCGTCGATCTTCAGGTCGCCTGTATTGTCAAGACTCGCGACCTTTCTGAGCGTAACGGGAAATTTGTCCACGCCTTTGCTCCAGCTTCCCGCCGCGCCGCTGTCACTGATCTCGATAGAGAAAGGACATCCGGTGGTGTCGACGGGTGTTTTCGACCCCATGACGAGGACGCGTTGAAATTCCTGGTCGTCCGCGATCTCGCACAGCGTGAGCTTTGAGCCCTCCGCCTTGCCGTAGATCGCGATTGGGCTTTGCTTGGCGTCGTAGAAATAGCTTCCCTTGACACTGATGCCGCTGCCGAAGCTGGCATAGCGCTGCAGGGAGACGTGAACCGGGTTCGGTCCGATGGAGCCTTCGTAGTTTTCCACCTGGTACCAGCCCGCCAAGGCTTTCCCGCTTAGCATCAGCAGGCAGAAAACCGTGGCAATGAAGCCTCTTCCCATCCCGATCCCCTCCATCAAAGGCGGATCAGGATAGCTTGCCTCACGTCCGCATCACAGGGGGCGCCGGTAGCCGCATTCAACTTTTCAGCTCGAGCCCGGAAACGGCCGTAAACTTTTGAACTAACGCTTCAAATTGACCACGATCACGCCACCCAGCGCCAGCGCGCCGCCCAGGATGCCGAGCAGCGACGGCACTTCGCCCAGCCAGAAGAAGCCGATCAGAGCGGAGGTCGGCGAGACGAGATAGAGGAAGTTCGAGGCGCGCGCGGCGGGCAGGCGCGACAGCGCGGTCGCCCATGCGGCATAGGCGATCAACGAGGGCACGATACCGAGATAGATGACGGCGCCAAGACCGGCGGTGTCGGCGACCGCTGCCTGCGAAAAAGCCTCGGGCAGGAAGGGCGACAGGCAGAGCGCGCCGAGCACCATGTTGGAAGCGGATATCGTCAGAGGATGATGACGGGCAAAGAGCGGCTTCTGCACAATGGTATTGACGGCGGAGCAGAGCGCGGAGCCCAGCACCAGCAGCGCGCCGGCGTTGAAATGAAGGCCGTGCCCGTCGGCCACCGCGATGATGCCGATGCCGGCGAAGGAAATGACAGTGCCCAGCCAGGCAAGCCCCGAGAAGCGCTCGCCGAGCAGCGCCATCGCCATGATAGCGGTGAAGATCGGGCTGACATTGATGATGAAGCCAGCCGCACCCGCCGAGACGGTCAGCTCGCCGAAATTGAGCATGGCGGTGTAGAGCGCGACGAAGATGGCGCCGCCGAAGCCGAAGCGCCACAGCTCGTCCACTCGGGGCAGTGCCGGGCGCTTCACCGCGAGGAAGATGGCGGCCGGAACCGCCGCGATGGCAAAGCGCAGCGCGCCGAGCTCCAATGGCTGGAAGGCGGCAAGGCCGGCGCGGATCGCCGGGAAAGCCGAGGCCCAGCCGATGACCGTCAGCGTCACCGCGATTGCGGCCGCGGTGTCCATGCGCCGTGTCTCATTCAACGTGCCAGTGTAAGCGCTCATTGCCGTAGCCTCGTCTTTCTGCGTCATGGATGCATGAGAACGCCATTGCCGGCAATTGACAAACGACCAATTCGAGAGTCAGCTGTGAGCATGGATCACAGCTCTGACCAGATACTGCCGCTGGAAACCCTGCGTGCCTTCGATGCGGCGGCGCGCATGGGGAGTTTTTCCGCGGCGGCTGAAAAGCTCAACCTCACCCATGGCGCGGTGAGCCGCCAGATCGCCAAGCTGGAGGACTGGCTCGGCTTGAAAGTGTTCGAGCGCAACGCGCGTGGCGTGACGCTGACGATCGAGGGCAACCGGCTGCATTTGAGGACCGCCGAGGCCTTCGCGCTGATCTCGTTCAACTCCGACCGCTGGGTCGAGCCGCGCGGCACCGCCGTGGTGCGGCTGGCCTCGATCCCGTCGGTGAGCGGGCTATGGCTGATGCCGCGCATGGCCGCGCTGGAGAACCATCCGACCAAGCTGCGCATCGTGCTCGACGTCGACAACCGCCAGGCCGATCTCGCCGACGAAGGCATCGATCTTTCGGTGCGCTGCGGGCGCGGCCGCATTCCGGGCCGCATCTCGGTGCAGCTGTTCGAGGAGCATATTTTCCCGATCGCCTCGCCGGAGCTGGCGAAGGAGATCGGACGAGGCGACCCTGCCCGGCTGCTGAAATTCCCGCTGATCAACGATTCCGACGCATCCGCCTGGCGCGCCTGGCTCGCGGCGCAGGACATGGACTATCGCCCGCGTCCGCAGGATCGGCGTTTCGAGGACTATAATCTGGTGCTCGATGCGGCCGCGCATGGGTTGGGCATAGCGCTGGCGCGGCCCCCGCTGACGGCAGACCAACTCCAATCCGGCCGCATCGTTGCCGTCGACGAGCGCGTCGCGCTCAATCCGGTGTCTTATTGGATGGACCGCCCCGTCGGCCGGCCGCGCGCGGCAGCGGCGGACCTTGCCAGGCGCATCGCCGAACAGGCAGGGCTTGCTCCGGAAAAGCTCGAGGCTTTCCTTCAGGACGGCGTCTGAGCGGGCTTATCGAAGCAACAGAACCATGATGGTGGCGGTCACGGCCGAGACGACAGCCGTGACGACCGAGATCGTCCAAAGGG
The DNA here is from genome assembly GCF_006439475.1 of Mesorhizobium sp. B2-8-9. Taxonomy (NCBI): domain Bacteria; kingdom Pseudomonadati; phylum Pseudomonadota; class Alphaproteobacteria; order Hyphomicrobiales; family Phyllobacteriaceae; genus Mesorhizobium; species Mesorhizobium sp. B2-8-9. The sequence continues at coordinate 255,092 of NZ_VFTQ01000005.1, read as the reverse complement.
ATATCGGCGCGGATTCCGATCGCGGCGCGTGACCAGCCGGACGAACCGCGGCGCCGCGAGGCTGCGGTGCATTGGCGTTGGCCGCGACCAGCACCGCGGCGGAAGCGACGGCCGGCGAAAATGTGGACAATGCAGGCGCAACCGGGGCCCTGGGCGCATTGTCGGCGACCGCTGCCTGCGGTGAGGCGAAGCCGCGCGGTGCCCGATCGGTGTCCGCCGCCGCCCTGCCCGTCGAAGGTGTTGACGGCGCGTCATCCAAGGCAGCATCGGGCTCCATGACGGCCCGGTAAGCGTCCTCGGCCTCGGAGGACGACAGGCGTGGCGATGCCTGAGCCGCAGGGCGCGGCTGTGCGCTCTGCAGCGCCTGCGCGGCGAACTGCGCCGCCTGCACCATTGATGGCGCCGGCGGCTGGATCAGCGTCTTGATCAAAGCCGCCGTCGCCGGATCGGCCTTCGGCGAAGGCACCACATGCGGGGTGAGCGCCTCATTGATCAGCGTGTTCAAGCGGGGCGGAGTGATGTCCATGCCGGGGCTCCGGGAACCATTGTCGCTGCAGCCATACCGGATGAGCATTGCGTCAAGCTTGACGTTGCTTGCGATTTATGGCGATTGAAACCCGATGAACTGCAGCGTCCTTTCATGATGAACCGTTTCGAAGGCCCGGGCGGCAGGGAAGCCCGGATCCGTTATCTCGACGGCGACTTCCAAGTCACCAGTCCCGGCTCCTTCGTGCGCTGTGCGGTGACGGGCGAGAACATTCCGCTCGACGAGCTCAAATATTGGAGCGTCGCCCGACAGGAGCCCTATGTGAATGCCGCGGTGTCGCTTGCCCGCGAGATCGAGATGCACCCGGAATTGCGCAAGCGGGGATAGGCTTGCGAGCCCATGGCGCTTGGCAGCCAAGCTCGACCGCTCAGGGTACTACATTGAAAAACTTCAGGAAATCTCTCAAGACACTTCTTCGCATGCCGCTTGTCATGCGCGCGAGATGGCGCGATCGGGCGGTGTCGAGGGCGCCCCGATTCAAGCTGACGGCCTGCGCCATCTTCCGCGAGGAAGCGCCGTTCCTGGCCGAATGGATCAGATTCCATCAGAATGTGGGATTCGAGCATTTCTATCTCTACAACAACTTCTCGACCGACGACTTCAAAGCCGTATTGAATCCGTTCATTCAGGAGGGCCTGGTCACGGTGGTCGACTGGCCGCGGCCGGTGGGGCAGCTGTCGGCTTATAGGGACTGCATCCGCAGGCGCTGGCGCGAAGCGTTGTGGATCGGATTCTTCGACATCGATGAGTTTCTTTTCGCACCTGACGGACGTGACGTACCCTCGGTTATGAGGGACTATCGCGACCTGCCAGGCGTTTGCGTCTGGCAAGCTTTCTATGGCTCCTCCGGCCAAGCGGAGCGACCAGAACGGCCGGTGGTCGAGGCCTATACGATGCGAGCCGGGCCGGACATCACGACGGTCAAGACAATCCTCAACCCGCGCATGGTCTACAGGGTGGGCGTCCATCAGTCGAAATTCCTGTCCGGTGAAGGGATGGACACCCGTCGACGGACCATCGCGCCCGGCATGCCTCCCCAGTTCGACATCCTGAGGATCAATCACTATTGGTCGCGATCACTCGCCGACCTCGACCAGAAAATCCGGCGCGGCGACGCCTCGACTTCCGCGCTGCGCGACAGGGATTGGCATTTCGACTTCGAAAGCAAGCTCAATGTCGAGCGCGACGAGGCGATCCTGCAGGCGATGCGGCGCGCAGGAGCCGTAGCCACTTCTTCCCTTCCCATCGATGGCCCCACTCCGTCGTTTCAGTGCTGACACTTTCGCCTTTATGGGGCTATAGACAGCAAAGGGCTATGGGTACGGGGGTTAATTGTGAAGGTTCTTGTCACGGGTGGGGCCGGCTTTATCGGCTCGCATCTATGCGACCTGCTGCTGGCACAAGACCGGCAGGTACTATGTGCCGACAATTTTTCCACCGGCTCGGAGGAAAATATCGGCCATCTTCTGGGCAATCCACATTTCGAGTTTCTGAGGCACGACGTTACCGTGCCTCTCAAAGTCGAAACGGATGAAATCTTCAACCTCGCCTGCCCGGCCTCGCCTGTTCACTATCAGCGCATTCCGATCGAGACGACCAGGACCTGCGTCTATGGGGCGATCAACATGCTCGATCTTGCACGCGCTTCCGGGGCCAGGATCCTTCAGGCATCGACATCCGAGGTCTATGGCGATCCGCAAGTCCATCCCCAGACCGAAGCCTATTGGGGCCACGTCAATCCGATCGGGCCGCGCAGTTGCTACGACGAAGGCAAGAGATGCGCCGAGGCGCTGTTCTTCGACTACCGGCGTCAGTCGAAATTACCCATCAAGGTGGTGCGCATATTCAATACATACGGGCCTCGCATGCACCCGTCGGACGGACGGGTGGTCAGCAATTTCATCGTCCAGGCCTTGCAGAACGATCCTATAACCATCTACGGCGACGGTAGCCACACCCGCAGCTTCTGCTATGTCAACGATCTCGTCGATGCGATGGTTCGGATGATGGCTACGCCCGACGATTTCGTGGGCCCCCTCAACGTCGGCAACCCGACGGAAGTCACGATCCTGGAACTGGCCGAACTTGTATTGAGCCTTGTCGGCGGCAAGTCCAAAATCGAGTTCAAGGCCCTGCCGCAGGACGATCCCCGCCAGCGCCAACCCGACATAGGTCTGGCGCGGTCGACGCTGGGTTGGTCTCCTCGCGTCGCTCTCGAGGATGGGCTCACCGAAACGGTTCGCTACTTCCGCCGCCTCATCAACGGCAATTGACGGCGGGCGCGCCCCTTTAAGTCTTTGTCTTCATGCATGTCGTTGTCGCAAAACCGCTGCACACTTTTGCGCGACATGCATTAGCCCCGCATCTTGCGCAGGCGCCAGGCGTCGAGCGTCTCGTCGACGATGCGTTCGGGCACATGATCGAGCTCGAACACGGCCTCGATGTCGAGCACGTCCAGCTGGGCGAGGAAACCGGCAGGCGTCTCGCCATGGCGCAGCCGCGCGGCGTCCTTTGCCGTGGTGACGAGGCGCAGCCCCTCATGCCGGGCGAGCGCCAGGAGGTCGGCAAGCTCGTCCTGGGCGTAGAAATGATGATCCGGAAAAGCGCGCGACTGAGCCACTTCGCCGCCCGCGCCGCGCACCGTGTCGAAGAATTTCTCCGGATGGCCGATGCCGGCAAAGGCCAGGAAGCGGCCGCCGGCGAAGCGCGACGGATCGGCCGGCTCGACATGCGCCAGGAAGATCGGCCGGCCGGCGCGCGCCGCCTGGCGCACGACGCCGTCGGCGGCGGTCCCCTCGCCCATCTTCAGCAAGCCGCTGGTGAAGACCAGCTGGTCGACGACCTTGGCGCGGAGCGGCCCGCCCGGGATGACGCGGCCGTTGCCGATGCCGAAGCGGGCGTCGACCACGACCAGCGCATAGTCGATATGGACGCGCGCCGACTGGAACCCGTCATCCATGATCAGGAAATCGCAGCCACGTTCTTCGATGAGCAGCTTCGCACCGGCGGCGCGGTTGGCCGTCACCGCGACGGGCGCATGCTCGGCCAGGAGCAGCGGCTCGTCACCGACATGCTTGGCGGCGTCGTGATGCGCATCGACGACATGAGGCCTGGCGAACGAGCCGCCATGGCCGCGCGACAGGAAGCCTGGCGTGAGCTGCATGCGTCTGGCCTGCTTGGCCAAAGCGATGGCGACCGGTGTCTTGCCGCTGCCGCCGACGGTAAGGTTCCCGACGCACAGGACCGGCGCTGCGACCTTCTCGCGCGGCGCGTGGCGCATGCGGCGGCCGGCGACCAGCCCGTAGATCGCCGATGCGGGCGACAGCGCAAGCACGCGCCAGTCCGGCTTTTCCCACCAGAAGGGTGGCGCTTCGCTGGTCATCGCGCCTGCTCCATGCGTCTCGGTTTCGCGCATGGATTTCTCCAAAAATCGGATCCGATTTCTGGGGTCATGATCTAGCGCCCGTTTGCGCCTTTCAGGCGCGCCTTGACAACCAGAGGCTGGATATAGGGCTCCAGCGATTTCAGCGTGCGGGCAAGCGCGCCGCGCATTTCGTCGACGGTGGCGGCACCCGCCGCCATCATCTCGTGGCGCGCCACTTCGTTGGTCAAAAGGAAATTGACGGCGCCGGCCAGCATGTCACGGTCGCGCACCAGCTTGGCGCCGCCGCTGTCGAGCAGGCGCTGATAGGCCTCGCGGAAATTCTGCACGTTACGCCCGGCCAGCACGGCGGTTTCGAGCATCGCCGGCTCGAGCGGGTTCTGGCCGCCTTGCGAAGTCAGCGAGCGGCCGACGAAAGCGATCTCGGTCAGCCTCAGATAAAGGCCCATCTCGCCGATCGTGTCGCCGAGCAGGATGTCGGTATCGTGGGAGATGCGGTCGCCCTTGCCGCGCCTTGCCACGGACAGGCCCATGCCGGAAATCTGCGCGGCCAGCGCGTCGGCGCGATCGGGGTGACGCGGCACGATGATGGTCAAGAGCCCGTGATGACGCCTGTGCAGGCTGGCATGGACCTCCGCGGCCACGACCTCCTCGCCATCATGGGTCGAGATCGCAGCCCAGGTCGGACGGCCGCCGATCTGGCGCTGCAGGGTGGCTAAGGCCCGCTCGTCGACCGGCGGCGGGTTGGTATCCACCTTGAGGTTGCCGGAAACGGTGACCGGCCGGGCGCCCAGCGCGCGGAACCGCTCGCCGTCGACATCCGACTGGGCGATGACGTGGGCAAGATTCTCGAACAGCGCCTCGGCAACGCCGGCGCGCTTCTTCCAGGACATGAAGGAGCGGTCCGACAGCCGGCCGTTGACCAGAACCTGCGGCACGTTGCGGGCGCCAAGTTCCAGGATGGTCATCGGCCAGATTTCCGATTCGGCGATGATCGCCAGTTCCGGCCGCCAGTGATCAAGAAAACGGCTTACCGCGGGCTTCAGATCGAGCGGCACATATTGGTGGATGATGCGGCTGCCGAGGCGCTCTTCGGCGACCTTGGCCGAGGTCACGGTGCCAGTGGTCAAAACGATGTTGACGCCATAGTCGAGGATGCTCTCGACCAGCGGCACCACCGCGATCGTCTCGCCCACGCTTGCGGCATGGATCCAGATCACCGGTCCTTCCGGACGGGGACGGCCGGCGATGCCATAGCGTTCTCGGCGGCGGACACGATCCTCCTTGCCGCGCGAGGCGCGCCAGGCGACATAGGGGCCAATCAGCGGATAGGCGGCCGCCCCCGCATAGCGATAGGCAGTCAGGGCCGCACGCGCCCAGCGCTCGCTCATTTGCCGCCGTCCACGAGGCGATAAGCCTCAGCCGTCGCGGCGTTGAGGGAGGCCGTGACCTCCTGGCGCTTGCGCTCCATCTCGGCGTCATCGGCATCGGCGGGCACGAAGACAGGCTGGCCCACGATGACCGCGGAGCGGCCGAACGGCAGGTTGATGGTGGTCTTGTCCCAGCTCTTCTCCAGCACCTTGCGGCGGCTGGTGGCGATGGCCGATGGCAGGATCGGCCGGCCGGAAAGCCTTGCCAGGAGAACGATGCCAAGCCCAGCGTCGCGCGGCGTGCCGTTCGGAATGTCGGCGATCATGGCGACGTTCTTGCCGGTGGCAAGCGCCTTCCTCAGCGCGATCAAGGCCTTGGCGCCGCCCTTGTCCAAATGCCTCGAATTGTCGCGGCCGCCGGAGCCGCGCACTGCCTCGATGCCGAATTTCTCGATCATCAGCGCCTGGAGCTCGGCGTCGGCGCTGCGCGAAACCATGGCGACCAGCGGCCGGCCCTCGGGGTAATAGGCAGGGGTCAAAAGGTGCTGGCCGTGCCAGAGCGCGATGATGCCCGGTTCAAGATGCGCATAAGCGCCGCCGGCTACCCGGGTCGAGCCTTCGACGAGCGGGCTGGTGACGCGAATCAACCGCAAGAACCAGGCGAACAGGCTGGCGATGAAGTTCTTGACGAAACTCGACTGCGCCAAAGGCTCGCGGATGCGCCGCCACAGCGTGCGCGTTCCGCCGCGTCTGGCGGCGCGCGGCCGGGTCGCCCCTTTCACCGCTTCATGCTCCATCGACGTCAACCGCCGACCTTCGATTCTGGATCGAGCAAGCGGTGCAGATGAACAACGAAATAGCGCATATGAGCATTGTCGACACTTGCCTGCGCCTTCGCCTTCCAGGCGGCGTGCGCCGATTGATAGTCGGGATAGATGCCGACAATGTCGAGCGCGTCCAGGTCGCGAAACTCGGTTCCACCCAGCTTTTTCAGCTCGCCACCGAACACCAGGTGCAAAAGCTGCTTCTTTCCGTCTTCCACGGCCATGCCGATCCTTCACAGATTCATGAGTTTTGTGAAACGTTTAGCCCAAAGCAGCCGATTTTGGAACTGCGGGCCGACTCACCCTTGGTCAATCCCCGCGATCACCCTGGCGAGCACGCCGAGCAGCTCGCCGCTGCCTGCGGCGAGCGCACCATGGTTGATCACCTCGCCGGCATAGCGCGGCGGCTTGCCGGTGCGGTCGAGCAATGCTCCGCCCGCCTCGGCAAGGATGAGGTCTGCGGCGGCGATGTCCCAGTCATGCGCGCTCGGCTTGACGAAGGTCGCATCGAGCTTTCCGGCGGCGATCATCGCCAGCCGATAGGCAAGCGAAGGGATGTAGGCCGTCCGCCGCAGCCTGTCCTGCCATGCCGGCGGCATCAAGTCGACCAGCGGCTTGGGTCCGCCGATATCGACGCTTTCGCCCAGCGGGCGCACATAGATGCGCTTGTCATTGAGATAGGCGCCCTCGCCCGGCAGCGCCCAATAGGTCTCGCGTTTGGCCGGGCATTCGAGCACGCCGGCGAGCGAGCGCCCGTTCTCGACCACTGCGACGCTGACACACCAGGAATGCAGGCCGTCGAGAAAGCCGCGCGTGCCGTCGATCGGGTCGACCACGAAGGTGCGGCGGGCCGACAGCCTGGCATGGTCATCGGCGGTCTCCTCCGACAGCCAGCCATAATCCGGACGCAGCCGGAGCAAGGTCTCGCGCAGGTAGGTATCGGCGGCGTGATCGGCCTCGCTCACCGGCGAGGTGCCGCCCTTCATCCACACCTGCGGGTTCTTGCCGAAATAGCCCATGGCGATGGCGCCGGCCTCACGGGCGGCGTCGCGCAGCAAAGCGAGGTCGTCGCGGGCCTCGCTCGAGGTCAATTGGTCAAGCGCCGGCAAGGGTCATCCCTTCGATCAGGAGCGTCGGCGCCGCGGTGCCGAAATTGCGGTCGAGATCGTTCGCCGGAACCATGTTGAGGAACATGGCCTTCAGGTTCGAGGCGATCGTCACCTCGGCGACCGGATAGGCCAATGCGCCGTTCTCGATCCAGTAGCCGGAAGCGCCGCGGCTGTATTCGCCGGTCACCATGTCGACGCCCTGGCCGAATACCTCGGTGACATAGAAGCCGCTCTTCAACGACGCGATCAGATCTTCCGGCGAGCGCTCGCCGGGCTCGATGGCAAGGTTGGTCGAGGACGGCGAAACCGACGAGCCGCTGCGCGAGCCGCGCCCGTTGGTGACAAGGCCGAGCTCGCGCGCGGCCGAGGTGGACAGGAACCAGTGATTCAAGATGCCCTTCTCGACCATCAGCAGCTTCTCGCCCTCGATGCCCTCGCCATCGAAGGGGCGCGAGGCCTGGCCGCGCCGCCGCAAAGGCTCGTCGGTGACGGTGATCGCGGCCGACGCCACCTGCTTGCCCATCATGTCGCGCAGGAAGCTGGTCTTGCGGGCGACCGCGGCGCCGTTGATGGCGCCGGCGAGATGGCCGGCAATGCCGCGCGCGACGCGCGGATCGAACACTACGTCGACCGGGCCGGTCTTCGCCTTGCGGGCGCCGAGGCGGCGAACGGTACGTTCGCCCGCCTTGCGGCCGATCTCTTCCGGCGTGTCGAGGTCGGCGAAATGCTGGCGCGACGAGAATTCGTAGTCGCGCTCCATCGCCGTTCCCTCACCCGCAATGACGCTGGTCGAGCGCGAGAAACGCGAGGCGACGTACTGGCCGACAAAGCCATGCGATGTGGCGAGAACCAGGCCGCCCAAGCCGGCGCCGGCGCTGCTGCCCGAGGAATTGGTGACGCCCTTGACGGCCAACGCGGCCGCTTCGGCGGCAAGTGCAGCTTCCTTCAGCTCGTCTGCCGATACCTCTGTCGGGTCAAAGAGGTCGAGATCGCGCAAATTGCGCGCGAGCAGCGCGGGATCGGCGAGGCCCTGGAACGGGTCTTCGGGCGAAACCCTGGCCATCGCCACGGCACGCTCGGCGAGCGCCTTCGGGTCGGATGCGGCGGCGGTGGCCGAGACGCTCGCCACACGCTGGCCGATGAAGACGCGCAGCGACACGTCCTCGCTCTCCGACGATTCGGTGCCTTCGACCTTGCCTAGCCGAACCGACACGCCGGCCGAACGGCCGCGCACCGCCACCGCGTCGGCCGCATCGGCGCCGGCGCGCCTGGCGGCCTCGACGAGCGCCGCGACGCGATCGGTCAATTTCGCTGCGTCGAGCTTATCGGTCATGCGGTTGTTCCTGTCTGTTCACGCAGTCTGTCAGGTCGGGATCACGCCCGCACCCATCCATTGATGCTCACGCACCGTCTGCGGATGCTCACGCACTATCTGCTGGATGCTCATGCACCATCTATTGTTCCATTGCCGCTTGTGCAATGGGCTCAGGACAATCAGGATACCGCGGCCAAATCGTCCAAAGCGACCGGAAGGGGTTCCGATCGCTGGAACAGTGTCTCGTTCTGACGAAATGGGCTTGGCCGCGCGCGCTTCAGCGCCGGGCTAATGGGGGAAGGATGGATTATTTTGTCGACGGAGAGTTTACCCATGACTGGACCTCCCATCACCTGAAGCTTTGGGAGGAGCTTCTCGGCGACAAGGCCGGCACGGCGACGGCTGTGCTCGAAATCGGCTCGTTCGAGGGGCGTTCCGCGCTTTTTTTCCTGCAATTCCTGCCAAAATCCCGCATTACCTGCGTGGATAGCTTCCAGGGCAGCGAAGAGCATCTCGAGCCTGGCTCGAAGCATGAATCTGATATGGCCGAGGTCGAACGACGCTTCGACCGCAACCTCAAGCGCTTCGCCGGCCGGGTCGAGAAACGCAAAGGCCATTCGTTGACGATCCTGCCAGGCCTTGCCGGCGAAGGACGGCTGTATGACGTGGTCTATGTCGATGGCGACCATTCCGCCACCTCCGTTTACAGCGATGCCCGACTGGCCTGGGACGTGCTCGACAATGACGGTGTCATGATCCTGGACGATTACCGGTGGAGGCCGGATCTGCCGATGGCCAGGCGTCCCCAGGCAGGGATAGAAGCTTTCCTGAGCCAGGTCGCCGGGGAATACGAGCTGTTGCACCGGGGCCAGCAGATCGTCATTCGCAAGAGCGAGATCGTCGCGGCCAAGTCATTCACGATCGCCGGCCGGGACATTGACGGGCTCGCCGGCGGCGCGCTGTCGCCGCCGCTGGTCAGCTTCGTCGTCATCAACTGGAATTACGGCAGCTATGTCGGCGCGACGATCGATTCCATACGCAGACAGGACTATCCGCATTTCGAGTGCATCGTCATCAACAACGGCTCGACCGATGACAGCGCGCAGGTGATTGCCCGGCATGTCGAAGGCGATCCACGTTTCCGGGTCGAGACGCTGGCGCAGAACCACGGCCAGCTCGGCGCCGCGCTGTGGGCTCTGGACAAGGTGAACGGCGGATTCGTCACCTTCGTGGACGCGGACGACGTGCTGTTCGACAACTACGCTTCAACGCACATCCAGGTGCATATGGCATTGCAACGAAGCGTCGGCTTCACTTCGGCCAACGTCGCAGAGATGGACTCGACAGGCGCAGCCCTGACGGCCTCGTACCAGCAACTCCGGCTGAACAGACCGGGCGCGCAGCGAGGCCTGCGAGGTGAGCGGACCGTGCTGCGACTGCCGACCGTCTCCCCGTCGCAATACCGGCTTCTCGACGCCAGCACGGCGACCATACCGCGTGCGCACGTCGGCTGGTTCTGGGCGCCGGGCAGCGCCAACATGTTCCGCACCTCGGTCCTGCATCTGCTGCGGTTGGACGATGGCAGCAAACCCTGGATGACGTCGGCCGACGGCTATTTCAATACAATATGCCATGCGGTTGCCGGCAGCGCGTTGATCGACATGCCCTTGTCCGGCTATCGCCTGCATTCAAGCAATTATTTCGCCACCGGCGAAAGCGTGGAGGGCATTCGCACCGGGACCAGGGAATACGCGGCCAAATTGCGGAAATTCACATATGAAAGCGTCAAGTATCTGATCGAAGGAAGCGAAAGGTTCGACTGGCTTTTAGGGGGCGAGTTCTGGCCGGTCGTGGACCGGGTCACACGAGAAAACCCCGACAGGTTGCGCGACTATTTCAGCGACGAGATCGCGGTCGAGATATTCAAGCGCAACGCGCTGCAATTGAGGTCTGTTTTCGGTGCCAGGAGGTTCAGCAGAGAGGTGCTGGCCCGGTTTTCTGGAGCCCAGGCAAGATCCATCCTCAGAGCCGGTTTCGGAGGCCGAATTCCAATGCGCGTCCTCTCGAAGTCGCTGTTCCGCGATGTCCGCATCTTTCTGAGGATCGGACGGAAGCGACAATGACCGCGCCGAAGATCAGCTTCGTCATCATCAACCACAATTACGGCCAGTATGTCGGCCAGGCGATATCGAGCGTTCTGTCGCAGGATTACGCCGAGTTCGAATGCGTTGTCCTCGACAACGCCTCGACCGACGACAGCCGCGATGTCATCGCGCGATTCGAGAATACCGACCCCAGGCTGGCGTTTGAATGTCTGGATGACAACCTGCACCAGATGGGCGCGTTCCTTCACGTTCTGGATCGCCTGGCGGGCGAATTGGTCTGTATCGTTGACGCCGACGATTTCCTGTTCGCGAACTTCGCGGCCTTTCACGCTCAGCTTCATTGCGATTGCCCGACGATCGGCGCCACGTCGGGCGGCGTTCTTGAAACCGATCATGCCGGGCGGCCGCTGTCTTCTGGTTTCGCATGGTTGCTGCACCGCAGAGTGGGCAGCCCCCTTGATCCCGACCGTTCACACTCAGATCACATGATTCTGGAACGACGGGAGCGCGAGCTGCTCTGGCAACAGTCCACGGTGATAGAGCCTCACGAACCCGGCTGGCACTGGTCGCCTGGTACGGCGAACATGTACAAGCGGCATTATCTCGTCCGATGCAAGCCATCCCTGGCTGTGGTCGGCAATGCCGCGACCGACAATTATTTCATGCCGTTCGTGCATGCCTTGGCTGGTTCGGCCTGCATAGACCTTCCGCTTTCGGCCTACCGAATTCACGGAGGCAACGTGCATGGCGCGCAGCCCTCCTTGCCGAACTTGAGGACATTCAGCAAAGCCGCCCATCAGCGTTCGCGCGTGCGGCGAAGTGCTATGGTGCGCGAACTGGCCTCACGTGCCCGGGATTTTGTGTCGACACACGGACATGCTTTCTGGACCCTGATGGATGCTCCCAGCGTGCCGGACGGGATTTCGTTGAAGGCATATTTCAACGACCCTGCAATTCAGGATATTTTGGCTGATCACTTCGACGAGATCCTGGCAGCATGCGGAGAGGCCGAGACGCGCGAGGCGTTACGCGCTCGCATGGGGCGCAAAGGCTATAAGCAATTCCTGGCCTTGCAGGGTCAGAGAAAATCCCGACCTGACTCGAGGGCCGACGGCGGCTAAAATCACGCCACCGGCGCCCAGATCACGTCGTCGACCCTTGCGGCCCCTGTTGCCAGCATCACCAGCCGGTCGAAGCCGAGGGCCGAGCCGCTGGCTTGCGGCATGATGGCCAAAGCGGCAAGAAAATCCTCGTCCAGCGGATAGCGCTCGCCATAGACGCGCTCTTTCTCATCCATCTCGGCGGCGAAGCGGCGGCGCTGTTCGGCCGCATCGGTCAGCTCGCCGAAGGCGTTGGCAAGCTCGACGCCGCAGCAATAGAGCTCGAAGCGCTCGGCGACGCGCGGATCTTCAGCGCTCGGCCGGGCGAGCGCCGCTTCCGAAATCGGATAGCCGTATAAGATGGTGGCCCGCCCCTGCCCAAGCACCGGCTCGACTTTTTCGACCATCACCCGGCTGAACAGGTCGGCCCAGTTGTCGTCGGGCGCAGTGCGCAGGCCGGCGCGGACCAGTGCCTCGTGAAGGGCGTCGCGGTCGGTGCTGCCGTCGGCCGATACGGTCGCGAGCAGGTCGATGCCGGCGTGGCGCAGGAAAGCCTCCGCCACGCTCAGCCGCTCCGGCTCGGCGAACGGATCGGCCTCGCGGCCGCGAAAACGGAAACTCTTAGCGCCGGCTTTTTCCGCGGCGAGCGCCAGGAATTCGGCGCAGTCGGCCATCAGACGCTCAACTGTATCGCCGACGCGGTACCATTCGAGCATGGTGAACTCGGGGTGGTGCAGCGGCCCGCGCTCGCGGTTGCGCCAGACCGGGCCGAGGCTGAAGATGCGTTCCTCGCCAGCGGCGAGCAGCTTCTTGCAGGCGAATTCGGGCGAGGTATGCAGATAGAGCTGCCGGCGCAATGCGTCGGGCCCGATCGCCTCGGTGGCGAAGGCGGCGAGATGCGCCTCGTTGCCCGGCGAAACTTGCAGGGCCGAGGTCGTCACCTCGACGAAATCGCGCTGCGCGAACCAGCCGCGCAGGGCGGCGGCGATGGCATTGCGCGCCATCAGCCGGGGCCGGCGGTCGGCGTGGATATGCGGCGTCCACCAGGGCGAAGCGGCGGTCATGGGCAGGAAAATCGCCCGACAGGCTGGCGGTTCGGCGCAAGATGCGCTAGGGCGCACGCGATGGCCGCCGTCGCCGCTTCGCGGAAATCGACGCTTGCAGGCCGAAAAACTCGAACGGGATCGAATATCGTGGTCAAGGTCATCGCCAGTTCCTTACGCAAAGGCAACGTCGTCGATAAGGACGGCAAGCTGTATGTCATCCTCTTTGCCGAAAACATCCACCCTGGCAAGGGCACGCCGGTGACCCAGCTCGACATGCGCCGCATCGGCGACGGCGTGAAGATCTCGGAGCGCTACCGTACGACCGAAATGGTCGAGCGCGCCTATGTCGAGGAGCGCGAGCACACCTTCCTCTATTCCGACGGCGAAGGTTTTCACTTCATGAACCCGGAAAGCTACGATCAGGTCGTGGCCTCGGAAGCCGTGGTCGGCGACATGGCGCCCTATCTGCAGGAAGGCATGGCCGTGCAGCTCGCGCAGTTCAACGGCGTGCCGATCTCGCTGGTGCTGCCGCAGCGCGCCACCTTCGAGGTGGTCGACACCGAGCCGGTGACCAAGGGCCAGACGGCGTCTTCGTCCTATAAGCCGGCGATACTCTCCAACGGCGTGCGCACAGCCGTGCCGCCACATATCTCGGCCGGCACGCGCGTGGTGGTGATGACCGCCGACGGTTCTTACGTCGAGCGCGCCAAGGACTGAGATTTTAGGGCGATTGAAGTGGCTCGCCTGAGCACAGGCGGGCCTGCAATTACACATAGTTGGCTTTTTTGACCCGTATCCGCCAGTTTCGCCTGCGGACGATCGCTTACGCCTCACTTCAGCCGCGCGAACCACGAATGCCGACACCCGAAAGCTGAAATAGTGTTGGCACCAAAGGCCCGCGCCGCCTCATGGGCATCTGCTGATTGCCCAAATACCCAGCGCACGCTGCGGTTTTATCAAAGGCAGTTACCCCCGAACGTTTAGCGAAAGGCGAGGCACGCTTGTATCGCCGCATCATTCCTTTGATGGATTTCAGAGGCCAAAAAGCAAGATAGCGTGCGGCGCGCGGAACGGGCGCGGTCGCCGTCATGCAAATAAGCAACAAACAGGCTCCTGCTTTGCAGGCAGTGATGAAAGAGGCCAAACGCGCCATAACGCCGCTTATCTGGTTCAGCGGCGGCATCAATATACTGATGCTCACCAGCTCGTTCTACATGCTTCAAGTCTACCACCGGGTGCTGTCCAGCCACAGCGTGGAAACTTTAGCAGCGTTGTCGTTGATCGGCTGCGCGGCGATCCTGACAATGGCAGGGCTCGAAATGGTACGCGCCCGCCTGCTGTCAACAGTAGGCGCCTGGATGAACTCGAGGCTGGCCCCAGTCCTGTTGACCGCGTCAGTAGAGCAGTCGGCCGCCGCGCCGGGTCAAGGCAGCACGCGGTCTCTACGCGATCTCGACCAAGTGCGGAATTTCTTCACCAGCCCGAGCATCTACCCAATTCTCGACGCACCGTGGGCGCCAATCTTCTTCATCGCCATCTTCTTCATGCATCCGTGGCTCGGCTGGTTGGCGCTGGCCGGCGGGTGCGTGTTGTTTGCGCTGGCATTGCTCAACGAACTCGCCACCCGCAAACCGCTGACAGAGGCCGGCAACGCGCAGGCACGGGCTTTCACCCAAGCCGAGTCGGCAGTCCGCAACGCCGAGGTCGTCCAGGCCATGGGCATGCTGCGGCCGTTGCTCGACAGTTGGCAAGAGCAGCAGGATGAAGCGAGCGCCGGACAAGTCGCCGCCGGCAACCGCGCCAGCGCCATCGCGTCTATCGCACGTTTCTGGCGGATGGCCTTGCAAATGGCGGTGCTCGGCCTCGGCTCTTACCTGGTGCTGCAAAACGAGGCCTCTCCCGGCATCATGATCTCATCCTCAATCTTGATGGGTCGCGCGCTGGCCCCCGTGGAGCAAGCGATCAGCACCTGGAAGGCGACGCTCGGGGCACGCGCCGCTTACAAGCGTCTTACCGCGTTTGTCGGCCAACGCCCTGAGGCCAAAGCAGTGTGGTCTTTGCCACGCCCACAAGGAAAGGTCGAGGCAGAGACTATTGTCCTCGCCCGGCAGGGTGGCGGCGAGCCTGTCTTGAAAGGCGTGAGTTTCCAACTCAAGCCCGGTGAAGTGATGGCGCTCATCGGCCCGAGCGCATCCGGCAAGACAAGCCTGGCCCGCGTTCTCGCCGGCGCTTGGCGCCCATCGGCCGGTCGCGCTTTGCTCGACGGCATGGACGTCGCCGAGTGGCCCGCCGAGGACCGTGGTCGGCACGTCGGGTATTTGCCGCAGGACATCGAGTTGTTCGCCGGCACGATCACCGAGAACATCGCCCGCTTCGCGAAGCTCAGTCCCGCGGTCTTCAACAGCGTGATCAAGGCCGCGCAACTGGCGGGCGTTCACGAATTGATCAAGGGCTTGCCGAAAGGCTACGAAACTCAAGTAGGGGATTCAGGCGCATCGCTGTCAGGCGGACAGCGCCAACGAATCGGGCTGGCGCGGGCACTCTACGGCGATCCGACACTCATCATCCTGGACGAGCCGAATTCCAACCTCGATCGCGAGGGCGAAGACGCCCTGATGGCCGTGATCGGCGCGGTCAAGGCGACGGGCACCACGATGATCCTAATCGCGCACCGCCCAGGCATCATGGAGAAAGTCGACAAGGTGCTGGTGCTCAATCAGGGCAGACAAGAATTATTCGGGGCGCGTGACACGGTCTTCAACGAACTCGCCGCCCGCGCCAGGAGAGTGGCCCAGCTGCCCAACACCAATCACGTCACGGCGGTCACGTCATGACCCGCGCAAACCCAGCAGACGACGATATGAACATAGTCGCTCTCCCCCAGCCACTGCCACCCCCGCCGACGTTGCAACCGCTCCGTCTCAGAGCCGTCACGAACGCCGGTTTCTCAATCATGTTCCTGTTCTTCGGCGTGGCCGGCGGCTGGGCGGCCCTGGCACCGCTCGACAGCGCGGCGGTGACGACCGGAGTGGTCAAGGTCGACGGCGACCGCAAACTCATCCAGCACCTCGAGGGCGGCATTATCGCCGAACTGGACGCCGTCAACGGCGATGTCGTCAAGAAAGGCAAAGTCCTCGTCCGCCTCGACCACACGCAAGCCAAGGCTCAACTGGACTCGATCCAAAACAAGATCGCCACACGAGAGGCGCTCGTCGCCCGTCTCCGGGCCGAACGCGACGGCAAGGACACGATCGAGTTCGACCAGGCATTGCTCGACAACCCGGACCCTGCCGTCAAGGACGCGGTGGCCACCCAACGTGACGTCTTCAACGCGAAGCACCGCAACCTAAAGGACGAGAAGGCAATCCTCGACGAACGCCGCCAGCAGACCGCCGAGCAAATTACCGGACTGCAACAGCTTATCGCGACCGAGGACAAGCGGATCGCGGCATTCGCGAATGAGAACAAAGACCTCGAGACTTTGCTCAGTAAGGGGCTCACCACCCGCGAACGCAACCTGACACTCACCCAGCAACAACGCCAGACCGAGGGAGAACGCGCCACGAATGTCGCATCGATCGCCCGCGCCCGCAGCTCTATCGCCGAGATCGACATGCAAATCCTCAACCTTACAACTCAACAGTTGAACGAGTCAGTTGACGAATTGAGCAAGGTCGAAGCGGAGCTGTTCGACTTCCGGCAGCAAGCGCGCGCGGCCGAGGATGTCCTCAAGCGCACCGACATCACCGCCCCCGTCGACGGAATCGTGATGGACGTGAAAGTTCACACGGCGGGCGGAGTGGTGAAACCCGGCGACACGCTGATGACGGTCGTCCCGCTCGGCGAGAAGCTGGTTGTCGAGACAATGGTCAAGCCCGAGGACGTCGAGACGATCGCCCCTGGCCAGACAGCCTATGTCAGCTTCCCGGCCTTCGCCAAATACAACCTGCCGCAGCTCAGCGGAGTTGTGGAAACGGTGTCGGCCGATCGATTGGTGGATGAGCGCACGAACGCTCCTTACTTCGCCGCAACGGTGGTGATCGACAAGAGCGAATTGGCCAAGCTTGACGGTCCCAGGCTGCTGCCGGGCATGTCGAGCGAGGCCATGATCAAGACCGGCACCCGCACCGCGCTGGCTTATCTCGCCGAACCGCTCACGCAAAACATCCGTCGCTCATTGCGTGAGAAATAATGCAAACATCAGTGGCTCACGTGCGTATCCATGTCACAACAAGGGAGGATCCAGATTAAAGACACAAGTCTCCACCTCGCTCATTTATGTCCATACCCACGCTATAGAGTTATAAATGGCACAATTGTGTGTGCAGTAGGGAGGAAATACCGTGGCGAAAAATCCAGTAATTATAACAATCGGCCCCGATTTCTCACTGTCAGCGGCCAGCGTCGACCTGAACTTGCATAACCACACAGTGCAGCTCGAAGAGAATCCCCCGAGCGCGACAGTCGTCGACGAGTCCGCTTACTTCGCCGGCAGTAACGGCATCGCCTACACCACCGACTTCACCAACCCCACCGGGGATTATCTCCGTGTTTACACCGGCTCGGAATTCTCAGACCGAATGATCGGCGACGATCTCCTCAACCATCTTCTCGGCGGCGGCGGCAACGATTTCATGTACGGCGGCGGCGGTGACGATTGGATTGAAGGCGGTGACGGTAGCGATTCTATTGCCGGTGACGCCGGCGACGATTCCCTCTACGGCAACGCCGGCGACGACACCATCAAAGGTGGTGACGGTAACGACTTTATCAGAGCCGGTGACGGTAACGATATCATCAACGGCGGGGCCGGTGATGACGCCATCTATACCAGTGACGACAGCCAAGCCCACTACTCCCCCGGAGTCGACATAGTCAATGGCGGTGGCGGCAACGATTTTATCAGGGCCGGCCGTGACGGCGGCATTTTCAATGGCGACGCTGGCAACGACACCATCACCGGCAGCGAGGGCCAGGACATTATCAACGGCGGGGCCGGCAACGACACCCTCTACGGCGACAACGGCGCTATGAATCACAACAGCACCGACACCATCCACGGCGGTGCCGGTGATGATTATATCGAAGGTGACGTCATGTTTCTCCCGTCCGGCAGAGCTAACTTCCTGTACGGTGACGGGGGCAACGACACCATCGTCGGGTTTATCGGTGACGACACTATCAACGGTGGGGCCGGCAACGACACCATCGAAGGGGGTAGGGCAAATTTCTCGATCAATTCCGGCAGCGACACCCTGACGGGCGGCGCGGGTAACGACACCTTCGTCTTCCACAGCCACACCTTCGTCGCCGGCCAACATGACGTCATCACCGACTTCAAACACGGTGACGATAAGTTCGACCTGAGGGACACTCACGACACCGCGTTCCTGCAAGGCCCCACCTTTAACTCGGCACAGTCGGCTATCGATTACCTCCACGCGCACAATCTCTCTGTCGAGAGTACAGTAGTAAAGGTCATCGACGGTTCTGCCGTCGACCTCGTCAGTTTTAGCGACGACGCCGGCACTCTCGACCTCAACGTGTCGGTAAGCGCGTCGGCGGCGGCGCATATCACACAGGCGGACTTCCTCTTCGGCGCTCTGGTGTAACCTACAGTGAGGGGCGGCGCACAAGTCGCCCCCCAACACCTCTAGTGGGATACACGTATGCGGACAGAGGTAGGGAGTGCGCGGTTTAGGGGGCCCGAAGCGGTATCAGAGCCGACCTAGCCGCCTCCATACACCTCGGCCTCGGGCGACGATAATACAGACGGCTTCCAAATCTCCGACGGGCTCGGCGGCGTGGACAAAGTCTGCTGCCGGGTATGTCGAGCGAGGCCATGTTCAAGACCGGCACCCGCACCGTGCTGGCATATCTTGCCGAACCGCTCACGCAAAATATCCGTCGCTCATTGCGCGAGAAATGAAATCTTCAACAGCTCCGTACGCATCCTTTTCACAACAAGGGGAACCCAGACCAAAGACACATATTTCATATCCGCAGTGTAGCGCCACAACGCGCACAATCTTGTGCACAACAGGGAGATGAATACCATGACTAAAAAGCCAGTCTTAGTATCAGTCGGCCCGGATTTCTCGCAGTCGACGGCGAGTGTCGATCTGAATCTGCACACCCACACAGTCCAATTCGAAGAGAACATCCCGCCGAGCGCGACAGTCACCAACGAGGCAGCTTATTTCGCCGGCGGGACCGCATACACCACCGACTTCACATACACCGGCACCTGGTTCGGTTCGGCTTTCTCCGACCGAATGATCGGTGACGATCTCACCAACCTATTTTCCGGTGGCCCCGGCAACGATTTCCTCCACGGCGGCGCCAGTGCCGACGCCCTCAACGGCGATGACGGCAACGATTTTATCACCGGCGGGGCCGGGGATGATCTTCTCGACGGCGGTGCCGGCAACGACACGATCAATGGCGGCGCTGACAACGACACGCTCCGAGGCGGGATCGACAGCGACGTGATTCACGGCGGCACCGGGGACGACACTATCTACGGCGGCAGCGGGATTCGCCCGAGCGACGGTCAGGATCACACTCCCGGCGACACGAACGACACACTCTACGGCGGTGCCGGCGACGACACGATCTTCGGCAACGCCGGGGACGACTATATCGAGGGCGGCGCCGGCAACGATACCCTCTACGGCGACGACACCGCCACCTCCCCCACCAGCGGTAACGACACTATCCACGGCGGTGCAGGCGATGACGTGGTAGAAGATAGTCGCGGTACCAACACCCTATACGGCGATGCCGGGAATGACTTGATATTGGGTGGAGACCAGAACGACACCATCTATGGCGGCAAAGGCGCCGACATCATCCTCGGCGGCGCAGGCGCGGACTGGATGTCGGCGAACAACGGCATCACCACCGGGGACGGCGCCCGGGACACCTTTGTCTTCTTCTCGGGCGAATCATCGGCGACCGTTCAGGACACCATCCAGGGATTCAAGCATGGCGAGGATAAAATCGATCTGCATGAATCGCGGCACGTCGCTTTGATCCTTAACGACGCTCCCGGTACTAGCGGAACTTTCGCCTCCTCTCAGGCAGCTCTCGACTATCTTCACGCACACAACATATCCGCCGAAGGAGCAGTGGTGAAAGTCGACACCGGAAGCAGCGGGCTCATTGTCGGTTTCAGCGACGACGCCGGTACAATCGACCTAAACGTGGCGGTGGGCGAGACGGCGGCAGCTCACATCACTGAATCAGACTTCCTCTTCGCGTAGAAAGTTGCGCCTGTAAAACTTGCAGTGGAGTACGAGCGCCAATTCTGGCAGCGCCGGCGCCATGAGCAGAGTTGCGCCATAGCAAATTGATGACGCACTTTCCCGGAAAGTTCGCCGTTAGATTTGCGCGGCGCCGGAACTGTTCCGAAAATACCGAAACGTCTACTATGCCTGCATGCACGGGACTCGCATCGCTTTTGGTCCGTTCGTACTCGACCCCGACATCGGGACGCTCCTTAGAGAGGAGATCCCGGTCGCTGTTGGGCATCGTGGACTGACGCTGCTTGCTGCGCTTGCGGCACGGCCCGGCGAGATCCTGACCAAGGCCGAGCTGTTGGACGCTGTCTGGCCGGGAACCGCCGTCGAGGAAGGCAACCTTACCGTTCAAATCGCGACACTAAGAAAGGCTCTCGGTCCGACTGATAATGGCGGTGAGTGGATCGCCACGGTGCCTCGCGTCGGCTACCGCTTCACCGGGACTATCAAGCCGGTGGCGAGCGCGCCCTACAAAACGATACCGCCGTCCGGCAAGCCTTCGATCGCGGTGCTGCCTTTTGCCAATCTGGGCGGCGATCAGGACCAGCAGTATCTCAGCGACGGCATAACCGAGGACATAATCACGGAGTTGGCCAGGTTTCGCTCCCTCCTCGTCATCGCGCGCAATTCGTCTTTTCAGTTTCGCCATTTGGCAATGGACATTGCCGAAGTACACCGCAAACTCGGAGTTCGCTATCTCGTCGAAGGCAGCATAAGAAAACTCGGTGATCGCATTCGGATCACCACACAGCTGATCGACGCCGCCACCGGCACCCATCTATGGGCCCAACGCTACGATCGGGCCCTTAACGACATCTTCGCGTTACAAGACGAGGTTGCGGCGCTTATCGCCTCGATGGTCGAAGGGCAAGCGGAGGCGGAATCGGCGACCCGTACCAGACGCAAGCCACCCGCCGATTGGGATGCATACGACTACTACCTGCAGGGGCGCGCGCACTTTTACCGATATGAACTGCAAAAGTCCGAGCCCCTCTTCGTTCGGTCCGTGGATCTCGATCCGACATTCGCTCAAGCCCACGCCTTCCTCGCGCAGGCCCTCGTCGGCAGATTTTGGTACGACAACGATCCGCGGACGCTACAGAAAGCCTGGGACTCGGCACGGACGGCGCTCTCTGTCGACAGAAGCGATGGCGTCTGTCACCAGAGCATGGGGCTGGTGCTTACACACATGCGCCAGCATAGCGATGCCGGAGTGCATTTTGAGCGAGCGCGCTCGTTGAACCCGCTAGACGTGAATATTGCGGGGGATTACGCAAGCTGGCTCAATTACGGCGGACGGGCCGAGGCGGCGCTCAATGTGCTCGAAACCGCGCTCCTGCGCGAGCCATTACCTCCGGTGTGGTTCTGGGAGGTGAAGGGCAGCTCTCTGTTCCTGCTTGGAAGGTACTCGGAAGCTGTCGCTTCGTATCGGAAGGCCGGTGACCATTTCTTCATCCATGCCTTCCTCGCAGCGTCATACGCACATTTGGGCGAGATGGAGAAGGCGCGCGCTGAGGTCGAGGAAGCACTGACAAGGAAACACGAGCTGACCATCCGGCTGATTTCAGGTCTCCCGTTCACCGATCAAGTCGCCCTTGAGCTTTTCACGTCGGGCTTCAGAAAGGCCGGTTTTCCCGTGTGAACGTCTCTACGATCCCAGCCTATTTCGACTTTGGTAAACACGCGGACGATCCTGATGCCCCGCAGGACAGCAGGCCCGCCTGCGACCAAGCGAGCCACGGTCAGCACGGTTGCCCGCCGTCTGGATGTTAGGCTCTGACCAAAAGCGATAAGGCGATCCTGCCAGCGATGACAGCAACAACGTGGTGACCTTGGCCCCAAGGCCCAGCTTGGCTAGAGTTCGAAGATGCTGGACGCCATTCACCACGTCGCGCTTATCTGCACCGACTACGATCGGTCGCGACGGTTCTATGTCGAGCTTCTCGGCCTGGACCTGATCCGCGAGGTCTATCGCGAGGAGCGGCAGTCCTGGAAGGCCGACCTGCGGATCGGGTCCGCCCAGCTGGAATTGTTTTCCTTCCCGGCCCCAGCGCCGCGGCCGTCTTATCCAGAGGCGACAGGGCTGCGGCACTTGGCGTTTGCCGTGGGGAACCTTGACCTCGTAGTCGCGCGCCTGGAAGCCGCCGGCGTTGCCGTAGAGCCAATCCGGATCGACCCATATACGGATCGGCGCTTCACCTTCTTTAGCGACCCGGATGGATTGCCGTTGGAACTCTACGAAGAGCAATAAAGTGCGTTTATACGACAGTCTGGGTATCGCACGACGGAACCATTCGGCACTTCGGGGGGCGGAGCTAGGTTTCGAGTCAGCCGATCCAGGCAAAGACCCGACAACCGAGCCGGACTTGATGATGCTGTGGAACGTCCTGGACTGGGCGCCGGAAGGTCGCGGGACCGACTGGTACCCGAAGGTCACCTACTAAGCGGTCGAGATGGTTGGCCAGGAGTCTGGCGTTGCGGAAAAGGGTGGAGACCTGCCAATCCGCTCACGGCTCCGCTTAAGGCATTCGCGATGTTGTCATCAAGCGTCTGCAACTGGCGCTCAGTGGCACGTCGACGCGCGAGCGTTCGGCGCTGTCCAACTGGCCACGATCAGGCAACCACTTCCACCGGCAGGCCGGCGGCTTTCCATTCCGGCATGCCGTCCTCCAGCCGGCGCGCGGCATGCCCGAGCGCGCGCAGCGCCGCGACCGCCTCGAAGGACATCACGCACCACGGGCCGCGGCAATAGGCGACGATTTCGCGGCCGATAGCGGCGTCGGCCGACCAGGCCCTGACTTTCCCCAGCGGCACATTGATGGCGCCCGGCACATGGCCGAGCGCGAACTCGTCTGCCGGGCGGACGTCGATCAGCGTCACTAGTCCGTCGCGCATCAGCCTCTCAAGCTCGTCGCGCGTGACCGGCCGCATGTCGTCGCGCGCGTCGAAATAGCCGCGCACGATGCGATCGACCTCGGCGAGCTGCCGCTCGGCAACGCCGCGCACGGCGGCGAAGGCGGAAAGCACGCTGTCATCGGCGAGCGAATAATGCACGAACTTGCCGTCGCGCTCGGCCGAGACGATGCCGGCGCGGCGCAGCGCCTGCAGATGCTGCGAGATGTTGGCGACGGGCCGGCCGAGCTTCGCCGCGAGCGCCTCGACGCTGCGCGCGCCTTGCGCCAGATGCTCGATCACTTCCAGGCGCAGCGGATGCCCGAGCGCCTTGGCGACGATCGCGAACTGCTCGTACAACGCCTGTTTCGGATTGCGGATTGACATCGACCTTTCTGCCGTCATTCAATGGAATAATTGAATGACTGTTTCGACCATTGCTGTCAAGCAGAGCGGCTGTCCCTGGGCGCAGCCGCTCGTTCGGGAAAAAGGCGATGATTCTCAGGCAGTTCCTGCACAACGATCCGGTTGCCGCCTCCTATCTGTTCGGCTGCGGCGGCAAGGCTTCCGCGGCCGTGGTCGACCCGGTCGGCGACATCGCGCCCTATGTCGATGCGGCGCGCGCGACCGGCATGCGCATCCTCTATGTCGTCGACACGCATATCCATGCCGACCACATCTCGGCCGGACGCTCGCTGGCCGAGGCGACGGGCGCGGAATACGTGCTGTTCGAGGGGGCCGAAGCAGGCTTCCCGTTCCGGCGTGTCAAGGATGGCGAGGTGCTCGAGCTCGGCAATGTCACGGCGACGGTCTTGCATACACCGGGCCATACGCCGGAGCATCTGAGCCTGTTGGTCACCGACCGGACGCGGTCGGCCGAACCTTGGTTCGTGCTCACCGGGCACACGCTGATGGTCGGCGATCTCGGCCGCACGGAGCTTGCTTCAAGCGCCGAGGACGGGGCGCGTGCGCTTTATGCCAGCGTGCGGCGGCTGAAGGAGCTGCCGGACCATATCGAGGTGCTGCCCGGCGCCTATTCGGGCTCGGTCTGCGGCCGCTCGCTGAGCGGTAAGCCGACATCGACCATCGGCTTCGAGCGACGCTTCAACAAGGCGTTCCGCATCGAGGATGAGGGTGAGTTCGTCGCAGCCATGACCGCCGACATCCCTCCCCCGCCGCCGCAGGCCGCCCGGACCCGGGCCGTCAACGCCGGAGCGAAATCTTGAACATAGCGGCGTCTGCCGTCGCGCTCGGCCTCAAGGCCAACTGGAAGCAGTTTTCGCTCCTGGTGCTGATCAACGCCTTCGTCGGCGGCATGGTCGGCATCGAGCGGACCGTGGTGCCGCTGATCGGCGCGGAGGAGTTTGGCGTGGCGTCAACCACGCTGGTCGTCTCCTTCATCGTCAGCTTCGGCGTGGTCAAGGCCTGCGCCAATCTCGTCTCCGGCCAGCTTGCCGACAGGTGGGGTCGCAAGCGCGTGCTGATCCTCGGTTGGCTATTCGGCCTGCCGGTGCCCTTCATCATCATCTGGGCGCCGAGCTGGGGATGGATCGTCGCCGCCAACGCGCTGCTCGGCATCAACCAGGGCTTCGCCTGGTCGATGACGGTGATCATGAAGGTCGATCTGGTCGGGCCGAAGTCGCGCGGGCTCGCCGTCGGCCTCAACGAGTTCGCCGGCTACCTCGCCGTCGGCGTCACCGCTTTCCTGACCGGCTATCTGGCGAGCCGCTACGGCTTTCGTCCCGTGCCGATCTATCTCGGCGCCGGCTACGCGATCCTGGGTGCGGCGCTGTCGATCCTGCTCGTGCGCGACACGCGCGAGCATCTGCGGCTGGAACTGGCCAACCATCCAAGACAAGCTTCCCCGCTCAGCTTCCGGGAGATCTTCATGCTGACCACGTTCGGGGATCGCAATTTGTTCGCAGCCTCGCAGGCCGGCCTGGTGAACAACCTCAACGACGGCATGAGTTGGGGGCTGTTTCCGCTCTTCTTCGTTGCCAATGGGCTCGGCATCGAGCGCATCGGCATCCTCAAGGCGGTCTATCCGGCGGTGTGGGGCATCCTCCAGGTCGCGACCGGGCCGTTGAGCGACCGCTGGGGCCGCAAGGGGCTGATCGTCGCCGGCATGTGGGTGCAGGCGGCGGGGCTTCTCACCACCGCCATGACGCGCGAATTCGGCTGGTGGCTGCTGGCCAGCCTTTTGCTCGGCCTCGGCACGGCAATGGTCTATCCGTGCCTGATCGCGGCGGTGTCGGACGCATCGCACCCTTCCTGGCGGGCGCGCTCGCTCAGCGTCTATCGCTTCTGGCGCGACCTCGGCTATGCGATCGGGGCGCTGTCCGCCGGCCTGATCGCCGACTTCTTCGGCTTCGTTGCGGCGATCGCGGCCATTGCCGCATTGACCTTCCTGTCGGGCGCGATCGTCGCGGTGACGATGCGCGAGCCGCGTTCCGCCACCGTGGTTCCGACATCGGGCGATCGTTGAGACCGCCTCGGAAACGAAGGCCGTGTTTACGTTAATGGAAGCTTGATGCTGCGCGGGATGTGCCTGTCCGCTACAATCTGATCAGGTACATTTCCTCGAGATCGTTCATGAGCAACCCGAACCGCATGCCGTGGGTGGATACGGCAAAAGGCCTTTCCATTATCCTGGTGGTAATGATGTATGCCGCCTACAACACCGGTGAATACACCGGCGGCGTCGGCTTCCTGCATTATGTCATCGGCTTCGCGACGCCGTTCCGGATGCCGGAATTCTTCCTGATCTCGGGCCTGTTCCTGTCGCAGGTGATCGACCGTCCATGGCGGCGCTATATCGACCGCCGCGTCGTCCACTACCTCTATTTCTACGTGCTTTGGGCGATCATCTCGATCGGACTGAAGATCGGCATCTTCAGCCGCGACCCCGCCGGCATGCTGCATGATCTCGCGATGGCCGCCGTCCAGCCATACGGCGTGTTGTGGTTCATCTACATGCTGGCGGTGTTCGGGATCGTCATCCGCGTGCTGCGCGAGCTTCGCGTGCCGCACTGGGTCGTCATCTTGGCTGCGGCTGCGCTGCAAATGTGGGCGCCGAAGCCGGACAGCTACGCGCTTGAGCAGTTCGCGGCCTATTTCGTGTTCTTCTATCTCGGCTTCGTGCTCGCGCCGCCGATATTCCGGCTGGTGGAGTGGACGCAGGCACGGCCGGCGATCGCCGTTCTCGGCCTGCTCGCCTGGGCGATCGTCAACGGCCTGCTCGTCTATTCGCCGGGCTATGCGATGCAGCCGGTCGGCATGCAGATGGGATTGGCGGCATGGCCGCCGCTGCATCTGTCGCTTGCCGTCGCCGGCGCCGTGGCGCTCTGCGTTGCCGGCGGTTTCCTGTCGAAATTCGCTTCCATGGAATGGCTGCGCTGGCTCGGCGAGCATTCGCTGGTCGTCTATGTCGCCTTCACCATCCCGATGTCGATCTTCCGGGGCGTCATGCTGGCGAGCGGTCTCCTGACCGATACCGGCATGCTGAGCCTGGCGGTGCTGCTGGTCTCGGTCATAAGCCCGGTGGTGCTCTACTTCATCGTCCAGCGCGTCGGCTTCGGCACCTTCCTGTTCGAGCGGCCGGCCTGGGCGCATTTCGACAGGCCGACAGCTGCCAAGGCCTCCGGCAAGCCCATGACCCGGCCGGCACGCGAGGCGGCCTGACCGGGCCGCCCGTTCCGGCCATCCGTTATTTGCCAGCGTCGTATCCCGGCCGGCGCACGGCCCTGATCTTGCCGCTGCTGCCGCCGCCGCAGAAGAAGCAGCCGTCGCCATCGGATTCCAGTCCCGACACACCGGAGGGCATTGCTACCTCCTGCAGCACGTCACCCGTCTCGGGATCGATGCGCAGCAGATCGCCCTCCTCACCTTCCCAAGTGGCATGCCAGAGTTCGCCGTCGATCCAGGTGACGCCGGTGACGACGCGTTTCGACTCGATGCTACGGATCACCTCGCCCGTTTCAGGATCGATCTGGTGGATCTTATGGGCCCTGTATTCGCCGACCCAGAGCGAACCTTCGGCCCAGGCCATACCTGAATCGCCGCCATTGCCCGGCGCGGGAATGGTGGCGACGACCTCGCCGGTCTTTGGGTCGACCTTGTGAATGCGATCCTCGGCGATCTGGTAGAGGTGCTCGCCGTCGAAAGCGGTTCCGGCATGCGAGGCGACGTCGATCGATTGCACGATGGTGCCACTCTCCGGGTCGAGGGCCTTCAACTTGTCGCCGGTGGCAAACCAGACATTCTTGCCATCGTAGGTGACGCCATTGACGCGCTCGGCGTCCGGAAAGGGTCCATATTCGCGCAGGATTTCGGCAGCGGCTCTTTTCATCTTCCAATCCTCATCGGTCCCTTGTGTCAGCTTCGACTTTAGCCGCTCTGCTGCAACCCGGGGAGCAACAACACAGTCGGGAATTTATGAACCGCCTCAAAGCTCGATGCAGACTTTGCCGAAATGCTTCTGGCTCCCATACGCCCGGAAAGCCGAGGCAATATCGAGCAGCGGAAAGCTGCGGCCGATAACAGGCCTCAGGCCGTTGGCCGTTATCGCCCGGATCATATCTTCCTGGTCAGCTCTGCTGCCGATGGAAATTCCATTGATGCGGATCTGATTGGAAAACAGCGCCGGGATCGACACTTCTGCGGCAAAGCCGGTCAACACGCCGATCAGCGCGATGTGGCCGCCCATCCTGCAGGCCGTTATCGACTGCGCCAGCGTGCCGGGGCCGCCGACCTCGACCACGTGATCGACACCGCGTCCATCGCTCAGGTCCCTGGCCTTCCGCCCCCAGTCCGGCACGGCCTTGTAGTTGATAAGATGATCGGCGCCGAGCCGCCTGAGCTTTTCGAGCTTGTCATCGGAGGAAGATGTCGCGATGACACGGGCGCCCGCCATCTTGGCGAACTGCAGCGCGAACAACGACACGCTGCCCGCGCCGAGGACCAGCACCGTATCGCCGGGCCTCACCTGACCGCACACCACCAGGCCCCTCCAGGCGGTTACTCCGGCGCAACTGAGTGTAGCCGCCTCCACATGGGTGTAACCCGCCGGCGCTTTCGTGAAAGCATGCCACGGCATCGAGGCATATTCCCTTGCATAGCCATCGACATCATCGCCCAGTTCACCCTGCTTGGTGGCGGGCGTAGCCTCGCCACCAAGCCAATTGGGCCAATAACAGCTGACAACGGCATCGCCGGTCTCGAATGCGTCGACGCCCTCTCCGACGGCAATCACCTCGCCAGCACCATCGGACAGCGGAATGCGGCCGTCGGCGCAGGGCTTCTTGCCCGTTGCAACCATGCTGTCGTGGAAGTTCAGCGAGCATGCCCGGATTCGGACCAGCAACTCGCCCGGTCCGGGCTCGGGCCGATCCTCCTCGACCAACGAGAGTTGTTCCAGGCCGCCGGGCGCTCTTAATCTGATCAGTTTCATGACGTCTCTCCCTCGATGCCGAGTACCGGCAAACTAGTCGCTCGGCAGCGGACCGGGGAGTAACAAGACAGTCGGGAATCCGGTGACCGGCGGCATCATCCAGCGGCGCGCCCGGCCGCGGCCCACCGCCTGCACCTTGTGCTCGGCCGACAACTGCTCCAGCGCCCGCTGCACGGTGCGCGCGCTGGCGCCAAGCGCGATCGCCAGCGCCGAGCTCGACCAGGCCTCGCCATCGGTCAGGAAGGCAAGCACCGCGCCATGCTCATCCTCGACAGGCGGCGCCAGCACGACGATCTCGGCGGCGTTCAGCGGCGTCAACGCAAAGCCGCCGGCGGTCGCATTGATCTCGGCCAAGCCGGCGAGCTCGGCGCGGAGCCGCCCCATCTCGACCCTGAGCCGCGCACGATGCGATTCATCGGCGTGCTTCGCCCGGAAGGCGCGCTTAAGCAGCGTCTCGCGCGATGCGTCGGCCGGCCACGCCTCGGCAAGCGTGCGCGCCAGCGCGAACAGCACCGGCCGGGTCGCAAGCGAAACGACCGCATCGGTTTCGCGCAGGACGTTGCGGCAAGCATCGATGACCAGCGCGCCCGAGGTCAGCAACGCCTCGACTTCGTCGAGCAGCAGCTCCTTCTCCGTGCCGCGCGCGATCAGCCGGCCGACCGGCGTGTTCAGAACCAGGGATGCCGCTTCCACTTCGGCCTTCAATGCTGGGATGTTGGCTTGATAGGCGGCAAGCGATGCGCGGCCGAAGGCCGAGCGCGCCGCCTTCGTCCTCAGGCGCCGGACCGCGATGCCGGCCGCGGCCAGTTCGTGCGCAACGCGCGCCACCGGCGGCAGCGGCGCCGGATCGAAGTCCGACAGCAAACGCTCGGCCTCATCGAGCCGGCCGATCAGGATAAGGCGCCTCGCCTCGAGGCTGCCCGCATAAGCGGCGTTCAAGCGATCACCATGCGATTGAAGCGTCGCCCTTGCGGCACGCAGCGCTTTCTCCGGCCAGCCGAGGTCGCGCGAGACCAGCGCGATCTCGGCCTCGGCGACGATGCAGCGGGCGCGCGCCACCGCCTCCCTCGGACTGAAGGCGCGGGCGGCGTCCTTCAGCAGTGCCTTGGCCTTGGCGAAATCGCCGAGCTGCGCCATCGCGATGCCGCGCAGGGCCAGCGCCGGCGCATCGTCGCGCAGCGCGACGCGCTTCAAGGCGCCGAGCGGATCGCCCGCGGCAAGCGCGCGGCCGGCGGCATTGATCAGCGAATCCATGCCACCGTCTCAGCGCCCGCCGCAGCAAATCGCGTCACACTTGTAACTCTCACCATCGCAGTGCGCTGTCCTATGTCTGTCCTCGTCACCCCAACCAAACCCAAGAACGGGACAAGAGCAATGACCCAACATATGAAGACACCGCTGGTCGTTTCGCAGGAAGCGTGGGAAGGCGCCTATGAAGAGATGCTCGTGAAGGAAAAGGCGCTCACCCGCGCCCGCGACGCTTTGGCCGCCGAACGCCGCCGCATGCCGTGGATGGAAGTCAAGAAGGACTATGTGTTCGAAGGCCCGAACGGCAAGATGAGCCTGCTCGACCTGTTCGAAGGCCGCCGCCAGCTCGTCGTCTACCGCGCCTTCTTCGAGCCCGGCGTCTATGGCTGGCCAGAACATGCGTGCCGCGGCTGCTCGCTCGGCGCCGACCAGGTCGGCAACCTCGCCCATCTCAACGCCCGCGACACCACGCTTGCCTATGCCTCGCGCGCGCCACAGGCCGACATCCAGCGGCTGAAGCAGCGCATGGACTGGAAGATGCCCTGGTACACCATCACCGACAGCTGGGATAAGGATTTCGGCGTCGACGAATGGCATGGCCACAACGTCTTCATCCATGACGGCAAGCGCATCTTCCGCACTTATTTCGTCAACAACCGCGGCGACGAAGCCTTTGGCACTGTCTGGAGCTATCTCGACGTCACCCCGCTCGGCCGCCAGGAGGTATGGGAGGATTCGCCCGAGGGCTATCCGCAGACCCAGACCTACAAATGGTGGAACTGGCACGACAATTACGGGGAAGGCGCCGCCCCCGACCAGAGATGGGTCGAAGTCTCGGATGCCGGCGAAGCGGCGTTCCGCAACAAGAACGCCTGAGCGTGAAGCGGTTCCGGCGGCGCAACCGCGCGCCGCCGGAGCCGATCGCCTCGTGCTTGTTCCAACGGGCTCGAACCCTGCCCCGCATCAGAAGGTGGATATCATGAGCATCGACAATCCTGCCCCGCGCCCAAACGGCCTGATCGGCTTCGGCCTCGCCGACTGGCTTTGCCTCGCCGCGACTCCTACCTTCGCCACGATGGCGCTGCTCACGGCGGCCTATGGCGGCCAGGACATGATGTGCATGTCGGGCGCCTCGGCGCTCAGCGGCATGGTGCCGATGTATCTGTTGATGGCAGCGTTCCATCTGGCGCCGTGGCTGCGGCTGGCGGCGCGGCGGGGGTGATGGCTGCTCAGCAATCTAAGGTCCGACCCTGCCCCTCCAGGTCTTGACGAAAATAGGCGCGCCTGAGACACGGGAGCAGACATTTGCTCCATGGGAGACGGGCAGGCGGTGGGCAGGCTGTGAAGCGCGTTTTTCGATTGCTTGCCGCGGCGATCCTGGCGTCCGGCGTGACTGGATGCACCAGCATTTCCTACTACGCGCAGTCGTTGGAGGGCCATGTCGAGATCATGGCCGCGCGCAAGAACGTTGGAAGACTTATCCGCGATCCGTCGACGCCACAGGCGTTGCGCGCCAAATTGACCTCCGCCAGCGCCATACGCCGCTTTGCCACGGAAGAGCTGGCGCTGCCTGATAACAACAGCTACCGCAGTTATGTCGACGTCGGTCGGAACAATGTGACCTTGGCCGTGTTTGCTGCGCCGCAATTCTCGCTTGCGCCGATAACTTGGTGCTTTCCAGTCTTCGGCTGCGTTCCCTACAAGGGATATTTTTCGCGCAAAGACGCGCTCGAAAGTGCTGCTGAACTGCAGCGGCAGGGGCTGGACGTCTATGTGTCGGGCGTCACCGCATATTCCACGCTGGGCTGGTTCAGCGATCCGCTGCTCAGCACCATGCTGCGTCAGGACGACACCTATCTCGCAAGCCTTATTTTCCATGAGTTGGCGCATCAGAAAGTCTATGTGAACGGCGACTCCGCATTCAACGAGGCTTTCGCGGTTTCCGTCGAAACCACCGGTACGAGGAAATGGCTCCGCGCCACCGGCAATCGCGCCGGATTGCGCAGCTACGAAATCGACCGCAAGCGCAAGGCGGAATTTCTCGGACTGCTATCGAAAACCCGGGAAGAGCTGAGGCAGGTCTATGGAAGTCCCCGCAGCCCGCAGCAGATGGCGGCCGCCAAAGCAGCCGCCATCGACAGGCTGCGGATGCGCTACCGGCAAATGCGCGACAGGCGATGGGCTGGATACCGGGGATACGATGCCTGGTTCGATAGCCCTATCAACAACGCAAAGCTCGCCGCGACCGCTGTCTACGGCGAACAGGTCCCGGCGTTTCTTCGCTTGTTCGACTTGTGCTCCGGCGACTACCCGAGGTTCTACGCTTCTGTTCGACGGATCGGAAAGTTGCCCGCACCTTCCCGAGCCGAAGCGCTTAGAACCGTGGCTGCGTGCAATTGACCTTATAAGGAATTCGGCATCCGGAGGCCGCGCGGAAAATGTTGGATAATTATGAGGTGGACAGGTTCGGCGTGATCCACCAGATCGACTTTACACCGATCAAATACGACAAGAAATACATCTCCTATTATGAAGACCTGAGCGACCGGACCATCAAGCTCGGTTATCAGCGGCTTGGCTGGGTGCTTGGCATCACCGGCGAGATTCCTCGTTCCGTGCTGGAAATCGGATATGGCACGGGCACGTTCATCGAAGCCGCGAAGATAACCGGCGTCGCCGATTGCGCCGGCTGCGATATCGCTGAATTCCCACTGCCCAAGGGTGTCCGCTTCGTCGATTGGGATGAGGCGCTCGCCGGCGCCTGGGACCTCGTCGCCATGTTCGACGTGCTGGAGCACATCCCCGATCTCGGCTTCCTTTCCCGGCTTCAGGCCCGCCACCTGGCTGTCGCCGTCCCCTATTGCCGCTGGCGCGAGCTCGGCACCGAGGGCGACGCGTGGTTCGCCAAATGGCGCATGCGTCTGCCCAACGAGCACCTGCATCACTTCGACCGCGACTCGCTGGTGGCGCTCCTCGCGGCCAACGGTTTCGAATGCGTGACGCTGAACTGCTTCGAGGACGGGATCAGGCTACGGCCAGGCGAAGCAGGTCCGAACATTCTGTCGGGTTTTTTCAGGAAGCTCTAGGCCGGCGGCCTTGCCGCCGGCTCTAGCGCGCCGCGACACTGTGCCGACCCGTGACCGCTGAGCGGCGATAGGGACTACTCTTCCGAGACGAGTTCGCCCAGATGGCGACGGACCCAGCTCATCTCCTCAGAAGCCGTGCGTCCAAAATGCCGCTTGAAGTCGCGGCTGAACTGAGCCGCGCTCGCATATCCGACCAAAGCCGCGACCTGAGCGATCGTTGTCTTGCGTGCGATCATCAGTCTTGCCTCGTGCAGCCGCATGGCTTTCACGTACTGCATCGGGCTGCTTCCGGTCATTTCCTTGAAATGAACGTGGTAAGAAGGCACGCTCATGCCTGCTTGTCCCGCGAGCTCGGCGACCGAGATTTCGGCGCTGTAGTTTTCCCGCAGCCATGCGAGGCTGCGCACGATCCTTCCCGACCTGCCTCTTTGCTGCAAGGCAGCGATTATCGCCCCGCCTTGCGGGCCAATCAGGACGCGGTAGTGCAGCTCGCGCAGAAGGCTTGATCCAAGAACGGCGGTCTCGGCAGGATTGCGAAGCGCCGTCAGCAGGCGCAGCAGGACATCCTCGATGTCGGAGCCGATCCTGCTCGATACGAGACTTCGCGGCCGGTCGCTTCCCACATCCGAATGAATCTCCAGCTGGGTGGCAATGTCGGCCGCCATCCGCATGTCGAACTCGACATAGACCGCAAGCAGAGGACGATCGGGGCTGGCCGTCGATTCCATCCGAAACGGAACAGGGACCGACACCGCCAGATAATGGTCTTCATCGTACAGGTAGACCTCCCGTTCGAGGATGCCTCGCTTGCTTCCCTGCAGGACAAACACCGCACCCGGTTCATAAAGTACCGGGACGTCGTGAAGCATCGCCTCGGTCCGGAGCACGCGCACACGCTCGAGCGCGGTCGCATTATAGCCAACACGGTCGGCGATAGCTCCGGCCAACTCGACCAGCTTTCGTCTTCGCCCGACGTCCGCCCTGATAGGATTTGGCAAGCCATTCATAGGAACCGCAATCGTGGACGTTACCGCACCATACTATTTGCCAAGCTGCACTCCATCAATGAAGGACCGCAGATCATGGCAAAAAAGACCTTCTTCATCACTGGCGCCAATTCCGGCTTCGGCCTCGCCATCGCTTCCGCCGCCATCCAGATGGGCCATACGGTCATTGGCACCGTGCGGACCGAGACGTCACGCGCGGCACTTGCCGGATCCCTTCCGGCGATCCGCACCGTCATCTGCGATGTCACGGAGTTCGACCGCGTGCCGGACGTCGTCGCGCAGGCGGAGGAAGAGCACGGGCCTGTCGACGTCCTGATCAACAATGCCGGCTACGGCCATGAGGGCGTGCTTGAAGAGTCGTCACTGGAAGAGATGCGGCGTCAGTTCGATGTGAACGTCTTCGGCGCCGTGGCGGTCGCCAAGGCGTTTCTTCCCAGGTTCCGCGAGCGACGCCGCGGCTTCATCGTCAACGTCACGTCGATGGGCGGCATGATCACAATGCCGGGCATCGCTTACTATTGTGGCAGCAAGTTCGCGCTCCAGGGCATATCGGAAGTGATGCGTTCCGAAATGGCCCCATTCGGCGTTCGCGTTGCCGCCGTCTGCCCAGGCTCCTTCCGGACGGACTGGGCCGGACGTTCCATGGTCCGGACCGGGAGGTCCATCAGCGATTACGATGCGCTGTTCGATCCGATCCGGGAGGCCCGACAGGCGAAAAGCGGCAAGCAAATTGGCGATCCGGACAAGCTTGCGACGGCCGTATTGGCCCTGGTCGAAACCGAAGCCCCGCCGCCGCAGCTTCTGCTTGGCAGCGACGCCCTCAAGCTCGTGTCCGAGCGAATCCAGCGGCTGCAGCAAGAGATCGATGCCTGGAAAGCCGTAACTATCTCGACCGACAGCTGACCGCATAGCGACAAAGGCAAACGCGGTCAGGGGCATTCGGCAAGCCTGACCTTGCCGAG
Source organism: Mesorhizobium sp. B2-8-9 (assembly GCF_006439475.1). Classification (NCBI taxonomy): domain Bacteria; kingdom Pseudomonadati; phylum Pseudomonadota; class Alphaproteobacteria; order Hyphomicrobiales; family Phyllobacteriaceae; genus Mesorhizobium; species Mesorhizobium sp. B2-8-9. Next base: position 220,349 of record NZ_VFTQ01000005.1, on the reverse strand, counting down.
TGTTCGGCGGGGGGGGCCATCGACGGGGCGAGTTTCGGACCAGCCTCACCGTCCGCATTGCCTTCCGCGCCGGCTCGCACAATAGTCGGGCCGATGTTCGAGGCGATTGCGAGTCACTGGTCGACGCTTATCCTGATCCTGTCGCTGGCGATGGCGGCGGTGGGCATCGTCCACGCCATCATGACGAAGGAAGACGTGCGCGCGGCCACCGGCTGGGTGGGCGTGATGCTTCTGTCGCCTTTCCTCGGCGCGATCATCTACGCCATTGCCGGCATCAACCGGATCCGCCGCGCGACGATCAGCGCCATGCGGCCGGTCTCGCCCGAGGCCGCTGCCGCCAGGCATGACCGGGACGTCGCGCTGGAAGCCTTGATCAACGCCGAATTCGGCCAGCGTTTCACCGGGCTGAAGACGCTTGGCGACAGAGTGGCGCGGCGCCCGCTCACCTCGGGAAACACCATCGCCGTGCTCAAGACAGGCGACGAAGCCTATACGGCGATGTGCCGGGCGATCGATGCGGCGCAACGAAGCGTGCTTCTGGAAACCTATATTTTCGACAATGACGCGGTCGGGGCGCTTTTCGTCCAGTCGCTCGGCAACGCCGTCAAGCGCGGCGTCACCGTGCGCGTGCTGATCGACGCCGTCGGCGTACGCTATTCGGTGCCCAGCATCCTGAAGCAGCTCAGGGAATCCGACGTCACGGTCGATCTCTTCAACGGCAACATCGTCATGGGCCTGAGACTTCCCTATGCCAATCTCAGGACCCACAGGAAGATACTGATTATCGACGGCACGGTGGCGTTCACGGGAGGCATGAACATCCGCAAGGGATTCTCGGCCGAGCTCGCCGGTTCCGACAGTTCGCGTGACACGCATTTCGAGGTCACCGGGCCGGTGGTGGCCGATCTGTTCTCGGTGGCCGCCGAGGACTGGCGCTTCGCCGGCAACGAGGCCCTGAAGGACGGGCCCTGGCAGGTCGAGCGTGTCGTGCCGCCGCCAGGGCAGCCGATGCTGGTGCGCGCGGTCGCGACCGGGCCGGACGCGTCTAACGAAACCAATCTCAAGTTGCTGATGGGAGCGTTTTCGGTCGCCCGCAAATCGATCCGCATCATGTCGCCCTATTTCCTGCCGGACCGGGAGTTCATCAGCGCGCTGACCACGGCCGGCCGGCGCGGCGTCGAAATCGACATCGTCGTGCCGGCGGTGAACAACCTCTTCCTCGTCGACCATGCGATGACGGCGCAGTTCGACCAGGTTTTGAAGCACTATTGCCGCGTCTGGCGCCACGAAGGCGCGTTCGACCATTCGAAGCTGATGGCGATCGACGGCGTGTGGGCCTATGTCGGCTCTTCCAATCTGGACGCCCGCTCGCTGAGGCTGAATTTCGAGATCGACTTGGAAGTGCTGGATAAAAATTTCGCCGCCGAGATCGACGCCCGTATCGCGGCCGCCATCTCGACCGCGCAGCCGGTGACGCTGCAGACGCTGAAGGCAAGGCCGTTCGCAATCCGCGTCTTCGACCGTTTGCTGTGGCTGGGATCGCCCTATCTTTAGAGCAGGAAATCGAGCATCGGGATCATGGAGATAGACGACATCAAAGGACGCAGCCTGCCCGAGACCGTGCTGCTCTCGATCCGCAGCAGAAGCGCACGCAAGGCGAAGGCGACGCCGCGCAAGCGCGTCAACGACACGGAAATCGTCGTCGCCTCCTACAACGTCCACAAATGCATCGGCACCGACCGCAGATTTGACCCTGAACGGACGGCGCGCGTCATCCGCGAAATGAGCCCCGACGTGATCGCGCTGCAGGAGGCCGACAACCGCTTCGGCGACAGGGCCGGGCTGCTCGACCTGGCCCGCCTGGAGCTGGAAACGGGGCTGGTGCCAGTGCCGGTCAGCGGCAACGGCAAGGGGCATGGCTGGCGCGGCAATGTGCTGTTGTTCAAGCGCGGCACCGTGCGCGACGTCCACCAGCTCAAGCTGCCCGGACTGGAGCCGCGCGGCGCGCTGGTCGCCGAGATCGATCTCGACGAGAAACGGTCGCTGCGCGTCATTGCCGCCCATCTCGGCCTGCTGCGCCGCTCGCGCTCGGAACAGGCGCGCGTCGTGCTCGACATCATGAGCAGCGCCGACGAGAGGCCGACGCTGCTTCTGGGCGACCTCAACGAATGGCGGCTCGGCAACCGCTCGGCGTTGAACACGCTGCACACGACCTTCGGCCCGACGCCGGCGGTGCCGACTTTCCCATCCGGCCTGCCGGTGCTGGCGCTCGACCGCATCATGGGCAACCGGCACGACCTGGTTTCAGGCGTCGAGGCGCACGACACGCCGCTGTCGCGGGTCGCCTCCGACCACCTGCCGCTGACGGCCTTCGTGCATCTTTGAGAGAGGCCGCTTTCAGCCTTCCCTCAGCCACACCAGCATCTCGCCGGGATCCCGATTATCCCACGCGAAATAGGGAATGGCCTTGAGTTTCGTCTCCTCGGTCGCCGGCGGCTCAGGGCGGTAGAGATCGCGGCCCAAGTTTTCCGTTTCGGCCCGGCTGCCGATGGCCGAAAGCGTGACGACGCCGCCGAGCAGGTTTGGCTCCTTGTGCGCCTCGAGCCTTGCCTCGCGCGGCAGCGCTATGCGATGTAGCCCGCCGCCATTGTCGGTCTCCTCGACGCAATAGATCAGCGGGCCGCGCGCGAGCGCCACGCGGCCGATGTCCTGGCGCACCTGCGGATTGGCGAAGAGGCGCGCCATCGACATTTCGAGGTCGAGCTCGACCTTGTCGCCCTGGCGCCATTCGCGGCGGATCGCGGCATAGCCGTCGACCGTCGCCGCTTCCAGATCGACGAGCTTGCCGTTGACACGCAAAGCCGCCTTGCGGCACCAGGCGGGTATGCGCAAGTGAAGCGTGAACTCTACGGGCGCCTCCGGCCCGATCTCGATCGCAATCGCGCCGTCCCAGGGATAGCTGCTGGTCTGGACGAGCGTCACCTGCCGGCCGGCGATCTCGAAGCGCGCAGTCGAATCGCCATAGAGATGCACCGCCAGCGCATCGTCGGCTAGGCTGTAGAAATAGCTGCCGATGGAGGCCACCATGCGGCCGATATTGGGCGGGCAGCACGGGCAGCGGTGCCATTTCCAGCGATGGTGGCCACCGCGACTCTCCAGCGGGTTCTCGTAGAAGAACAGCGAGCCGTCGAGCGACAGGCCGGAGATCGAGCCGTTGTAAAGCGCCCGTTCCATCATGTCGGCGTAGCGGGCGTTCGGACCCATGCCGAGCATGCGGCTTGCCCAGAACACCAGGCCCACCGAAGCGCAGGTCTCGGCATAGGCGGTGTCGTTGGGCAGGTCGTAGTCGCTCGTAAAACCTTCATTGTGCGCCGACGGACCGAGGCCGCCGGTGACGTAGAGGCTCTTGGTCATGAGATCGTCCCACAGGCGGTCAAGCGCGACCCTGAGCGTGTCGTCGCCATATTCCGTGGCGATGTCGGCCATGCCGGAATAGAGATACATCGCCCTCACCGCATGGCCGACGACCTTGTCCTGCTCGCGCACCGGCTTGTGCGACTGGTTGTATTCATAGGTCTTGAAGTGATAGGCCTTGGGATCGGCGCCGCGGGCGCGCGCCTCCTCGTCGAAATAATGCGGCTGCTGACCGCGCTGGTCGATGAAATATTTCGCCAGGTCCATGTACTTCTTCTCGCCAGTCACCCGAGCGAGCTTGACCAGCGCCAGCTCGATTTCCTCATGGCCGCAATAGCCATTTTTCTTGCCAGGCTCGGGGCCGAACATCGAGGCGATGTGGTCAGCGTAGCGGCACATGATGTCGAGCAGCTTGCGCTTTCCCGTCGCCTGATAATAAGCGACCGCGCCCTCGATCAGGTGGCCGGCGCAGTAGAGTTCGTGGCAGTCGCGCAGGTTGGTCCAGCGCAGGCCCGGCTGGATGCGCTGGTACCAGCTGGAGAGATAGCCGTCCTCCTGCTGCAGTTTTTCGTACATGTCGATGACGGCGTCGATCTTCTTCTCGAGCTCGGGATTGCGGCGACGGTAGAGCGAATAGGCCGCGGTCTCGATGGTCTTGCCCCAGTCGGAGTCCCAGAACATCTGTGTCGTCACAGTCGAGCCGGTGAAGGTAGGATTGGCTGCCTCGTCCGGCGACGGCGAATGGAAGGGAATGACGACGCCCGGCGACGGCACGTCCGGATCGATCTGCTCCAGCATGCGCGCCTCGACGCAGCGGTCGTAGAGGATCTCGGCGGTGCGCGTCGCGACCGCGTCGACACGGTCGCCCCAGAAGCCGCGGACATCGACCTGCGGTACTGGCAACGGGCGGAAGGCGAGCTTCGGCCTGGCGGAGGGCTGCGCGGCGGGCTGCGATGCGGTCATGATTTCACTCCATTCGAATTACTTGACGGCCCCGGCCATGAGGCCGCGGATGTAGAAGCGCTGCAGCGCCAGGAACAGGATCAGGCAGGGCACCATCATCACCGTGACGCCGGCCTGCACCGCGCCCCAGTCAATCGCGCCGAAGCGGCCGGACTGAAGGGCGGTCATCATCACCGGCAGGGTGAATTTGGACTGGTCGGTCATCAGCACAAGGGCTGCCAGGAACTCGTTCCAGGCGCCGAGGAAGGCGAACAGCGCGATGGTGACGACGCCGGGCCAGACCAGCGGCAGCATGACTTTGATCAGCATGGTGACATTGTTGGCGCCATCCATGCGCGCGGCCTCCTCGATCTCGCGCGGCACGGCGTCGAAAGCGTTGCGCATCATGAAGATCGAGAAAGGCAGCTGCAGCGTGACGTAGACGCAGACCAGCCCGGTCAGCGTGTTGTGCAGACCGAGCTTCGTCAGCACCAGGAAGATCGGCGTCAGGATCGACTGGAACGGGATCATGATCGTCGACAGGATCAGGATGAAGAAGAAATCCCGGAACGGAAAGCGGAAGCGCGAGAAACCGTAGCCGGCGAGCACGCTGACCAGCACCGAGAGCAGCACCGTCATAACCGAGACATAGATGCTGTTCTGCGCCGAGACCCAGAGCCCGTCGCCGAAGGAGTTCAACGTCTGATAATTCTCGATCGAGAAACCGGTGGTCGGCCAGGGCGGCAGCGGCGGCTGGCGCGCTTCCTGCGCCGGCTTGAAGGTCGACAGCACGGTCCAGACGATCGGCGCCAGGAACAGCACCGAGGCGATGGTGCCGGTGGAGTGCCTGGCGAGGCTGAAGCCGACTTTCCGATTTTGCGACATCGCCTCGGCCATCAGTCGAGCCCCTCCGGCTTGCGCAGCAGCCAGAGCTGGATGAGGCTGAGCGCCACCAGGATGACCAGCAGCACCATCGAGAGCGCGGCGCCGTAGCCAAGCTTGAACGAGACGAAGGACTGGTTGAAGATCCAGTAGACCGCCGTCAGCGTCTGGTTGCGCGGGCCGCCGCGCAGGATGATGTAGAACTGGTCGAAGGCGAGGATCGAGCCCGCCACCGACAGGATCAGCGCCAGCGCCAGCGTGCGGCGCATCAGCGGCAAGGTGATGGCCCGGAACCTTGCGAACGGCCCTGCCCCGTCGATGACCGCCGCCTCCTGCAGGTCCTGCGGGATCGATTGCAGGCCGGTCATCAGGATGATCATGGTGAAGCCGGCGACCTTCCAGACCACCATGGCGATGATCGACCAGAAGGCCGGCTGGAACGTGGCGAGAAGATTGACCTTCTTCGCGGTCAGGCCGAGATCGAAGGCGGCCGGGCTGAACAGGCCGGAATCGACGTTGAGCAACCAGGACCAGAGCAGGCTCGCCGAGGCGAAGCCGACCACCGCCGGCATGAAGAAGGCGGTGCGGTAGAGATTGGTGAGCGGGCGCGGCTTTTCGATGAAGATCGCCAGCGGGAAGGCGACGGCGAAGATCGCGATGGTGACGATCACCGTGTAGTAGAAGGTGAATTTCAGCGCATTCCAGAAGCGCGTGTCGCGCAGGATGGCAAAGTAGTTGTCGAGGCCGATGAAGGCATGCTCGCCCATCAGCGGCCAATTGTGGAGCGACATCCAGGCGGTCATGCCGAGCGGGATGACGAAGAAGACGGTGACCAGGGCGACGGCCGGCAGGACATAGAGCAGGCCCACCCATTGCCGGCGGCTGACGCCGATGCGTGAGCGGGCGGGAGCGGAGGTTGCGGTGATGGCGGTCATGGCTGGGCTCCCCCTTCTCCCCTTGTGGGAGAAGGTGGATCGGCGCGTAGCGCCGAGACGGACGAGGGGTGTTCCAGGGAACGCCAACGCATCACTCCGCTGGAACACCCCTCATCCGTCGCCTTCGGCGACACCTTCTCCCACAAGGGGAGAAGGGGGAGCGAACCTCGCGGCGCCGCAAATTGGTGAGCGTGCTTTCTCAACGCGATAAAACCCTGCCATTCAGCGATGCAGTCCCCGGCCGCCCGGCCAGGGAGACGGGGCGGGCGGCCGGTCAGAGCCTTGGCGGCGAGGCGTTGCGCTATCCTCGCCGCCGGCTGGCCCTGGTGTCTACTTGTTCGGCGCCTGGTCGATAATCGACTGCATCGTCTCCTGCGCGTTCTTGATGGCGCCGTCGACATCGTCACCGAAGAACACCTCGTTGATCATCTGCGTCCACGGCCCGTTGGCCGAGTTGATCAGGTCGTTGAACACCACCGAATAGGGCGTCCTGCCCTTGGCCATCGCCTCGGCCGCCACCTGATAGCGCGGGTCGAGATCCTTCAGCGCGTCCTTGGCGATGTCGTTTCGCACCGGCAGGCTGCCATATTTGGCCAGAATGGTCTGGCCTTCCAGCGAATAGGCGAAGTCGAGGAACTCCTTCACCACGGCGATCTTCTTGGTGCCCTTGGTGACGACGAAATTGTCGCCGCCGGCGAAGGACGACCAGCCGCCATCCTTGCCCGGCAGGAAGGTGATGCCGTAGTCGACGTCCGGGTATTGCGTGTTGAGCGCGCCGATGGCGAAGGCGCCGGACGGCGAGATGCCGATCTTGCCGCCGGCGAAGGCGGCGAAGAAGTTGGCGCCGGTGTCGGTCTGCGCGCCCTCGGGCACCAGGCCCTTCTTGACCATCGAACGGTAGAGATTGATCGCGCCGCGCAGCTGCGGGCTGTCCAGCGTCGCCTTCGAGCCGTCCTCGGACAGGATGTCGCCGCCGGAGGCCCAGATCAGCGGCGTGAAGGTGAAGATGTTGCAGCCGCCGCAATTGCCGGAGAAATAGAAGCCCTTGATGTCGCCGCCGAGCGCGTTGACCTTCTCGGCGTCGGCCTCGATCTCGGCCCAGTTGGTCGGTCCCTTCTCGGGGTCGAGCCCGGCCTGCTTGAACAGCTTCTTGTTCCAGATCAGCACCGAGGCGTCGGCCGAGAACGGCAGGCCGTAGATGCGGTCCTTATACGTGCCGGTCTTCACATGCGCCGGCGACAGGCTGGCGAAATAGGGCAAGGATTTCGCCCAATCGGTGATGTCCTCCAACTGGCCGGCGGCGGCGAAGGACGGCGTGTAGATCAGGTCAAGCGAGAGCGCGTCGGGCGCGGTGCCGCCGGCGGCGGCGGCGCCATATTTCGGGATGATCTCGGCGTTGGGAATGATGTCTAGCTTGATCTGGTCCTTGTTGGCCTTGTTGAAGGCGTCGACGATGCGCGGCATGAAATTCGAGCCGTCAGCGCGCACCCAGATGTTGGCGGTCTCGGCGGACGCCGCCTGCAGGCCGCCGCCGATGACGGCCGCGGCCAAAGCCAGCTTGGCAAACATGGTCTTCATTTTACTCCTCCTCATGGTTCTCCTCCCTGTTTTGGCCACGCCGCCCGGTCTAACCGGCGCGTAGCCTTGTTGCTTCATTGCGGCGGACTGCCGCATGACTGACGCACCACCAGCCGGCACGGCAGTTTCCTGATGCCCGGCGCGGCCGGGTGGCCGTCGACGAGCGAAAGCAGGGCAAGCCCGGCCTCGCGGCCGAGGCTCGCCAGGTTCATGTCGATCGAGGTCAGCGGCGGGCGCGTCGCCTCGGCCACGATCTCCCAATTGTCGAAGCCGATGATGCCGACATCCTCGGGCACGCGGATACCGCGCTCGCGCAGCGCATCGATGACGCCGCGCGCAATCTGGTCGTTGCCGCAGAAGACGGCGTCCGGCCATCCTTCCCTGCCCGCCTTGCCGAACAGTCTTGCCACCGCATCGTGGCCCCAGGCCTCCGACCAGGCGCCGAGCAGCGGCTCGGCTGCGGGCAAGCCGTTCTCCCTCAGGACGTCGCGGTAGGCCCCTGCCCGCGTGTGCACCACCGCGAAGCTCGCCGGGCCGCTGACATGGGCGATGCGGCGGCGCCCGAGCCGCAAGAACTGCTCCACCGCCAGCCGCGCGCCGCCGGCGTCATCGGAAACGAGCCCAACCGCGCCGGGATCCGGCTGGGTGAAGGCGTAGACGACCGGAATGCGCAGGTTGGAGAGATCGACCGGCAGATGGCGGTCGATGCGTTTTCCGGTGGCGACGATGCCGTCGACGCGCTTGTCGAGCATGGCCTCGACATGCAGCTGGCCGAGCCGCTGGTCGTCCTCGACGTTGCACAGGAACACCGACACGCCCTTGTCGACCAGCGCATCCGAAACGCCGGCCATCAGCGGCAGCGAGAAGCGGCCATAGGTATCGTTGGTGAGCAGGCCGACGGTGAAGGAGCGTTTTCGCAACAGACTCTGCGCCAGGCTGTTCGGCCGGAAGCCGAGCAGCCGCGCCGTCTCGCGGATGCGCTCGCGCGTTTCCGCCGTCATCCGCCCCTGCCCGTTCAGCGCCTTCGACGCCGTCGCCACGCTGACGCCGGCCGCGGCGGCGACCTCGCGCAGCGTGACCGGCGGCTTGGCGGAAACTGGCGCAGGCTCGGCGTCGGCGGACATGGTCGCGGCGAATTCCCCTAGCTGGGAAAAGGTTTTCTCTTCCCGCCCAGCGCGGTGATGACGGGTGAGTCAGCGGACGCGAAGCGGGTTGGGAAAAGGTTTTCTCAAGCGGAGATTAGGGGAAGGCGGCGGGGTTGGCAAGGGGGTTGAGACACACTGGTGCCAAGCGGAGGTCGCAGGTGCGTAGCAATAGCTTCAGTATCTCATCTTACGCTGAAAATAGGTCGGTCACCCGTGCGAAAGGCTGTCGCCGCTCGGAGTGGTACCGCACCTTCTTGCGGATGACCTCCCCCAAGTCTAACCGCCGGTTGAGTGCGTGATAGACGTCAGCACCGTCCATCATGATCAAGCGACGCGCGGTGAAGGCTTCGAAGCTCTGACCGGAAAAACCGCCATATGAGACATAGAGCCCCCTAGTCCAGTCCGGACGTTCAAGTAGCTTGCCTTGGAAGCCGTGCAGCGATGCGGCGTCGACCGGACGTGTATGCCACTTAGCCTCGACCAGATAGGTGCTGCCCTCGTGTTGAAATGAGCCGTCGATCTGTTCAGTGGCTGTCCGGAAAGAGGCGTGTGCATCCAGACCCCACACGTCGCACCAGCGTTTGAGAAAGCGCTCGAACGCATAGCCTCGCTGCTGCGGCGCCTCGTCCATCGCTGCCATCGCCAAAAATTCCTGCTCCAATGCCGCCAGAACACCATCGTTTGGCCCTTTCGGCTCAGGTGCAGATGGTTGCACGGCGCTTGGATCTGCCAGCAACGGTTTGCCTCCGAGTTTGATAAGCAGGTTGCTGAGGCGTTGCCGGGCATTAGGGACATTCTCAGCCTCGCCGCGATCGAGCATACCGGCTTCGCGATATTCCCACAGAGCCGTGAGCGCCCGCACTACGTCGGCGTTGGGCGCAATCTCAATGAAGGCGCGGAAGTGTTTTCCCTTCGACGTTCCATACATTGCGTAGCGGTCATGGTAGATGTCGATCTTTAGATCACGATTAAAAAACGCTGCGAACCGATCGTTACTGAAATCCAGCACATAGCCGCTGTACATTCCGAAAATGCCGTCAATCAACGCCATCTCAGTGGTCGTCAGTTGCGCCATGGAATCGCCCAATCAATTTATGATGACTTGTAGCAATTGTAGGCTAGTGCCTCCGACGTTCGCAATCCAAACGTGGTGGCGAGAGGAAACGAGCCCGGCGGCCCAGCCTATTGCTTGAAACAATGCTCCCGGTGCCATTGCAAGAACCGAGGATGCGGTCGTTCAGACTGCCGGCTCGGCTGAAGCGCGCGACGCGTCTTGTTGATGAACCCATGCACGCTGTCGAGGTCGTTGACCTGGCGCGAGATCAGGATCTCCAGGTCATCGGATAGGCTGATCAAACCGCGGTCGAACATCCAATGCGCTGTGCCCGACAGCGCGATGCCGTTGTTGATGACGTCCGGGCCGCTATTTTCGACCGGCCGGATATGAGCGGCTGAGACCTCGGCTCGGCCGCCGCCATTGATCAGCTTCAGCCCTGTGATCGCGCAGCGCTCGTCATACGCGCGCAAAACGATGCGGCGAAAGATGCGATCCCGGACTATCCGCGATCCGATGTAGTTCACCCGGTCGCGGCTCTGCTCAAACTGAAATGGCGCCTGCTCCTCTTTAAAGCCCACGCCGATGCGCGGGAGCACCACCTCACTCGTGTCGAAAGCCAGATCGATGATGCGGTTGAAGTCGGCAGGACTGAGTGCGCGGACGGCGGATTGGGCACGGCCGGATATTCTGCCCTCGTTATTGAGCAGACCTCGTTCGACCAAACCGTCTGCCCCGTTGAATGGAACAGGATTGACGAAATCGAGGTAGGTTCCGGGTTCAATCAGAGCGAGGTACATGTCAGGCGCCGCGGGATCGGGAATGACCTGCTGGACCTTGGCCATCGCGAAGTAACCGCGCGTCTCGGCCACTTTGCTGGGTTCGTAATAGATGATCCAATCGCCGACGCAGGCTTCGACACGGCGCAGATACTGGCGAGGGAATTGGTACTGCTCAGCGGGGCTGTCGTGGTAGATCGAATCGGAGCGGTGAATGAAAACCCCAAATGCCATGATCTTCTATAATGCTTTCCTGGAATTAACTGCCGAACCGTACGGCACAAAATCGAGAACTCAGTCCAGGCCGGCTCCGATTCCCCAGTTTCGAGGGGGATGAACGACCGATGGCATCTGCAGTATCTATTTCTTCGCTAGCTCCATCAGGTCGGCCAAATTGGGCGGAGCAATTTCAGAATGAGTACTGCCATCCACCGGCCGGAACAGTGCATTGAAAACGATCGCCAACTCAGCGGGTGTCGCAGCTTGGTCGACCGTGAGTGCGCTATATGTCGTTGCGATGGTTCCTCGAAGCCTCGCATCGGCACCCAGGGCCAGATTCTGCACTATCACCCGGCTGACGTGCCGCAGCAGCCATGCGAAGGCCAGCGTAGGGAGTGTAATGAACGCCAGTGGTACAAGGGCGAGCAGACCCGGGTCCTGAGCGTCTCCGACGATGCGTCGATGGGCGTCTGCCACCAGATCAACACCGTAGTGCGTAAGCCAATATATTCCGCCTCCTAACCCGAGCAGAAACAACGCACCGAATCCGAACGCTATCGAAACGTGGCCGTTTGCCTTTTTTGACCAGTATGTCGTCGGTGCCTCCAAAACGAGGCGCCTTCGCACCTTATCTTCAAGTTCCAATATGCGCGTGCTGGAGTCAGCTAACGCCTGGGCCAATTGGGCCTGTGCAAATTTTACAGCATCGGCCGAGCGTTGCCGGAAGGTTTCGATTTCTGTTCCTGTATCGCTTTGAGTTTTCGAGCTCCAGGTCTCGAAAGCGTGCTTCATTTCCTGCACTTCGTCTCTATGGGCGAGAGCGTCCGACACGACGCTAGCCAACTGATCCGCTTCCGGCTTTGCCGCCCGTAATGGCACCAGTTCTAAGAGCGCGCCCAAGCCCGATAGCCACACGGCCCAGGGGAATGGCTGACGATTGCCCTGGTCGGGCCACGCATTCTGTGGGCCAAGCGCGGCAGCAATGGCTGCTACGGCGCCAGGATACAGCTTAGGTTTCTCAGATCGCAGCTTGGAAAGGAAGCGGCCATACAACCCCTCACTTAGTATGGCACCTCGCTCCTCAAGAATCCTGAGCGCATCTTCCGCATGAGGACCTGTGTTCATGGATTCGCTGAAGATTGCGGTTGTCAGCGGATCTAGGAAGGCAAGGCCTTGTGAGCCACCCGGAAGCGGGAATTCTTTGGGCTGATTTTGTTCCTGCCAGTGTCTGATTTCAGACGTTAAGAACGAACGCAGTTCGTCCTGGCTACGAAATTTTTTACTCCAGCGCTGGCCTGGAACACTGAATCTAACCGGATATCCGCCATCCTTAGATTTGATTGGCATACCATACCCCCCGCCCAAATAGCGATCATAACCCAACTTTTTCGATGCTATTTTCACACCACACAGTTGTGCAAGTGAGCCGTGGTGGACGCCGTCATTATCCCCCACTTCTGGCAATCACGATTTCACCTGGCCCGCTTCTGCCAACGTATCCCCACCCGCTACGCCGGCCAGCCCGCGGGCGAGGATCAAAGCGGATGCGGCAATCCCTCGCCGGCTGTCCCTTCTGGCATGGATGGAAACTCGCCTACCCGCCTCCTAAGAAACTGACAGAATATTCGAACCCGATTCATCCGTTCAGCGTCCCCGAGGCGCAGCCTCCACCAGCGAGACCCGGCTCAGAGTGGTGAAGGTGCTCGTTGGGGAGACGCATGCGCGCCTGGTCCGAAACCACGCGTCGCGATCGCGCAAGGCCTATTTCGTGAAACTGGTCCAGCGTCGAACAAGTGGCCGGACCAGAAACCGCGCCCTCCCGCAGCCAAACCGACCTTTTCTGGGTGCGCACCGGGTTTATACCTGCCGTTACGGGAGTTTACCCCCGGGTGTGGCATTTCTGCCACGACAAAATTCGACAACCCCTGCTAGAACCTCGTCGGGTTTTAACTTGGGGTTATGGGCTATGCTTCTTCGTATTTCCGTGAAATCCGTTTTGCTGGGCGCCGTTTCGGCCGTCGCTTTGATGTCGGCCGCGCAGGCCGCCGACGTGGTCCAGGAGCAGGCGGCTCCGGGCTTCAACTGGAGCGGCATCTATGTCGGCTTCGGCCTCGGCGCCGGCGCCAATGTGCACAAGCTCAGCAGCGATTTTGTGCCTGTTTCGCTGAACGGCATCGGTGGCGAAGGCGTCTATGGCCAAGTGACTGCCGGCTATGATTACATGGTCTCGCAGCGCTTCCTGCTCGGCGGCCTGATCGACGCGCATGTCGGCACGATCAAGACTTCGCTCGATGCCGGCGGCCTCAATGCCGATATCAAGGAAACTTACGGCTTCGATGTTGGCGTTCGCGCCGGCTACCTGTTGACGCCGACCACGCTGGGCTATGTCCTGGGCGGCTATGCCTGGCAGAAGTACAAGCTCGACACCAATACCGGCTTCGGTTTCGATTGGGACCAGGGCGGCTACTTTGTCGGCGCCGGCGTTGAAACGGCGATCAACAGCAACTGGACGCTGAAGGGCGAGTACCGCTACACCCGCTTCAGCACCAACGACAGCCTGCTCTCGGATGCCGGATTCCTGGCACCGGACGGCACGCTCAACCTGGACACCTCGCGCCATACGTTCGAGGTCGCCGCCAGCTATCGCTTCAACGCCAATGACGGCGGCGGCGCCAGCTTCGAGACGCCTTCCTACAACTGGACCGGCTTCTATGTCGGCGGTGGGCTCGGTGCCGGCGCGGTCGTGCACCAGATCGAGATTCCGCCGCTCGCCAGCGCCAAGTTCAATGGCCTCGGCGGCGAAGGCGTGTTCGGCGAAGCCAGCATCGGCTACGACCAGGACATGGGCAGCTGGGTGGTCGGCGGCCTCGTCGACGCGCGTCTCTCCGGTATCAAGTCGAAGCTTGAGCTGGGCGGGTTCCTGGGTGTCGATTCGATCAACCTCAATACCGATTATGGTTTCGACGTGCTCGGCCGCATCGGCATGAAGGTCAACGAGGCGACGCTGGCCTACGCGCTCGCTGGCTACAGCTGGCAGCACTTCAAGCTCGATGCTCCGGCACCGCTCGACGCCGATTGGGGCTCCAGTGGCTTCTCGGTCGGCGCGGGCCTGGAAACTGCCCTGTCGGACAAGATGACCGTCGGCATCGAATACCGTTACTCGCAATTCGAGAAGGAAGACTTCTCGGATGCATTGCCGATCCCGAGCGGTCTCGCGATGGCGACGCCGTCCTTCCACACCGTGCGGATCGACGCCAAGTACAAGTTCAACTAAGCCAAGGCCTCCAGCCAAAGCGAAAGCCCGTCGGTCATTCCGGCGGGCTTTTTTATTTTGTCGGGAACGCGCCGGCGTGGCCGTCCTATGGTGCGAGACCTGACCAAATAGAGGATGCCATGAGAAAGCTCATCGTCACCGAATTCATCAGCATCGACGGCGTCGCCGAGCACGAGAGGCTGCCGAACGTCGCCTGGAACGATGAGATGCAGGCATTCAAGGAGGATGAGCTTGCCGACAGCGGCGCCATGCTTCTCGGACGCGTCACCTACGAAATCTTTGCCGGCCACTGGCCTGCCGAAAAAGGCGACTTCGCCGACCGCTTCAACGCACTGCCGAAATATGTCGCCTCGACGACCTTGAAAGGCCTCGATTGGCATCCGGCCGAATTGCTCGAAGGCCCCCTTACCGATGCGGTCACCCGGCTGAAGCAACGAAGCGGCGGCAACATCTATGTGCATGGCAGCGTGAATCTCGCCCGGCAACTGCTCGGCGTTGGCCTTGTCGATACCCTCAGACTGCTCGTTTATCCGGCAGCCGCAGGCCAGGGCGAACGGCTCTTTCCTTCGGATAAACCGACAGCGCTCGAGCTTGTTTCGGCCGTGCCGTTCAGCAATGGCGTGGTGGCGATGGAATACAGGGCGGTCGCGAAAGCTTAGACTAGATCAGGATGACGTTTCGTTGAATCGCCATCCTGATCTAACTCTTTGTTGGAGCATGATCTTCTCCGAAAACCGGTTCCCACTTTTCGGGATCATGCTCTAGAGGGGCGGTTTTCCGTCCGGAATTGCGTCAAAACAAAGAGATAGGCGTTTCGCCGTTTCCATGGAACGGTGAAACGTACTGGTGGCCTACTGTCTAAATGCCCGGCTGATCTGATCCTGCAGCGGCTTGACCAGATAAGACATCACCGAGCGATCCTCGGTCCTGATGAAGGATTCCACCGGCATGCCGGGAACCAGCTTGACCTCGCCGAGCCGCGCGACTTCGGCGGCCGTCGTGGTAATGCGCACCGTGTAATAGCTGACGCCCGTGCGCTGGTCGGTGGTGATGTCGGGCGAGGTCCGCTCGACGACGCCGTTGATCTGCGGTGTGGTGCGCTGGTTGAAGGCCGAAAAGCGCAGCGAAGCGGGCTGGCCGACCCACAGCTGGTCGATGTCGCTCGGCGCGATCTTGGCTTCCACCGCAAGGCTGTCATTGTCGGGCACGACCTGCATGATCGTCTCGCCCGGCTTCACCACGCCGCCGATCGTATAGGCGATCGACTGCTGCACGATGCCGTCTTGCGGCGCGCGGATGTCGACCCGCTTCAACTGGTCCTCGGCGGCGACCTTGCGCTCCAGAAGCTCGCCCATCTGGCCGTCGACGTCGCGCAGGTCCTTGTTCACTTCGGTGCTGAGGTCGAGATCGATCTGGATGATCTGCAGCTTGATCTCGGCAATCCGTCCCTGCGCCTGAGCCTGGGCCGCAATTAGCTGGCCGCGCTCGCCGTCGAGGCGCGTGGCCTCTCGCTCGGTCTGGGTCAGCCGGTCGATGGAAATGAGCTTCTTGGCCCAGAGCGTACGCACCGAGGCAAGCTCCTTCTGCACCAGCTCTATCTCCTTGCTCTTGGCCTCAGCCTGCGCCGTGTCGCCGGTGATCTCCTTCTCGAGTTGCGCGATGCGCTCCTCAAGCTGGCTCTTCTGGCCGGCGCGGGACGTGCGCCGTGTCTCGAAATGCTGCTTTTCGCCTGCCACCGCCTCGGCGACGTCAGGATCGGCAATGCGGTCCAAAAGCTCGTTCGGAAAGATGATGGCGTCGCTGCCGCGGCGCTCCGAATCGAGGCGCGCCTTGCGCGCGGCGAGCTGGTCGAGCGCCTTGCTCACCACGCCAAGGTTGGCTGCCGGCACGGTGCGGTCGAGACGGACCAGAAGATCTCCCGCTTTCACGTGGTCGCCGTCCCGGGCGTCGATCTCCGCAACGATGCCGCCGGTGGAATGCTGCACGTCCTTGACGTGGGAATCGACGACGAGGGCGCCGGGGGCGATGACCGCGCCGGCGATCTCGGTGACCGATGCCCAGCCGCCGACGCCGCCCGCAAGCAGGAGCACCACGCCGACGCCAAGCCGCGTGTAGAAGCGGATGGATAAATGCGAAGCGCCTGATATAGCCATGTCAGCGCCCTGCCTCGGTTCCGTCGGCAACGGCCAGATGGGGACCGTCGGAAGCCACTCTCAGTTGCGGGGCGCTGGTCGGCACCGGCCGCAGCGTCGGGAACATCTTGGCGAACACCTCGTCTTTCGGGCCGAAGGCATGGACGCGTCCCTGATTCATCGCCAGCACGAAATCGACGGCCGCCAGCACGTTCGGCCGGTGCGCGACGAGCACGACAACCCCGCCCCGTTCGCGGACGCCCAACATGGCCTTGATCAGGGCCTGCTCGCCGTCCATGTCGAGGTTGGAATTCGGCTCGTCCAGGACCACGAGGAAGGGATCGCGATAGAGCGCGCGCGCCAGCGCGATGCGCTGGCGCTGACCGGCCGAGACCGCCTCGCCGTGCTCGCCAATCTCGGTCTCGTAGCCTTCGCGAAAACCGACGATCAGCTCGTGCGCGCCCGCTGCCTTCGCCGCGGCGATGATGGCGCCGGCGTCCGCGTCCGGCTCGAAGCGCGCGATGTTCTCGGCCACGGTGCCGGCGAAGAGCTCGACATCTTGCGGCAGGTATCCGATATGGCGGCCGCGCTCCGCCTGCGACCATTGATCGAGGTCTGCGCCATCCAGCTTGATGCGGCCGGCGACCGGTTGCCAGGCGCCGACAAGCGCGCGCACCAGCGTGGACTTTCCCGACCCGCTCGGTCCGATGATGCCGACGCCGTGGCCCGCCTCCAGAGCGAAGCTTGCGTCGTGGACCAGCAGTCTCTGCGTGCCCGGGGCGCCGACCGAGACGTTTTGCATGCCGACATTCGCGCTCGGCGGCGGCAGCAACATCGGCTCGGTTTCAGCCGGCAGCGCCGCCAGCACCCTGTTCAGCCGCTGCCAGCCCTGGCGCGCGGTGACGAAGCCCTTCCAGTTGGCGATCGCAAGATCGACCGGAGCCAGCGCGCGGCCGCTGAGGATCGAGGCGGTGATGATAATACCCGCCGTTGCCTGCCCCTCGATGACCAGCCAGGCGCCGAGGCCGAGCATCGACGACTGCAGCAGCATGCGCAGGACCTTCGATATCGCGCCGAAGCCGCCGGCCACGTCGCTCACCTTGCGCTGCTCGGCGATGTAATCGAGGTTGGCGTCTTCCCACCGCGCGGTCAGACCGCCTGCCATGCCCATGGCGGCAACGACCTCGGCGTTGCGATTGGCGGCGCTGACCAGGCCGTTGCGGCGGATGCCGCTCGACGTTCCGGACGAAACCGGCTTTCGCGTCAGCCGTTCGGCCATGATCGTCAGCGCGACCAGCACGACCGCGCCGACCAGCGCCGTCACGCCGAGCAGCCAGTGGAACATGAATATGATAAACAGATAGAGCGGCAGCCATGGCAGGTCGAAAAGCGCCGTTGGCCCGCTGCCCGACAGGAAGACGCGGACGCTGTCGAGGTCGCGCATCGGCTGCAAGCTGTCGCTGTCGCGGCCCGTCCTGAGGGGCAGACGCAGGATTGATTGATAGACTCGGCCGCCGAGCGCCTCGTCAAGAGCCCCGCCGATGCGGACGAGCACGCGTCCGCGCACGAATTCGAGCACTCCCTGTCCGCTATAGAGAATGAGGAGCAGGATGGAGAGGCCAGCCAGCGTCGGCAGGCTGCGGCTCGGCAGCACGCGATCATAGACCTCGAGCATATAGAGCGAGCCGGCGAGCATCAGAACGTTAAGGATGCCGCTGAACAGCCCGACCGCAAGGAAAGCGGAGCGGCAGGCGCGAAGGGCCTCAGCAAGCTCTGAGCCAGGCGGGCGCTTAGTCGGCTTTGCGGCCGGCCGGGTGGACGCGGCAACTTTGGCAGCCGCGTCACGCTCGCCGAAATCAGCAGGACGGGCACGAAACAAAACCAGACCACCGAAACCGGCGATCGCCGTTGCGCCCAACACCGTGCCCCCCGAGAGCGATCCGGCCGCAACAATCGCCACGCCAAGGACGAGAAGGACGAGGCCCGCCAGCCTCGCCCTCGCCTGCCCTGTGCCGAACATGCCGGTTGTTGCCATGTCGGTTTTTCGCCAGGCCTGATTGTTCCGCTCAGCTGATGCCCGTCAGTCCTCCGACTTCGTGCAGCGTCACCCAGAATTGGTCAAGCGTATTCGGGTGCTCGTCGATGATGCTGGTGCCGTTGAACCAGGCGACATGGCCGCCGGGGCCGGAGGTCACCAACTGGCCCTGGTTGAACCACATCAGGGCGTTCTTCAGCCCTTCGCCGTCGGCTTCTTTGCCCCCATTCCAGTCCGTGATGCCCGTGCTGGCGTCGGTAACGTCGACATATTTGGTCCAAGCCGTGGAGCTGGTCTTTACAGCACTGCCCCCGAGCGCCGAGCCGTTCTGGTCGACGATGCCGTCGCTATTGGTGTCGACATTGACGCCGAGGTTTGCCCAGGCGCCCTGACCGGTCAGCCACATCACTGCCTCGCCGACCAGATCGTTAGGCTGGGCGACGTGGTTGTCGATATTGAGCTGAGCGGCAATCGCCTGCTGCAGCATGATCACTCTGGCGTCACCGCTGGTCGAGGACGATTCAATGGATTTCGCCAAGCTTATCGAAATCAGCAGGGTGTGTTCGTTAGCGTCTGCCGTGCCATTGCCGTTACTGTCACCCAGCAGCAAATAGCCATCGCTGCGCGGATTGATATCCAGACTGGACAAAACGTGACTGGCGAAGGCGCTCTTGGTCGGATTGCCTTCGTTGTTGGCGACATTGTCCCAGGCATCGGAGTGACTTCCCCAGAAGCCCTGCGTCAGGGCCTTGTTGGAGAAACCCTCATAGTCGCTGCTGTCGGTGGCGCTCGGCGTGCGCGAATGGCCGGCGGTGTCCGTATACGCGTCGGTCGTGGCCGTCGCGTTGTTGACGTAGCTGCCCAGTTGCGCCGTGCCGGTAGCCTTGTAGTGCCAAGTCTCGCCGACATCGAGCAGACCGTTGCCGTTGGTGTCGCCGGTATTGAACCCGCCGCTGGTGATTGCCGAAGCATTGAAGTCGTCACTAGGATTGAGCGGAGTACCGTTGTCATCCTTCACGACCACATTGGCGAGCGCGACATTGCCGTCATTGGTGACATCGTAGGTCCAGGTGACCGCCTGACCCTGGAAGATGTTGAGATCATGATCGACGCCGTTGGTCTTTTTGTCGAGTGTGATGTGCGGATCGGCACCAAAGTAGCTGGAGCCGTCAGTTGCGGTATCGCTGCCGGTGTGACTGGCGTCGTCAGTGAATGAACCCGAGGCCGTGCCGATGTTGCTATAGGAGCCCTTCCCCGCGACACCACTGGCCGTGTAGATCCAAGCCTCGTCGAGATCGAGCTTGCCGTTCAGATTAGTGTCTCCGATGTTGTGAGTGGCATCGGCAAGCACAGCAACTGGTGTCACACCAGAATCGCTGTCGGTAACCGTCACACCAGACAGCGCGACATTGCCAACGTTGGTGACGGTGTACTCCCAGGAGATGGCTTCGCCCGACAGGATGTTGAGGCCGTCGCCCTTGGTCCCGCCATCCACCGTCACCTTGTTGATGGCGATCTCGGGATCGGCGCCGAAATAGCTGGATTCATCGGTGTCGTTCACCGTGGTGCCATTGGACGAGGCGGACACTGAACCGATGTTGGCATAGTCGCCGATAATCGCCTGGCCAGAACCGGTGAACTTCCAGATCTCGCCGACGTCAAGGAGGTCATTGTTGTTGATATCGCCGACGTTGTGAGAGTTGTCGGCTCCAAGAACTTCTGTGACGGACACCCCTTGATCGTCCGTCACTACGACGTCCGACAACGCCATGTTGCCGGTGTTGGTAACGGTATATTCCCAGGAAATCGCGTCACCGGCCAGCACCACTATGCCGTCGCCGGATGCTGTGCCATCGACCGTTATCTTATCGATCGCGATCGCCGGATTGTCTTCCGAGGCACCCGAACCGGTGATGGTACGCCATTCCTCGAAGCCGCCATTCGATCCGGAAAAGCTTGAATAAAGCGTCACGTAAGAATCGGGCGTAACGCCTGCGTCAATGAAGGCGCTGACCGGGATCAGCACGCGATAGTCATCGGTCCCCGACCCATGGTTAGCGTCGATCAGCAGTTGCGCACCGCTAAAATCGAGGACAGGGACAAACCCGGCAAATCCGGCGTTGTAATCGGTCAACGTGGCCCCGGCCCCGGAAATATAGACCTGTAGCCCGGTGAGCGTAATCTCGCCGTTGGTTGCGTTGTTGCTTTCATTGAGATCGAGCCGGAACTCAATGTATTGCGAGAAGACGCCGTCGCCGTCGGGGTCAGCGCTAATCGCCTGCATATCGCTCCATTGCAGGCTGTGCGTGAAGGACGCCTTGTTGTCGACGACATTGCCATTCTGATCGGTGTTGAAACCTTCCTCCACGCTGGTCGCTTGGAGTCGCAAAAAGGAATCGTAGTTCCCGGTTCCCGATCCGATAGTCGTCGCTTCAATATAAGACTGGGTATCAAGCTCAATACTCATCTCATTTCCTCCAGAGACGCTCGCGCGCCTTTTTGGCCGCCACGGCGGCTAACTACCCCATGCAACGACGCCAAGATCGGCGTCCAAATTCCGTGCGGGGAGGAGGATCCGCTTAGCGCCCGGCGCGCCGCACCTGCCCGTCCCCGGCCCGAGCGCACCAAATACAACATGGTGCCTCATGGCGGGTGGTGGCTCGATGGTGACGGCTAAAAGCGGCACAGATGCCGCGCTGCGTTCCCCTACCCCAGTAGCGCAGTATCTCGTTGTTGCCGATCTCGAGATTGTTCACGCTACTATATTAGGATATTATTAACTCTACCGCAGCGTGCGTCAACGGGCAATTCGATGAAGAGTTAATGACAGAACTCAAATCCGGGTGCGAATTCGACCATTCGGCATAAAGAATACTGTGCTCTATTCTTAAGTCTTATTCTATAAGGGACCTTTGCGCCGACCGTTCAGACTTCGGTGTCAGACCTCTTGCGCAGCCATGGCACCTGAAGCGATGCGGCTGGAGGAGGCTCTCAAACCGCCTTCTTGTTGTCCTGCCTGCCGCCATGCGCTTCCACGGCCTTCTCCACGGCGCGCTTCAGCTCATCCTTGATCTCCGCCGTCTCGGCCATCAGCGCCTCGATCTTGAGAAAATCGAGCACGCGGTACTTCGAGACTTTTGGGCGGATCAGGATGTCGGGGCTGGACTGCTGCAGCTTGTTGGCGATGATCGACTGCATCATCAACTGCGAGGCGCCATACATCAGGTCGACCGTGGTCGGATGCTTGCGCTCGGCGTCGCTCGGCGCACCGACCACGTCGATTGCGATGATGATATCGGCATCCTTTTCGAGGAGATCGAAAGGGACGGGATTGTAGATGCCGCCGTCGATCAGCAGGCAATCATTGCGCACCACAGGGCGGAACACCGCCGGAATGGCGGCCGAGGCCGCAAGCGCCGAATGCAATTCACCCTCGGCGAACACCGCGAGCTTGTGGCCGAAATAGTCGGTCGCCGTCACCTTGAGCGGAATCTTCAGCTCTTCGAAGGTGGCGGGGATATCCTGAGGCAGGAACGCCTTCAGGATGCGCTCTATATTGAACTGGCCGACGCGGATGCCGCCCTGCATGGCTTCGGCGATCGTGCCCGGCCGCGAGCGCCACATGCGCGCCGCTACTTCGGCCCGGCTGCCGAGGATCGACCGGGCATAATCGTGAATCTCGGCGCCCTTCATGCCCGACGCCATGCCGGCGCCCATGATGGCGCCGATCGACGAGCCGGCAATCGCCGCCGGCTTGATGCCAAGCTCGTCGAGAGCCTCGATGATATGGATATGCGCAAGACCGCGCGCGCCGCCGCCGCCGAAGGCCACCCCGAAGGTCGGGCTCATCCCTTGCGGCCTCCCGCCACCTGAACCAGCGGCGGCCCGATGACCATCACCGCCGGATCGGAGGACAGGAGCTTCTTTGCCGCCGCCTTGACGTCGGCCAGCGTCACCGCGTTGATGAGAGCCGCGCGCCGCTTGATATAATCGATGCCGAGATGATCGATCTGCAGCTCCACCAGCGTCGCGGCAATGGAGCTGGACGAATCCAGATTGCTGATGGCGTAGGCGCCGACCATGTATTTCTTGGTCGCCGCGAGCTCCTCCTCCGAGGGGCCGTTCTCGGCCATGTCCTTCACCACCTGGCGCACGATCGCAAGCGTTTGGGCCGCGCGGTCGGAACGCGTCGCCGTCGTCACCAGCAGCGCGTTGGAATGCTCGTGATCGACGAGATCGGAGCTGACGCTATAGGCAAGGCCGCGCTTCTCGCGCACCTCTTCGTAGAGACGCGAGGTGAATGTCGAGCCGCCGAGTATCTCGTTCATCAGCGCGGCGGCGTAGAAGTCGGGATCGCTTCGCTTCACGCCCGGCCAGGCAAGCTGCAGGGAGGTCTGCGGCAAGTCGTAATTCACTTCGAGCTGCTGGCCGAGCTTGGGCGTGACGTCGACAATCGGCGCCAGCGCCTGCTTGTCCGGCAGGTCGCCGAACACCTCGTCGAGCCTGCTGCTCAACGTGGCGGCGTCGATATCGCCCACCACCGCCACATGCAGGCCGCCGCGGGCGAAATTTGCTTTGTGGAAGGCCCTGAGGTCGTCCGCAGTGATGGTGGCGAGGCTGTCTTTGTTGCCCTCGTCCGGCCGCGCATAGGGATGCTGGCCATAGATCGCGCGCAGCCAGCGCTGCTGGCCGATCGTGTTGGGATCCCGTTCGTTGGCGAGGATCCCGGACAGTATCTGGGCGCGGATGCGGTCGATCGGCGCCTGGTCGAAGCGCGGACTGTTCACCGCCAGCTTCAGCAGGCCGAAAGCCTCGTCCTTCTGCTCGGACAACATGCGCATCGAACCATAGGTGCCATCGCGGGCGGCCTGAAAACTCATCTCGGCGCCGGCATCGTCGAGCTTCACCTGGAAGCCCTCGCTGTCGAGGTCGCCGGCGCCCTCGTCGAACAGCCCGGTCATCAGGTTGACCAGGCCTTCCTTGCCGGCCGGATCCTGCGCCGTGCCGCCGTCGAAGACGAAACGGATCGCAACCAGCGGGATCGAATGGTCTTCCACCAGCCAGGCGGTGACGCCCTTCTTGGACTTCACCTCCTGGATGTTCATTTCGGCGCGCGCGGCAAGCGCCGGCAAAAGCAGGAAGAACAGGGCGAAGCAAAGTATGGCAACGGCGCGATAGACGCGTCCACCTTCTCCCCTTGTGGGAGAAGGAAAGGTGCTCGTGCGGCCAAGAACCATGCTCATCATCAATTCCCCGCCTGCTGCTGCGGCAAGAGATAGCCACTGGTTGAGCGATCGAGCACCAGATAGCGGGCAGCGACCGCCTTGACTTCATCGGCGGTTACCTTGCGGATGCGGTCGGGCCATTCCTGGACGTCCTTGACATTGCCGCCCGTCGCAAGCGTCGTGCCGTACATGTTGGCCATGTCGTCCTGCTTGTCGCGCGCAAAGATCATGGAGCGCACATAACGGGTCTTGGCCCGCTCCAGCTCATCGTCGCTCACGCCGTCCTTGACGATGCGGGCGATCTCGGCATCGGCCGCCGCCTCGATATCGACAAGCTTGGCGTCGCCGCGCGGGGCGCCATAGACGGTGAAGTTGGTGGCGTCGAGCATGGTGCCCTGGAAGTAGGCGCCGGCCTCGGAAGCGATACCCTGCTTGACGACGAGCTGCTGGTACAACCTGCTGCGGTTGTCGCCGCCGAGTATCTCGGCAAGCAGGTCGAGCGCCTCGGCTTCGCCGGGCTTGGCCGTATGATAGGACGGCACCACCCATTGCGTCGAAAAGCTCGGCACCGAGACGCGCGCGTCGGTGAGCGTCACCGTGCGCTTCGTGTTCTGCTCGGGCTCGACGGGACGGATGCGCGGCCGCAGGTCCGGGCCGCGGGCGACCCTGCCATAGGTCCTTTCGGCCATCGCCTTCACCGCGTTGGGATCGACGTCGCCCACCACCACCAGCACGGCGTTGTTCGGCCGATAATAGGCGTCGTAGAAGGCTTTCGCGTCCGGACGGTTCAACTGCTCCATCTCCTGCATCCAGCCGATCACCGGAATGCGGTAAGGCTGGTTCTGCCAGAGCGTCGCGTCGACCTCCTCGTCGAGCACCGCCTGCGGGTTGCCGTCGATGCGCGAGCGGCGCTCCTCCAGGATCACGTCGCGCTCGGTCTTGATGACATCGTCGGTCAGGATGAGGTTACGCATGCGATCGGCCTCGAAGCCCATCATCTGCTCGAGCGCCGAAGGCGGCACCGTCTCGTGGAAGGCGGTGTAGTCGTAAGAGGTGAAGGCGTTGTTGGAGCCGCCGATCTCGGACACGGCACGGTCGAACTCGCCGGCGGCGTGATTTGTCGTGGCCTTGAACATCAGGTGCTCGAAGAAATGCGCGATGCCGGATTTGCCGGGCGGCTCGTCGGCGCTGCCGATCTTGTACCAGACCATGTGGGTGACGATCGGGGCGCGATGGTCCGGGATGATGACCACTTCCATGCCGTTGTCGAGCAGGAAATCCTTGACCTCGCCATCATCGGCCGCGCGGGCCGGAGCGGCCGCGGCAAGCGCCAGCGCGCCCGCCAGAAGCGCTGCGCGCAGCCCAATCCCTGTTTGTCTCATCAAGTTCTCCGGTCGCGGTTGCGCGACGATAGGCAAGGTTCGCTGGTGAGGCAAAGTGATTTGTTCGGCATTTTCGAGGCGAGGCTAGTTGGCCTCGATGAAGCGGATGACCGTTTCGCCGTAATTGCGCTCGTCCATCACGGAAAAACCGGCGCCCGGTTCGAACGCCGCCGAGGCAGCCTCCTCGACGACGCAGAGCGCGCCAGGCAGAAGCCAGCCGCCGGCCTTGGCCGAGCGCAGCGCGCGCTCGCCGAGCCCTTTGCCATAGGGCGGGTCGGCGAAGATCAGGCCGAAGGGCGAGATCGTGCCGGCTTCGCCCAAATGAGCGGCGTCGCGACGAAAAATCTTGGTGCGGCCGGTGAGCCCATAGGCCTCGACGTTCTCGCGGATCAGACCTCGCCCTTCGGTCGATTCTTCGATGAAGACGCAGTAGGAGGCGCCGCGCGACAGCGCCTCAAGTCCGAGCGCGCCGGTGCCGGCGAAAAGGTCGAGCACGCGGCCGCCGTCGAGCTTTTCCGCGTAGCGATGCGCCAGGACGTTGAACACCGCCTCGCGGGTGCGGTCGGTGGTCGGGCGGATGGCATTGCTTTTCGGCGTCGCCAGCGGACGCCCGCGGAATTCACCGCCGACGATCCGCATCGCCGCCCCTCTTCGGACCGCGCGGCCTGTCGCCGCCATCGCCTTCAGGACGCTCGCCGCGAGGCTTGCCGAACGGCTTCGCGCTCGGCTTGCCCTTGCCGCCCGGCTTGTAGGATGCCTTGCGCGCCTTCGCCTCGGCGGCCTTGGCGGCATCGGCCTCCGCCCTGCCCTTGCCGATCGGCCGGGCGCCCGGCGCCATCCAGACATTGGCCTTGCGCTGGCCCGGCGGCTCGATCGGCCGCTGCTCGCGCTCGGATTTCTTGCCCCCAAACCGCGGCTTGTCGCCGAAACCGCCGCGGTCGGATTTCGGGCCGCGCTCGCCGAACGCCCTGTCCGGCCCAAATGCCCTGTCCGGCTTTGTCGAGAGCTTGCTCAGCGCCTCGTCGCGGCTGCCTTCGCGGCGCTTGCGCGCCTTGATCAGCCCGCCCTCGCCGATCGGTCGATGGTCGCCGTCGCGCGTGAATTTCGGCCGGTCGGTCTCTTCACGGCGAGGCCCGCCGCCGCGCACCGGCTTGTTGGAGAACGGCTTTTGGATCTCGGCATCGAAATTGGCGCCGGACTCCTCGATCAGCCGCTCGCCAAGCTGTTCGCGCAACACGCGGCCCTTGATCTCGAGCACATGGCCCTCCGGCAGGTCCTCGAGCTGGAACGGCCCGTAGGAGATGCGGATCAGCCGCGTCACGTCGAGGCCAAGCGCGCCGAGTATGTTCTTCACCTCGCGGTTCTTGCCTTCGCGCAGGCCGAGCGTCAGCCACGCATTGGAGCCCTGCTCGCGATCCAGCGAGGCTTCGATCGAGCCGTAGAAGACGCCGTCGACGGCGATGCCTTCGCGCAGGCCGGCGAGCGCGCTCTCCTCGACCTTGCCGTGGACGCGCGCACGATAGCGCCGCAGCCAGCCGGTCGCCGGCAATTCGAGCACGCGCGACAGCCCGCCGTCATTGGTCAAAAGCAGCAGGCCCTCGGTGTTGATGTCGAGCCGGCCGATCGTCATCAGCCGCGGCAGGTCGGGCGGCAGCACGTCGAAGACGGTCCTGCGGCCTTCCGGATCGCGGTTGGTCGTGACGACTCCCGCCGGCTTGTGGAACAGGAAGAGACGCGTGCGCTCGATCGGCGGAATCTCGGTGCCGTCGAGATGGATGATGTCGTCGGCGCCGACATTGAAGGCCGGCGAGTCCAGCACCTTGCCGTTGACCTTGACGCGGCCGGCCGCGATCAGTTCTTCGGCGTCGCGGCGCGACGCGATGCCGGCGCGCGCCAGCCGCTTGGCGATGCGCTCGCCGCTTTCCGATGCCGCTTCCGAGGGCCGCGGCCGTGGCTTGAAGCCGCCTTCCGGCTTTCTTGCGGTGGCGTCGCGCGGCGGGCGATCGCTGAAGTCGCGCTTCGGCCGGTCGGCGAAGTCGCGTACCGGGCGATCACCGAATTCGCGCTTGGGACGGTCGAAACGTCGTTCGCCCCGCTCGCCTTCGGCCGCTACCGGCCGGTCGCCACGCGGCGTATAAGGCTTGCGGCTCTCACGCTTGTCGAAGGGCTTGCCGTCGCGCGGCAGACCTTTGCGGTACGGCCTGTCGCCAGGCTCCCCGCCTTCCCCCGTTTCACGCGGCTTGTAGCTGCGCTTGAAGTCGCGGGCCGGGCGCTCGCCTTCGGCCGCCATTGGCCGGTCGCCGCGCGGTGTGTAAGGCTTGCGGCCATCGCGCTTCTCGAAGGGCTTGCCGTCACGGCGCGGACCTTTGAGGAACGGCTTTTCGGCACGCCCAGCGCCCTCACCCGTTTCGCGTGGCTTATAGCTATGCTCGCCATAACGGCGCTCGCCTTCGGCAGCGGCGGGCCGCTCGCGCTTGGCGAACGGCTTCTTGGCGCCGTAGGCCGGCTTGCCGTCTCGCCGGCCCGCCGGTTTCGAGCCGCCTTTGCGCGGCCCGCGTGGAGATTTCTTGTCGTCGTTCATTACTTCGCTCGTCTTCACCTGCTACAGCGCAGCACGCCCTTTCGGACGCCCAGCGCAGGCGGTGTCATCTTGATTATTGCGCATATGCCAGCGCGGCAAAAACCGATTCCGGTTTTCAAGGTCTCGCGCTAGATAACAGGATCGCTGTCGGGTGGCGAGGAGTAATCGGAATGGAGACCGCTTGAAACGACCGGATTTCATGGCCCTGGCGCTTGAAGAGGCCGAAGCGGCCGCCGGCCGCGGCGAAGTGCCGGTCGGCGCCGTGATCGCCAATGGCGGCACGGTGGTCGCGAAAGCCGGCAACCGCACGCGCGAATTCTCGGACCCGACCGCGCATGCCGAGATGCTGGCGATCCGCGAGGCCTGCCGGAAGCTCGCAAGCGAGCGTCTCACAGGCCACGATCTCTATGTGACGCTGGAGCCCTGCGCGATGTGCGCCGGCGCGATCTCCTTCGCCCGGCTGCGGCGGCTCTATTTCGGCGCCGCCGACGAGAAAGGCGGCGCGGTGGTCAACGGCGCGCGCTTCTTCGCCTCGCCCACCTGCCACCACGCGCCGGATGTCTATGCGGGGATCGGCGAAAGCGACGCCGCCCTCATCCTCAAGGATTTTTTTCGCGAGAGACGGAATGGCGGGTGAGGTGTAGTGAGTAGTGGTTAGTGAGTAGTGAAGCAGTCACCACTGACTACTGACTACTGACTACTGACTACTGACTATTTCACAGGCCGAGCCAGTCGAACCAGCCGCCCTTCTTGCCTTCGGCCTGCGCCTTGAGACGGCGCTCCTTCTTGTACTCGTCCTCGCCGAGCTCGTTCTGCGGCGCGGTGGCGGCCGCCTGGCGATAGGCAAGCGGCGGCTCGCTCAGATATTTGCGAGTGGTCGGATCGCCCTGCTTCTGTTCGGCCAGCCGGCGCTGAACCTCGGCGCGGCGCGTGGCGCTGGAATCATCCGGCGACCAGCGCGGCGGGTGGCTGGAACCCGAATCCGCCATCGCCTTCTTCACCGCTTCGGGATCGGTCTGGACATCCTCGGCCGCTTCAGGCTGGTAGTTCGGATCGTTCTGGTGCGCGGTGGCGTCGGCGCGGATGCGGGCGCGGCGCGCCTCCGGCGATTCGGGCCAGTCGGCGCTCGCCGTCTGGATGCTCTGCTGCGGCGCGGGCAAGCTTTCCTTCTGCCCAGGAGCTGGCTTCACCAGTTCAGGACGCGGCTTGTAGTCGATCGGATCGCGACGCTTCGGCGTGATCGCGGCAGCGCCGGAAACATCATCGAAGAGCTGCGCGGCAGCGGTCTTGCCGGTCCCGTAGGTGGGCGAGCTCACGCAGCCGGACATTGCGATGGCCGATACCACAAGCGGCGCCATCAGCGCGGCGCGCGCAAACGTTCTGTCGGTCATGCCAAAAAGTCCCACTCTAACAGCCTTTCGGTCGCCACCGGCCAAGGGCACGGTCCCCTGCTTCCCCGCATTTGCGATGGAAATCCGGCGACAATTTGTCTGCCGGAGTGTCGCGTGTTTACCTCAACCGCTCGTCAAGGGCAACGCACGGGCGGGTTTCCGGCCACCCGGCGCGCTGCTTTTGCACCGGCTTATAGACGGCCAAGCGCCTTCAGCTCGTGCAGCACGGCCGCATCGCGGGCCGAAACGTCCGGGAATTCCGGGTCCTGGCCGACATCGGCGGTGTAGCGCCAGGAGCGCGCGCATTTGATCAGACCGCGATCCTCGGCTTTCTCCACCACCACCGCCACGCCCTTGACGTCGTCGAGCGTGAAGGCGCCTTCCGGGGCTTTGCCATGCTTGACGACGAGGTCGCTGGTGATCGCCATCTCGGCCATGTCGACATCGGCGATCGCTGCTTCCAGCACCGCGTCGTCGAGCGTCACCACCGGCACCGCTTCGAGCGACGAACCGATCAGCTTCTCGGCGCGCGCGATCTCAAGCGCGCCGGTGACGACACGGCGCACTTGCCTTACCTTGCGCCATTTCTCGGCCAGCGCCTCGTTGCGCCAGTTCTGCGGGATCGCCGGGAACTGATCGAGATGCACCGATACGGCTTGCGGATGGCGGTCGAGCCAGGCTTCCTCGGTGGTGAAGGGCAGCATCGGCGCCAGCCACTTCACCAGGCATTCGAAGAGGTGGCGCACCACCTGCACGGCCGCCCTGCGGCGCAGGCTCGACGGCGCGTCGCAGTAGAGCGCGTCCTTGCGGATGTCGAAATAGAAGGCCGAAAGCTCCACCACCATGAAGTCCAGTAGCGTGCGGGTGATGCGCTTAAACTCGAACGCGTCGTAGCCCTGGCGCACCACCTCGTCCAGCTCGGACAGCCGATGCAGCATCAGCCGTTCCAGTTCCGGCATCGCCTCGACCGGCACATCCTGGCCGTCGTCATGGGCGAGCGTGCCCAGCATCCAGCGGATGGTGTTCCTGAGCTTGCGGTAGGCGTCGATATTGGTCTGCAGCACGTTCTTGCCGAGGCGCTGGTCTTCCCAATAATCGGTCGTCACCACCCAGAGCCTCAGGATATCGGCGCCGGACTGTTTGATGACGTCCTGCGGCACGACAGTGTTGCCGAGCGACTTCGACATCTTGCGGCCTTCCTCGTCCATGGTGAAGCCATGGGTGATGACCGTGTCGTAAGGCGCCCTGCCCCTGGTGCCGCAGCTTTCGAGCAGCGAGGAATGGAACCAGCCGCGATGCTGATCCGAGCCCTCGAGATAGACGTCGGCCGGCCATTTGAGATCCGGACGGTCTTCCAGCGTGAAGACATGCGTCGAGCCGGAATCGAACCAGACGTCGAGGATGTCCATCACCTGGTGCCATTTCGAGGCATCGTGATTGCCGAGGAAGCGCGCCTTGGCGCCCTCGGCGAACCAGGCGTCGGCGCCTTCCTTCTCGAAAGCGTCCATGATGCGCCGGTTGACGGCCTCGTCCTTCAGCACATTGCCGTCCTCGTCGGCGA
The DNA here is from genome assembly GCF_006439475.1 of Mesorhizobium sp. B2-8-9. Classification (NCBI taxonomy): domain Bacteria; kingdom Pseudomonadati; phylum Pseudomonadota; class Alphaproteobacteria; order Hyphomicrobiales; family Phyllobacteriaceae; genus Mesorhizobium; species Mesorhizobium sp. B2-8-9. The sequence goes on along the minus strand of NZ_VFTQ01000005.1, from coordinate 189,820 downwards.
AGACGGCGATCGGCACGCCCCAGGCGCGCTGGCGCGACAGCACCCAATCCGGGCGCTCCTCGATCATGGCGCGGATGCGGTTCTGGCCCGCCGCCGGCACGAAGCGGGTGCCGTCGATCGCCTTCAGCGCGCGACCGCGCAGCGTCGTGCCGTCGCCAAGGTCCTTGTCCATATAGACGAACCATTGCGGCGTGTTGCGGAAGATGACCGGCTTCTTGGAGCGCCAGGAGTGCGGATAGCTGTGCTTCAGCCGGCCGCGCGCGAAGAGCGCGTTGCGCTTGATCAGCTCGTCGATGACCGCCTGATTGGCGTTGCCCTTCTTGCCGTTGTCATCGATGACGCGCGCCGCACCGCCCTCGCGCCCGGGGCCGAAGCCCGGCGCGTCCTTGGTGAAGAAGCCGGCATCGTCGACCGTGAAGGGGATCGCGGTATCGACGCCGCGCGCCCTCAGTTCGCTCGCGGCTTCCATCCAGGCGTCGAAATCCTCGCGGCCATGGCCGGGCGCGGTGTGCACGAAGCCGGTGCCGGCATCGTCGGTGACATGCTCGCCGGCAACCATCGGCACCGGGAATTCATAGCCGCCGCCGAGCCCTTTGAAAGGATGCGAAAGCGTAAGCTTCCCAAGCTGTTCGGCCGAGACGCTATGAAGCCTGTTGAACGTGACCTTGGCCTTGGCCGCACAGTCCTCGGCCAGCGCGTCGGCAAAAATCAGCTTCTCGCCGGGCTGCGGACCGAAGGCGTTCTCGGCCGCCGTCACCTCATAGAGGCCATAGGCGATGCGCGGCGAATAGCTCACGGCGCGGTTGCCGGGAATGGTCCAGGGCGTGGTCGTCCAGATGACGACATGCGCCTCGACCAGATCGAGCGCGGCCTCGTCCAGCGCCGGCGCGGCGCCGGCGACCGGCTGGGCAAGACTCGCGACGGGGAACTTCACCCAGATCGTGTCGCTCTCATAGTCCTGATACTCGACCTCGGCCTCGGCGAGCGCGGTACGCTCGACCACGCTCCACATCACCGGCTTCGAGCCACGGTAGAGCTGGCCGGACATGGCGAATTTCAGCAGTTCGCCGGCAATACGCGACTCGGCATGGTAAGCCATGGTCGTATAGGGATTGCCGAAATCGCCGATGACGCCGAGGCGCTGGAACTCGTCGCCCTGCACCTTGATCCAATGAGCCGCGAAGTCGCGGCATTCCTTGCGGAACTCGTTGACCGGCACCTCGTCCTTGTTCTTGCCCTTGGCGCGATACTGCTCCTCGATCTTCCATTCGATCGGCAGGCCGTGGCAGTCCCAACCCGGCACGTAGTTGGCGTCATAGCCGCGCATCTGGAAGGAGCGGTTGATGACGTCCTTGAGGATCTTGTTCAGCGCATGGCCGATATGGATGTTGCCGTTGGCGTAGGGCGGGCCGTCATGCAGCACGAATTTCTCGCGGCCGGCGGCCTCCTCGCGCAGCTTTCTGTAAAGGTCCATGTCCTGCCAGCGCTTGACCAGGCCAGGCTCCTTCTCGGGCAGGCCGGCGCGCATGGGGAAATCCGTCTGCGGCAAATAAAGCGTTTTGGAATAGTCGATCGTCTCAACAGTGTCGGTCATTGATCTGCCATCTCAGGGTACCCGACGACAAAAGCCGGGCGTTCAGGTCTTGCCTTGACGCATATCGTTTTCCCAAAACGAAGCCACCTTTGGGCGATATGCGTTGATGTTCATGAAAAAACGCGAGGGGCGCGCGCGAAAACTCCCGGCGGCTCCAGCGGCGCTCAGGCCGCCCGGAACACCGGGCCCGTAATTCGTATCGCGATCGCGAAAAGGCGCGAAAAGCTCGTCATGGCGTGGCTTTTAGCGGATGGCGCGGCAGGAATAAAGCGCGGATTTCAAGGCATGAGGCCGCTTTCGCGACCTACATCGTGAAATTGAAGCGGTAAGTGGTCGAGACACCGAAGGTCCACTGGTTGCGGTCGCCCCGTTCCTTGACCAGGCTGGAATCGGCAGCCGGCCCCATCAGGCGCGAATATTCGGTGAAGACGCTCGCCGTCATCGGCTCGGTCACCTTCCAGGTGATCGCGCCGCCGAGGCCTGTCGACTTCACACCGCCGCCCGGATGGTACTCGCTCAAGCCCGAAGCCGCCGCTTCCTTGGCATTGACGCCGTAATAGGCGTCGAAATAGTCCGACGAGGCGAAGGAAACGCGCGGACCGCCGGAGATGCGAACGGTCGGCGTGATGTCGTAGAAGGCGTCGGCCGCGATATCGGCGACGAAGCCGTTGTGGGAGCGGATGCCATGCCGCAACTCGGCCCGCGCGCGCAACCAGTCCAGCGGATAAAATTCGAAGAAGCCGCCCACCTCGCCGCCGAAGCGCACCGGATCGAGCCCCTTGAGCTCATCCTTGCTCTCGCGCGAGAATATGAATTTGCCGGTCAAGCCGGCGCGAACGGAACCGTCATCGATCAGCGCCAGCGAGATGTTGTCGTTGCGCGAGGTGAAACGCGCCTCCGGACCGACCTTGCCGAGCGAAATGATCGGCTGGGCGCTGAGCATATATTTCTTGCCGCCCTCGAAATTCGGCGCGACCAGTGCTGTGGCGCCGAGCGTCAGATACCAGTCGCCGGATATCCAGCTGCCCTCGCCCGCCTGGGCGACGGGCGCGGTGGACAGGCCCATGGCAACGGCCAGCGGAATCGTCCCGACAATACGCATCGTCACCCCTTACGCGAAACGCGCCGGCAGCACCACCTGCCAGCGCTCAAGCCATGCCGTGCGTTCGGTAAAATTTGACTTAAAGTCATGACGTCGGAACCAGCGGAATCGACGGACGAATTAGGCGGCACGCCGGGTGCGGCGAGACGTCTCTATCAGATCGCAGGCCGCTTCCAGTCCGCCGGTAAGCGGATTTGATGCCCCGTAGGCAAGAGCCGCCTTGTGCCATTGCGCGGGGACCGCCGGGTTGCCGGCCTTCAGGATTGCCTGCCGCCAGATTTCAGGATCGTCGCGGTTGGCCACAACCAGCCCCGCTCCGCTGGCTTCGACATATTTTGCATATCCGCAGGCGTCCGATGCGATGACGGGCAAGCCGTTTGCGAGTGCCTCGAGGATCACCGTGCCTGTATTTTCAAGACGAGCCGGATGCAGCATGAAATCGCTTGCAACCACAATCGCCGGAATGTCTTCCTGGATGCCCAGCAGGGTAACCCGTTCCGACATGCCGGATTTGGCAATCAGGGCGCGAAGTCGCGTTTCTTCCTCGCTGCCTTTTCGAAGACCGGCGATCAGCCAATGGATATCCGGGAACGGCTGCAGGCCCTTTACCGCCCGATCGAGACCCTTCACCTTCAATCTGTTGGCGATGGTCAAGGCAATGACGGATTTGCGGGGAAGCCCAAAACGATCGCGGATCTCATTGCGGTCGACAGTGAGCAGTTCCGGTCTGCGGCGTTTCGGATCGAGCGTCGGGCCGACGACGTGAATGCGCGATTCCTCGGTTCGCCAGAAGTCTCGGTAAAGCGCTGCCTGGTTTTCGCTGAGCGCAATGATCTGCACGGTGTTGCCAGGGGCAAAGATCATCGATTCGAGATTCTGCTGGCGCATGAAGCGGGGCGAAAACGGCCGCCACCATCCGAGCTTCGACACAAAATAGGGCGGATCGCCGGCATAGTAGATGTCCAGACCCGCCATCTTGTTGAAACCGACCACGCAGTCGAAGTCGCGCCTGGCCGTCAGCACCGACCTTCCCAGCGCATATTCGGTGCCCGGATTGGAGAGAACCCTTGCCGGCTGGATTTTTATCGTAGCCGAGCTCTCGACATGACCGACCTGGCGCGTCGTCAGGATCGTCACGCTGTGGCCGCGCCCGACCAATCGGTCGCTGATATTGAGACAATCCCTCTGCAGACCCCCATTCATGAAGAGGGTAGAGATTGCGCAGCAGATTCTCATCGCGTTTTCCGGAGCGCCACCCCACCCCCAAGTCAGATCGGAGAGAGACCCCGGGTGCGCCCCAGACTTCCCCATTCAAACAAACACGCCGGGCGCTCAAATGTTGGTCGTGTTGAAAAGACGCATATGCTGTATATAGCCCGTTATCAAGAGACCTGGATGCTGTTGCATTCGAGCTTTTTCAAAAAACTCAATTGGAGCGCGCATGAAAATTCCACGGGGCGATCGTGGCTACCAAGCCGGGTCCGACTGAAAGCCGCGGCGGCCGTGCCAAAGGCCCTGCGCGAATATGACTTGCGGCAATGGCTGAGGCTGCAGCCGTTGCTGCATGCCGTCAAGAGTGCCCGTTACCGGAAAATCGACCGAAGGTTTCTGCGTCAGCCGCTCAAGAATGGCGATATCCAAGGGATCCGTGCCGCCGCCCGCGATCGCCATGTCCTGATTACCGTCGCTTTCGGCGATGCTCAGTGCCTGGAATTGCAGTTGCGGCTGACGAGACGATTCGTTCGCCATGATCTCCACATCGTTGCCGACAACAGCATCAGCGAAGCTTCCGCACGCGACAACAGGCAGGTATGCGCAACCCATGGCGCCGCGCATGTTAGGCTGCCGACCAATCCGTGGACCGCAAGAAGCCCGAGCCGGTCCCATGGCGCGGCGCTCAACTGGATGTGGCACAATATTCTGAAGCCTGCCGCGCCGACCGCCTTCGGATTCCTGGACCAGGATCTTTTCCCGACGCAGCCATGCGACCCTTTCGAGCCTCTTGAAGTTGCGCCGTTTCACGGCGACCTCCGCAGGGCAGGCTCGCGATGGTATTTGTGGGCTGGCTATTGCTTCTTCCGATTCGACGCCGTCGGCCGCAAGCCTCTCGATTTCGGGCTCGACTGGTTCGCCGGCCTCGACACCGGCGGAGCCAACTGGGAGGCGCTCTATCGGTATATGGATCCGAGCACAGTTCCGCAACGGCCGATAACCGCATTCGCGGCCTTGCCTGGGGTTGAGCTCAGACGGGCCTATTGCGAATGGCGGGGAAGCTGGCTTCATGAAGTCGGCCTCGATGGCGACCTCTCGTTGAAGGCGAAAAAGCGTGAGGCGGTGCTGCGGCTGCTCGCGCCCGCACTTGAGGTCCCGCTCGGATCGGCGCGACAAGGAAATTGACGGTCGACAGACCGAGGAAACTTTGGAATTGGAATTTTGAAGCCAGGCTGCCGACATCCGAGAATTCAACGGCCATTCGGTCGCGACCGATCATCGCAAGGAAAGTTCCATTGCCGACAGTAAGCGTCATCATTCCGGTGCGAGACGGCGCGCAATATGTCGGCGAGGCCCTGCAAAGCATCCTGGACCAGGATCTGGCGGATATCGAAATCATCGTTGTCGACGACGGATCTTGCGACGACAGCGCCGCGATCGCGACATCGATCGGCAACCGTGATGGCCGCGTCAAAGTTGTCGCCAACCACGGCAAGGGGATCGTCGATGCGCTGAACATGGGGATTTCGCTCGCGCGGGCCCCTCTTGCCGCGCGCATGGATTGCGACGATATCTCGCTGTCCAACAGGTTGCGCCTGCAGGTGGCGTGTTTCCAGGCCGACGCCGATTTGCAGTTGCTCGGCACGGCGGGATTGCAGATCGACCGGGACGGAAACCCGTTGGGGCAGATAGACGTTCCGGCCGGCAACGACCAGTTGCGGGACGCGCTTGCCAGGTACAATCCGATGCTTCATCCGACGGTGATGTTCCTGACCGAGGCCGTCCGGCGCGCGGGAGGCTACCGTCGGGCGTTCACCTATGCCGAGGACTACGATCTTTGGCTGCGGCTTTCCGAGACCGGAAAACTGGCCAACATGGATGCGCGGCTCGTGAAGCTGAGATCGCATCCGGGACAGGTATCGCGCATGAAGCAGGATCAGCAGAAGGCTGCCGCGGCATTGGCTAGGCAGTCGGCGCTGCTGCGTCGCAATCGCACCGAGCCGTTCGACGCCAACAGCCAACCCGCGCAGGCCATCGCGAGCTTTCTGGCATCGCGCGCCGCCACAGGGGCCGGCATCTCCAGCCTGGAAAGACGCGACATCGAGTTGCTGTTGCGAACCGCGGGCATACCCATGGCCGTCACTTGCAAGCTGCTGTTCCTTGCGGCTGTCGGCGCCCCGTCCTTCAGGACGCTCGCGCTAGGACCTCGACTGGCCTGGCGCAGGATGATCGCGCGTCCTGCACGAATTCGGCCCAGCTGATGCGGCTTGTCGTCGATCTCTCCAGCATGGTGCGCTGGCTCGGCCCCCCGGTCGGCCTGGTCCGCGTGCAACGCCACTACGCAGCCGCGGCGGCCGCATTCAAGGCCTCCGAGGTGGCATTCACGGTGTTCGACCCGATCGAGCGGATGCTTAGACAGGTTTCGCCGACCATGGCGGCGGAGATCATCGCCGGCGACATTTCGTGCGACATGAGCTTTTACCCGGACCCTGCCCGCTTCAAGATGCGTTTTTACGATCGCTGGCCGAACTGGGCACGGCGGTCGCTGATGGCGATCATCAGACCGCGCCGGATCCTGATAATGGAAATCGGCGCGTTCGGCCTGCGCAATCCCGGCAGCCCTTTGCTTCGTTTCCTCGAGCGGATCGAAAACCGGCTGATGAAGGAAACCGAGCGGCGGCAAGTCGCTGGCGTGGGCGGTTCACGCGCCCGGATCGTCCCGCTCAGGACCGTGGCCGGCAACAAATACGACCTTTCGCCCGGCGACCATCTGCTCTTGATGAACAACGACTGGGCGCACACCGATATCGAGGTCATTTCGCGTGAGGCGCGCTTGGCCGGCGCAAAGCTGATCGTGCTGTTGAACGACATCATTCCGATCCAGTTTCCCGAATGGTACAAGCCGCACGACGTCAAGAGATTCACGGATTATGTGGATCTGGCGATGAGGCTGGCAGACCGTTTCATCCTGACTTCGAGGCGCGTCACCACCGATGTCGTGGAATATGCCGCCAAGCGCGGCATCCACCTGCCGCAGCTGGAGCATGTCCCTCTCGGCTGCGACAGTGCCCGCAAATCGAAGGCGGACGGCCGCCTGCCGGATGGGCTTGAGACGGATCGCTACGTGGTCTTCGTTTCCACCATCGAACCGCGCAAGAACCACTCGCTGCTCATGGATGTCTGGACGCGCCTCGTCCTGGACGGAACAGTCGCGCGTAGCGGCATGAAGCTGGTTTTCGTCGGCCGCAGCGGCTGGATGGTCGACGGCATCCTGGCCAAGCTTCACGGCCATCCTGCCTACGGCAAGAGCCTCGTTCATCTCGACAACGTCGATGATGGTACGCTGTCCCTTCTTTACCGCAACAGCGCGTTCTGCGTGTACCCGTCGCTCTATGAGGGATATGGGCTGCCGCCTGTCGAGGCGCTGGCCTACGGCAAGGCGCTGATCGCCTCGACGGGCGGAGCCATCGCCGAAGTGGTCGGTTCGTCGGGACTCTGCCTCGATCCGCTCGACGTCGAAGGATGGGAAAACGCGATGCGGGAGTGGATCACTTCGCCCGCGGCCCGTGCTCCGTACGAGGCGAAGGCCGCATATTTCGTGGCGCGAAGCTGGGGGCAGGCCGGCCGGGAGACGCTGGAGGCGACGCTGGCACCCTTCCCTGACGAAATCCAAACGCCGCAACGTTGAAATCGCTGTATGCCCGCCGATCGCGGTCATCCGGCCGACGCCGGCGAAGTCGGTTCGTCGGCAAATGGCGGGCTGACGAAGGCGGCGCTTCGCTGGCGCCGCGCTGCTCGCTGGACGCTCAAGTTCATCGGGACTACCTTCCTTTCACCCGCAAGCGGCGCGGCGACATCGGAGGGAAAAGATCATGACTTTGCAAGGCGATGCTCTGAAAGACGCGATCGGCCAGACGCGGGACAAATGGGGATGGTTTGTGGCGCTCGGCGTGTTGCTGCTGATCTTCGGCGGCATCGCTTTCGGCAATCTGTTCATCGCCACCGTCGCTTCCGTCTATGTCGTCGGCTGGCTAATGCTGATGGCAGGTGTCATCGAGATCATCCACGCCTTCGGGGTCAAGACCTGGGGACGTTTCTTCTACTGGCTGCTGAGCGGCCTGCTCTACGCCGTTGCCGGCTTCTTCGCCTTCGACAACCCGTTGCTTGCCTCGGCGGTGCTGACGCTGCTATTGGCCATCGCGCTCGTCGCTTCGGGACTTTTGCGGTCCTGGGTGGCCTTCAATCATCGGCCACAGCAAGGCTGGGGATGGCTGCTGGCCGCCGGCATCATCACCATTGTGCTCGGCCTGATGATTGCCATGGGCTGGCCGGTGAACAGCCTTTGGGTGCTGGGCCTCTTCCTGGCGATCGATCTAGTGTTCCAGGGATGGAGCTTCATCGCCATCGGGCTGGCGCTGAAGCGGTAGCAGCAAGCGGCGATCCAGGGTGTGTTGAGATTCAGGTCAGGCCGAGCCGAGAACGGCGGTTTCCGAGAACCGGAGCGGAGCGTACTTCTCGTACGTGAGCACCGGAAGCGCAGGAAACCGTCGTTCGCAGGCCGGCATCACCTGAATATCAACGCAGCCTAGAACGCGATTTCGGCGTCCAGTTGCGAAAGCGGGCGCACGCCCTTGAGCAGCGCCCTCGCCTCTGCCTCGTCCTTTTTCATCTGTGCTACCAGCGCATCGAGGCCGTCGAATTTGAGCTCCGGGCGCAGGAAGCCGAAGAACGACACCTGGCAGGTCTCGCCATAAAGATCGCCGGAAAAATCGAAGACGTAGGTTTCGAGCAGCGGCGCGCCATTGTCGTCGACGGTGGGACGCCGGCCGAAGCTGGCGACTCCGTCATGAAGCGCGCCGTCGGCGCGACGGAAGCGGACGGCATAAATCCCCTCTTTCAAGGCCGCTTCCGGCGAAAGCCGCATATTGGCGGTCGGGAAGCCGAGAGTGCGACCAAGCCGCTGACCGCCAATCACCTCAGTCTCGACGGTGAAACGGTAGCCGAGCAGGCCGGCGGCCTCCTCCACCTTGCCTTCGGCGAGCAGGTCCCGGATGCGGCTCGATGAAACCACCTCCGCGCCTTCATCGCGGAAGGCGTCGACCAGCGTCACGCCGAAGCCGTGCCGTTCGCCGGCCGCCATCAGAAAGGCCGGCCCGCCCTGGCGGTCCTTGCCGAAATGAAAGTCGAAACCGGTGACGGCGTGGCGGATGCCGAGGTTCTTCTCCAGCACATCGGTCACGAAAGCCTCGGGCGAGAGCGAGGCAAAATCGCGCGTGAACGGCTGCTCGACCAAAGCGGCAAAGCCAAGTCCGGCGAGCAGCCGCGCCTTCATCGGCGGCGGCGTCAGCACGAAGAGTGGCACCTGTGGCCGGAACACCTTGCGCGGATGCGGCTCGAAGGTGAGCACCAAAGCGGGCACGCCATTGCGGGTTGCTTCGCTCAGCGCGCGCTCCAGGACGGACTGATGGCCGCGATGGACACCGTCGAAATTACCGATCGCCACGACGCCGCCGCGCAGATGCGCGGGCAGCGGCGCGACAGCCGAAAGACGTTGGAAGGCTTGGTTCATGTCGAGGCGCCCGTCATGGCCAGACCTCCAACTTATTGCAGACGCGCAATGACGGCGACCGGCCGGTAGCCGTGCTTTTCAAGGAAGCCGGCCAGCCTTTCAGGATCGGGGCGGAGCGGATCGCCATAGTCGCGAGCGTGGATGCCGCCCGAAACATAGAGCACGTCAAAGCCGTTGTCGGCCGCGCCCTTGACGTCGGTCATCATGCCGTCGCCGATGGCGAGAACCTCGCTGCGCTCGACGGCGCGGCCAAGAAGGCCGGCGACCTCCTTCATGGCGACATCGTAGATCGGCGCGAAGGGCTTGCCGGCAATCAGCGTACGGCCACCCAGCTGCGCGTAATCTCGCGCGAGCGCGCCGGCGCACCAGATGGTGCGCTCGCCGCGCTCCACCAGGATATCCGGATTGGCGCAAATGAACGGCAGATTGCGCGCACGCAGCCGCTGCAGCATTTCCGCATAGTCGGCGGGCTTCTCGACCTCGTCGTCATAGAGGCCGGTGCAGACGATGCCGGAGGCCTCGAATTCCTCGACGAGATCGACGTCGAGCCCATCATAAAGGGTGAAATCGCGCGCGGGACCGATGTGAAAGATCTTCCTCGGTCCTTCGGCGATCAGGTCGCGGGTCACGTCGCCCGAAGTGACGACGCGGTCAAAGGCGTCGGCCGGTACCCCGATCACCTTCATCTGGGCGACGACGTCGGCGCTGCGACGCGGCGAATTGGTGATGAGCACGACAGGCACATTCGCCGCGCGCGCCCTTGCAAGCGCCGCGGCAGCGGCCGGAAAGTGCCATTCACCATTGTGCACGACGCCCCATACGTCGCACAGTATGGCGGCGTAGCGCCCTGCAAGATCGTCGAGCGAAGCGATAATGTCAGGCGAATCCGCCATGCCGTGTCCCTGATTTCGATCCTGACAAGACCGCGACAGCCATTCTTCAGTTCAGAGGACGCCACGGCCGGTCCCGCATAACCGAAGCGCTTCATCCTGTCACCAGCTTTCCGGCATCGGCCTTCGACGGCGCGTCGGTGCACAGGGTTAATGCCCAGTCAAACGACCGTGCGATCTTGACGCTTCGAGGGAGCTAAAATTTAACGATTCATGGATCATGCTAAACGAGAAACTACAGGATCTTGGCGGGGGCTAAGGGCATTGATCCGCAAATTCCTACGCGACAGACGAGGCAACTATGCCTTGATGACGGCCGTCACCATGATACCGCTGATGGGCGGGGTGGCGCTTGCGGTCGACTATACCGAGCTCATAAGAGAGCGGCAGGAGACGCTGAACGCGCTGGACGCCGCCGGCATCGCGACGGCACAGCATATCGTCGCCGGCGCCACCGACGCCGAAGCCAAGGCCTATGCCAAGACATTTTTCGAGGCCAATCTCAGGCACGTCCTTCCGGCGAACACCACGCTGACGGTCACCTTGCCCAACAACAATGCGGGCGGCGGCACGCTGGTGCTCGAAGCCGCCCTGAAGTACCAACCTTACTTCCTGCCGGCCGCGGTCGCATTGCTTGGCGGAACGCCGGGCCAGACGAACGTCAACTTCTCGGCCAGATCTGAAATCCGCCTTAAGAACACGCTGGAAGTGTCGCTGGTGCTCGACAATTCGGGCTCGATGAACGATATCAGCGTCTCGAACAAGGTGCGGTTCGATCTGCTCAAGAGTGCCGCCAAGCAGCTCGTCGACCAGTTGGCCGGCCAAGCGCAGTTGATGAAGCAAGTTTCCAAGCCTGTCCAGTTCAGCCTGGTGCCCTTCGCCGCCTCGGTTAATGTCGGCTCTGCAAACGCCGACGCTGCCTGGATGGACACCACAGGCCTCTCGCCGCTCGACCAGGAGAACCTCGATTGGTCGACGCTCACTTCGGCCAACTCTCCCAACCAATACGCGGTGAAATCCGGCAACAACTACTACGCGAAAGGTTCGGCATGGGATCCAGCTCAGTTGAATAATGTGCTGACGCGCTTCTCGATCTACAAGTGGATGAAGCGCATATCGTCGTGCACCAAAGACAGGAATAACAACTGCACGTCCAACATTGTGTACGCACCAATTGCGAGCTGGGGCGGCTGCGTCGAATCGCGCCCCTACCCCTACAACATTCAGGATACGGCGGCATCGAGCTCGACACCGGCGACTATGTTCGTACCTATGTTCGCACCTGACGAGACTGATAACGCCGACGGCTATTCGCGTTCCGCTTACAGCAATTGGCACTTGGATGCATCAAGCGGTACAGACGCGGCGCGGCAGCGCTATATGCCGAAATATTTCAATGCCGGCATCGGCACCAAAGTGACGCCCGCCTACGGCATGAACGAAGGCCCAAACACCAGTTGCAGCACAACCGCGATCACGCCGCTCACCGATGTATCGACAACCGCAGGCGCAACGTCGGTCAAGACGGCGATCGATGCCATGGCCGCCAGCGGCGCCACCAATGTACCGGAAGGCATGGCCTGGGGCTGGAGAACTCTCTCCAGCACAGCTCCGTTCACTGAGGGCCGCGCCGAAAATGAAAAAGGTAATGACAAGGTCTTGATCGTCCTGACCGACGGCGCCAACACGTATTACACACCAAACTCGCTCGGGGCCAATGACCTGGCGGGTGCCAAATCTACTTATTCGGCGCTGGGTTATGTGAACCCGTACAATACCACCTACAGCTATGGCCGCATTTTTCTCGGTACCAGCAGCAATGTCAGCAAGACCGACTATTCGAATGCCAACTACACCAAGGCCATGAACGAGCATTTCGCCACGCTGTGCGACAATGCCAAAGCCGCCAACATCATTGTCATGACCATCGCGCTCGACCTCGATTCCAGCAACAGCGCCGAAGCGGCACAGATGGCCGCGCTGAAGAGTTGCTCGTCGGATTCGCGTTTCCGCAAGGATCCAACCGACCCCAGCAAGCCCAAGAAGCTGTTTTGGAATTCGACCGGCGCGACGCTGTCGGACGACTTCAAGGAAATCGGCAACGAATTGTCGAACCTGCGCATCGTCAGCTGATCTGCTCGGACAAGCAATCGATGACGCCCGCTCGCCAGGCGGGCGTTTCCATCGTGCGGCGCACCATCGGAAATGATTTGGTTAGCGGCTGGTGAAGTCGCCGTTAAGCAATCGAGGGGTTTGCCAAACCGGTCCTTCAGCGTTTTGTGGAAATGTCGCCCGACAGAGAATCCGCCGGCGGGGGGCCGCTCGAGAAAAATGCGCAAATTCTGGCATCAATTCTGCCGTGACCGCCGCGGCAACTATGCGCTCATGACCGCAATCGCCATGGTGCCGCTGATGGGAGCAGTGGCGATGGCCGTCGACTTCAGCGAGCTCAACCGCCAGAAGCAGATGGTGCTCAACGCGCTCGATGCCGCCAATTTCGCCGCGGCGCGGCGGCTTGCCGAAGGCGCCACGGATGACCAGATCAGAGCCTATGCGGTCGACTTCTTCAACGCCAATTTGAGCAACATCGACCCCGCCGACATCTCGCTCAACATCACGCTGCCCACCAGCCAGGCCGGCGGCGGTCTGCTCACGATGAGCGCGACGCTGAACTACCACCCTTACTTCTACCCGTCCGCCTCGCTGCTCGTCGGCGCATCCACGGTCGATGCGAACAAGCCGATCAACCTCGCCATGAACTCCCAGGTGCGGCTAAAGAACACGCTGGAAGTGGCGATGGTGCTCGACAATTCAGGCTCCATGACAACGCCCGGCACAGGCACGGGACAGAAGCGCATCGACCTGCTCAAGCAGGCGGCCAAGCAGCTCGTCGACACGCTGGGGCAGCAGGCGGCGCAGATCAAGCAGATCGACAAGCCGGTCCAGTTCAGCCTCGTGCCGTTCGCGGCGTCGGTCAATGTCGGGCCGAACAACGACAATGCCTCCTGGATGGACACCTACGGGCTGTCGCCAATCGCCAACGAGAATTTCGATTGGTCGACGCTGAACGCTCCCGCCAAATACGCCCAGAAAATCAACGGCATCTGGTATAAAAAGGGCACCGGCTGGGGCGCGGAGGAAGGGCAGATACTAACCCGTTTCGAGCTCTATCGGGATATGAAGGTCGTCACCAGCCACGAACGCATCGCCGGCAGCAAGCGCGTCGTCTGCGACGAATATCGCGACAACCATACCTGCGAGCGCAGCCACAACGAATATGACTACAACGACACCTATGGCCCGTTCGCCAGTTGGCAGGGTTGCGTGGAAGTGCGGCCCTATCCCTACAATGTCAACGACACGCCGGCCTCCGGCGGGCCGAACAACACGGGCATCGGCGTCGGCGATCCGGCGACCATGTTCGTGCCGATGTTCGCGCCCGACGAGCCCGGCAACCATTGGTATGTCACACAGGATCCTGACGAACCGAAGCCGGTGACCTATGGCGCCGCCAACAGTTGGTGGAACGACGATCCGTCGAGCACCACCGGCAAGATCAGGCAGTCCAATATGGCCAAATACTTCATGCCACGGCCGATCAATGCTCCGGTATTGAGTTCGGGCGCCGGGCCGAATTACAGCTGCACCACCACACCGATCACGCCGCTCACCGACATCACCCAAACAGATGGGCTTGCCGCCATCAAGGCGGCGATCGACCTGATGCAGCCCAACGGCAACACCAATGTGCCCGAAGGCATGGCCTGGGGCTGGCGCACGGTTTCGAGCGCCGAACCCTTCACCGAAGGCCGTCCGGAATCCGAGCGCGGCAACGACAAGGTCGTCATCGTGCTCACCGACGGCGAGAACACTTATTCGACGGTCAATTCCGACCCGGCCGGCAACAAGTCGACCTACGCCGCCTATGGCTATACCGGCGTCGGCTACAACGGCACCTCGGTCACCCGCCTGTTCGGCGGCACGTCGAGCGCCATCGGCCAGTTCAACTATTCGTCGAGCAACTACACCGCGGCGATGAACGAGCAGATGGCGAAGCTGTGCGACAATGCCAAGGCGGCCAACATCATGGTGATGACGGTGGCGCTCGACATGTCGTCTATCAGTTCAAGCGACCAGAAGGCGATGGCCGCGCTGAAGGCCTGCTCTTCCGATTCCCGCTTCCGCAAGGATCCGACCGACCCCAGCAAACCGGCCAAGCTGTTCTGGAACGCCACCGGCGCAACGCTCTCCGACAACTTCAAGGAGATTGCCAACGAGCTGTCCAATTTGCGCGTGGTTGGGTAAGGGGGGCCAGCGCTGAAGCTGCTGATCTCCCCTTGACCAACCTGCTCAATCCGAAAGTGGCCGTGCTCTACCTGTCGCTGCTGCCGCAGTTCATCAATCCGGCCAAGGGTCATGTTCTGTCGCAGCTTCTGGTGCTCGGCGTGACGCAAATCTCGATCAGCCTCACCGTCAACGCCATCATTGCGGTGACGGCCGGCTCGATCGCGAATTTCCTCGCCGGACGGCCGTTCTGGCTGGTCGTGCAGCGCTGGATGATGGGCACGGTGCTGACCGCCCTGGCCTTGAAGATGGCGACCGAGGCGCAGCGCTAGGGCACATTGATATTCAGGTGAGACCGGCCTGCGAATGACGGCTGTCTGCGCTTCCGGTGCTCACGTACGGCAGTACGCTCCGCTCCGGCCTTCGCCGGCCGAAGCCCTCATAAGTGTCTTTGCCCTATTAAGGCTACGGCCGGCGTAGGCCGGTTCTCGACAGCCATCATTCTCGACTCCGCCTGACCTGAATCTCAACGCACCCTAAGGGCGAGCCATCAGATCTACATCGGCCGGCGTACAGGCCGGATCTGCTCCGGCTCGACCACCTTGCGATAGAGATGCCAGGTCGCGTGGCCGAGGATCGGCATGACGACGGCAAGCCCGGCAAACAGCGGGATCGAGCCGACCACCAGCAACACGGCGACCGTAAGCCCCCAAAGCGCCATCGTCAGCGGATTGGCCATGACGGCACGGGCCGAGGTTTCAATTGCCGAGACGGCGCCGACATCGCGGTCAAGCAGCAGCGGAAAGGCAATGACGGTGGTGGCCAAAACGACGGCGGCGAAAACGAAACCGACGGCGTTGCCGACGAGGATCAACGTCCAGCCCCTGCCGGTCGTCAGCACATCGCGCAAAAAGGCGCCGACCGAAGCGGGCGGCTCGGCGCCGAACAGGCTGGTGTAGAGCGACTGCGCGGCGAACAGCCACAACAGGAACAGCGCGAAGAGCAGGACGCCGATGACGGCGATCGACGGGAGCGCCGGCGAGTGGCGCACGTCGAGCGCATGGTGCCAGCGGCTGCTCATGCCGAGCTCGCGCCGGCGGCTGATCTCATACAGGCCAATGGCCGCGAAGGGCCCGATCAGCGCGAAGCCTGACATCAGCGGATAGACGAGCTGGATGGCGTTGGAGCCGGAGCTCCACCGGGTCAGGATCAGGCCGACGATCGGATAGATCAGGCACAGGAACACATAATGCGACGGCTTGGCCCAGAAATCCTCGGCGCCGAGCCTCAACGCATCCCAGAGATCCGACGTGGTGATGTGGCGCACCGTGGGCTGCACATGCATCCCGCGCGCGTCCGCCATGACATGAAAACCAGCCATAACCGTCCTCCGTTTTATACCGGGGGCGGTCACCGCCTGGGTGGCCGCCCGTGGCTGCCACTTTCAAGAACGCCGGGATGATAACCGATCTTCCGGGGAATGTCGCGCTTCATGCGATTTTCATCGCCCTGCCCGGCAAAAGCCACGATCGCCGGTATCAGAGGCCGCATGACCACCTCGATCACCACCTCCCCCGATTTCAACCGCCGCACGTTGCTCGCGGCCGCCGGCCTGGTGGCGCTTGCCGGCATAGCCGCCTGCAGCACCGTCTCCGTGCCAACCGGCGAAGGCGCCGGTGTCTCTTCGTCCGCGACAGCGACGTTGGCCAGTATCCGCAGCTCCGCCGGTCTGCCGACGCTGACGCCGGACGCGCAGCTCGAACAGGCGGCGCTGCAGCAGGCCGGCTATATGGCCTCCCGCGAGCGCATGAGCCACACCACCGCCTGGGGCAAGGATTTCGCCTCGCGCATGAAGGACAATGGCGTGCGCGGCGCCGCCGCCGAAAACATCGCCGAGGGCCGCTTCGACCTTGAGAAGCTGTTCGACATCTGGATGCATTCGGCCGGCCACCGCCGCAACATGCTCGATCAGGACTTCAGCCGCTTCGGGCTGGCTTACGTGCGCGACGGCCGCGATCCGGCGTTGCGCTATTGGGCGCTGGTGCTGGGCCGCTGAAAAGGCGGCCGGCTGAGAGCAGCGACTTTATCAATCCATATGCGCGGCCGGCGCCCCGCCCGCCGGTGCCGCTTTTGGCTTGCGCAGCAGAATGACGAAAGGAATGGCGGCCAGCGTCATCACCATCAGGATCTTGAAGTCGTTGATATAGGAAATCATCATCGCCTGGGCATTCACCGCGCGGTCGACCTGCGAAAGTGCTAGGGGATTGCCGGCGGCGGCCGCCGGAGAAGCGGCCCACAGATTCGGGTTGTACGGATTGATGAAGGCTGACAGCTCGGTGTGGTTGATCTGGGTGTTGCGCACCATCAGCGCCGCGACCACCGATACGCCGATGGAGGAGCCCAGATTGCGCACCAGGCTGAACAGCGAGGTGGCGTCGGTGCGGTAGCGCGCGTCGAGCGTGGCGAAGGCGACCGTCGACAGCGGCACGAACACCATGCCCATGCCTAGGCCCTGGATGACGCCCGAGGAGATGATCAGCCAATTGTCCATCTGCGGCGTGAAGCTCGCCATGGTGTAGAGCGACTGCGCAGTAAGCAGGAAACCGATCGCGACGAGGATCCTGGCATCGATCCTGTGCATGATGCGGCCGACGACCAGCATCGAAATCATCGTGCCGATGCCGCGCGGCCCCAGCACGACGCCGATGGTCACGGTCGGATAGCCGAAGATGTTGGCAAGCATCGGCGGCAACAGCGACATCGAGGCCAGGATCAGCACGCCCATGACGAAGATGAAGCCCAGCCCGGTCAAGAAATTGCGGTCGAGGAATATCTTCGGATCGATGAAGGGATGCTCGGCCGTCACCGTGTGGATGATGAACACCCAGAAGCCGGTGAGCGACAGCGCGAGCTCGATCCAGATTTCGGCCGAGTTGAACCAGTCGACCTCGCCGCCACGGTCGAGCAGAAGCTGCAGCGCGCCGACACCGAGCGACAGCATGGCGAAGCCGAAGAAGTCGAAGCCGCGCACGCGCTTGGCGATGACCGGCAGGTAGGCGGCCATGCCGAGGAAGGCGAGGATGCCGACCGGCAGGTTGATGAAGAACACCCAGCGCCAGTTGAAGTTTTCCGTCAGCCAGCCGCCGAGCGTCGGCCCCAGGATCGGCCCGAGCATGATGCCGGCGCCCCAGATCGCCATTGCCTGGCCATGGCGCTCCTTCGGGTTGATGTCGAGCAGGAATGTCTGCGACAGCGGCACGATGGCCGCGCCGAACACGCCCTGCAGCAGGCGGAAGAGCACTATGGTCTCGAGGCTCCAGGCAAGACCGCAGAGCATGGAGAAGATGGTGAAGCCGACGACGGCGGTGAGGAACAGCTCCTTGCGGCCGAGCCTGTCGGCGAGCCAGCCGGTAACCGGCGTCATGATCGCCGCCGCCACGATATAGGAGGTCAGCACCCAGTTGATGTTGTCGGGCGAGGCGCCGAGGTCGCCGGTCATGGTCGGCAGCGCGACGTTGGCGATCGTGGTATCGAGCGCCTGCATGATCGTCGCCAGCATCAGCGCGACTGTGATCAGTCCGCGGTGCGGCACTTCCTTGAAAGGTTCGGGCGTGCTCATGATGCTGAACTTCCAGCAGGTAACAAAAACATATACGCTAGAGCATGATGCCGAAGTATCCTGCTCTATCTCCTTGATTTAGAGGCGGGTTCAGATTTCAGGTCGAACAGGCCCGAAATCATCCGGCTCTAGGTTTCCGGGCGGCAAAGCCTTCGTTGAGAGACCTTCATCGCGGTGGGACGCGACTATCGATGTGGGGGTTACATCGACTGAAAGTCTCTGTTGGAGCGGATGCCTGCCGCCCGGAAACCTGAGGACCAACGGGTCCGTGGCCGGGCCTCAGCTTTCGAACGAGCCGCCATGCGGCTTACCTTGCTGATCCCTTGCCACGTCTCCACCAGACCAATCCCCTCAATGCCCGCCGGATCGCGACGGGCTCGCTGTCTTACCGCGCCTGCTCCCCTGCCGTGGCGTGACCGAAGATCGACGGCAGGCCGCGCGCCACGCCGGTATCGACGGTGACGGTGGCGCTCATGCCGGTGCGCAACGCCATCTTGGCGTCGGGGTCGGTCAATTCCAGGCGCACGGGAATGCGCTGCGTGACCTTGACCCAGTTGCCGGTGGCGTTTTGCGCGGGCAGCAGCGAAAACTCCGCGCCCGTCCCGGCGCCGATGGCTTTCACGGTCGCCTCGAAGGTGCGGCCCGGATAGGTGTCGACGACGATCTCGGCCTTCTGGCCCGGCTTCATGTTGGTGAGCTGGGTCTCCTTGAAATTGGCGTCGATCCAGGTGTCGCCAGTCTCGACCAGAGCGAACAGCGGCGTGCCGACGCCGACATACTGGCCGACCTTGAACGACGCGGCCTGGTAGACGATGCCGTCGGCCGGCGCCTTGACCGTCGTCTGCGCCAGATCGTAGGCGGCCTTGTCGCGCGCGGCGAGCGCCGCCATCACGGTCGGATGCTTGTCGGTCTCGATATCCGGATTGCCACCGAGCGCTGCCTTGGCGCTGACGATGCCCTGCTGTGCGACGGCGAGCTGCTGCTTGGCCTTGTCGAGATCGTTGCGGGCCTCGTCGAGCGACGACTTGGCGTTGATGCCTTTCTGCGCGAGATCGGCGGCGCGGCCATATTGCGACTGCGCATAGTCGACCTCGCTGGAGGCGGACTTTTCCTGCGCCATCGCCTGGCTGTAAGCGGCGCGCAGCTGCTCGACATTGAGGCGCGCGGCGGCAACCGCCGCATCGGCCTGGGCGAGCGCAATCTTGTAAGGCGCGGGGTCGATGACGAAGAGAAGGTCGCCCTGCTTGACCAGCTGGTTGTCGGCTATGCCGACCTGCACGATACGGCCAGCCGTGTCGGAGGCGACCGAAATCCTGGCCTGCTGCAGGTTGGCGTTCTCGGTTTCCTGATAGCGGCCGCCCGTGATCCAGACATACGCGCCGCCGGCAAGCAGGGCCAGCGGCAGGGCGACCATCAACAGGAAGCGCCCGGGGCGGCGCTTCTTCTTCAGCGCCGGAGCGAGCCGCGGCTCGGCAGCCGCCGCAACCGGAGCGGCCGCCGGCTGGGCCGGCGCTTCAGCGACCGGCTGCGCCGGCGCATTAACGACCGGCTGGGCCGGCGCAAGCTTGGTGACGTTGTCGTCTTCTATCTTGGCTGCCGCGTTCATGCTGCTGCCCCTTCCGTATTCTTCATCTTTTCCAGGGACGTCTCGGCGTCCGTCAAATTCTGCACGATGGCGTCCAGCACTCGGATCAGGACGCGGCGATCTTCCGCCGACACGCCGGTCAGCGATTCCTCATAGACCTCGCCGGCCAGGCTCTTGACGTCGGCATAGGCCGCGTTCGCCTTCTCGGTCGGAAAGATCATGCGCACGCGCCGGTCGGTCGCGTCCTGGCGACGCTCGATCCAGCCGCCCTCCTCCATGCGGTCGACCAGGCGGGAGACGCTGATCGGCTCGATTTCGAGGAGCTCGGCAAGCCGCGCCTGCGCGACGCCCGCCTCCTTGGCAACGCGCACGAGCAGGCGCCATTGCGCCGAGGAAAGACCCAACCCACTGGCGCGCGCCTCGAAACGCTTGCGCATCAAGCGCTGCACGTCGTGGATCAAAAACCCTAATCTGTCGATACCGTCGGAAACCATGAGCGATACATATAATAAGCGTGCTTACTATTCAAGAGGCCGCGTTGTTCCAGAAGCCGGCAAATCGACGCTGCAGCAAGGCAAGCTCCCTTACGGTTAGCGATCGATGAACGTGCAGGGGTCGGTGCCGGTAGGCCCATCCCAAGGCCAAGAGATCATGGCCGGTTGCGCATCAGCATGGTGACGACGAAGAAGGCGGCGAGCGAGCTCGTGATGATGCCGATCGAAGGGCGCCATACATTTGGAGCGCCGACGTCAATCCTTTCGAGGCTGTCTCTCGGACAAACATCGGAAAATTTTCAGAAACCGTTCGGGATTTCCCAGGCCGGAAACCGCAAGAAGATCGGGCTGGTGAAAGACAGGCCCGCGAACGCCCGATCCCGCTCCAGCCAACATATTTCCCGGGCCGCATCCTCCCAGCGCGGCCGCAACCCTGGGCATGGAGACAACATGATTGCCGCACTCTTCCACAACAGGCCGCTGAGGCGCCGCCTTGTCGCCGGATCGATCGCCGTTCTTGCCGGCGGCGCCGCAATGGCCTGGCATGGCGCAAGAAGCGAGGCCTCGAACGCCAAACCCGCGACGCCTGAGACGAAGCTCGTCAAGGCGATAGCGGTCGCCCCGATGCTCGGCGCGGACACCCGCACTGCCGTCGGCGAGATCCGTCCGAGGCTCGAAAGCGACCTCGGCTTTCGTTTATCCGGCAAGCTCATCGAACGCATCGCCGAGATCGGCGCGACGGTGAAGAAGGGCGACGTGCTCGCCCGCATCGACGATCAAGACTATCGCAACCGGCTCGCCAGCGCCGAAGCCGATGTCGCGGCGGCGCAGGCCGTACTTGTCGAGGCAAATGCCGCCGAGGCGCGCATCGGCGCGCTGCTCGCCAAGGGTTTTACGACGCGGGCCAATTATGACGCGACGCTGAAGAACCTGCGCTCGGCGCAAGCCAAGCTCAAATCGGCGACCATTGCCTCCGATATGGCCAAGGACCAGCTCGGCTATACCGAGCTGCATGCGGAATTCGACGGCATCGTCACCGCCGCCGGCGCCGAAGCCGGCCAGTCAGTCAATGTCGGACAGATGGTGGTGCGCGTCGCCGATCCGGACAGCCGCGACGCCGTGTTCTCGATCGCGGAAGCCGCCTTCGCCAACGCTCCCGACACCAAGCGGCCGCCGCAGGTGACCGTTTCTCTACTCAGCAATCCGGCGATCACGGCCGTCGGCACCATCCGCGAGATCGCGCCGATGGCCGATGCCGCGACCCGCACCTTCCAGGTGAAGGTCTCGATCGACAATGCACCCGACGAGATGCGTTTCGGCGCAAGCGTCGCCGGCCGCGCCGAGATGGGTGGTGGCGCGCCGGTCATGGTGCTGCCGGGCAGCGCGCTCTTCGACAAGGACGGCAAGCCGGCAGTCTGGGTTGTCACCTCTTCGTCCGCTGTCGAACTCAAGCCCATCACGGTCGCCCGCTACGAGACCGACCGCGTGGTGGTCAGCAACGGGCTCGCCAAGGGCGATATGGTCGTCACCGCCGGCGTGAACCGGCTGCGGGAGCACGAAAAAGTTCGTATCATCGAGGGAGAAGGAAAATGACCATGTCCAAGGCAAAGGTCCTCATCGCCGGTGCCGGTCCGACAGGGTTGACGCTCGCGCTGTGGCTGACCAGGCTCGGCGTGCCGGTGCGCATCTTCGACAAGGCCGCCGCTCCCGGCGAAACCTCGCGGGCGCTGGCCGTCCAGGCGCGCACGCTGGAGTTCCACCGCCAGATCGGCATCGTCGACGACGTGCTGGCGGCAGGCGTGAAGCTCGAGCGGCTTACCGTGCACACGCCGGCCGGCGTCGCCGCCAGGCTGCCGCTGTCGGATTTCGGCCGCGGCATCAGCCCTTACTCCTTCGCCTTCGCGCTGCCGCAGGACATCCACGAGCGCGTGCTGATCACGCATCTGGAGCGCGCCGGCGTCGAGATCGAGCGCAATACGGAGCTCGTCGCTTTCCAGGACAAAGGCGAGGCGGTCATCGCCACGCTGAGCAGGAATGGCCGGATCGAGACCGTCAGCACCGCCTATCTCGCAGGCTGCGACGGCGCCCGCAGCGCGGTGCGCCACGGGCTGAACATCGGCTTCCCCGGTGGCACCTACGAGCAGTCCTTCTACGTCGCAGACGTGAAAGGTAGCGGCGACATCACCCGCAACGGCATGGACACGACGATCAGCACCTACGGCTTCGCAATCGTCATGCCGGTGCGGCAGTCCGGTTCGGTCCGGCTGATTGGGATCGTGCCGAAGGCGCATGAAGCCGACGAGACGATCAGCTTCGAGGCGATCCGCGCCGATGTCGAGCGCGACACCGGCGTCAAGGTCGACGAGGTCAACTGGTTCTCGACTTACCGCGTCCATCACCGGGTCGCCGAGCGCTTCCGCGTCGGCCGCGTCTTCCTCGCCGGCGATGCCGGCCACATCCACAGCCCGGCCGGCGGCCAGGGCATGAACACCGGCATGGGCGATGCGGTGAACCTCGCCTGGAAGCTCGCGGCGGTCGTACAGGGCCGGGCTGATGCGCGCCTGCTCGACAGCTACGAACCGGAACGCATTGCCTTCGCGCACAAGCTGATCGAGAGCACCGACACCGCTTTCCGTTTCATTACCAGCCGCTCGCGGCTCGTCGGCCTGTTCCGGCGCTACCTGATGCCGAAGATCCTGAACATCGCCCTGCACACCTCGATCGGCTCGCGCGCCTTCTTCGGCGTGATCTCGCAGGCGGCGATCCAGTATCGCGCCGGGCCGATCAGCTCGGGGGTGGCGGGCAAGGTCAGCGGCGGCGATCGCCTGCCCTATGTCGCTTGCAACATCATGGGCGCGGGCGGCGACAATTTCGAGCCGCTGCGGTCGCTCGACTGGCAGATCCATGTTTATGGCGAGGTCAATTGCGATTTCCGGGCGATGCTCGCACCGACAGGAATTGCAGTGCATGCCTTCGCTTGGACCGATGCAGCCGGGAAAGCCGGGCTACAGCGCGACGCCGCCTATCTGGTGAGGCCGGACGGCCATGTCGCGCTCGCCTCGCCGGTTCAGGAAGCCGCCGTTTTCCAGCGCTATCTCGCCGGCCTCGCCATCCGACCGAGGACCGCCGAACGCGCGCCCTACCGTGTGCCGGGCACCATGCACAGCCTGGCCTGAATTGCGACGGTGCCCGCCGAGCGGCGGGCGCTGACTGAACCCAAACCGTCATTTGTTTTGGCCAGCCGGCAAGCGCCGGCGGAGCGCGCTTGCGCGCGCCCTGAAAAGGAACCGCATCATGACCAGCTTCAATCTTTCCGAATGGGCGCTGCGCCACCGCAGCTTCATCGTCTATCTGATGATCGCGGCCGCACTTGCCGGCCTCTACGCCTATGGCGGCCTCGGCCGCGAGGAGGACCCGCCCTTCACCATCAAAACCATGGTGGTGAAGACGATGTGGCCGGGCGCCAGCACCAGCGACACAGTGGAGCAGATCACCGACCGCATCGAGAAGAAGCTCGAGGAACTGCCGGACCTCGACTACGTCAAGAGCTACACGAAACCCGGCGAATCCGTCGTCTTCGTCAACCTCAAGGACACGGTGGCCGCCGACCAGGTGCAGCCGCTCTGGTACCAGGTGCGCAAGAAGCTCGACGACATCAAGCCGACGCTGCCGTCAGGCGTGCAGGGCCCGTTCTATAACGACGAGTTCGGCGACACGTATTCGCTAATCTATGCGCTCACCTCCGACAGCCTCAGCCATCGCGAGTTGAAGGATCTCGCCACCAGCCTGCGGGCCGGGCTGCTGGCGGTGAAAGATGTCGCCAAGGTCGACCTCATCGGCCAGCAGGACGAGAAGATCTATCTCGAATTCTCGACGCAGAAGGTGGCGGCGCTCGGCCTCGATGTCGGCACGCTGTCGCAGGCGCTGCAGGCGCAGAACGCGCTGACGCCCAGCGGCACGGTCGATGCCGGCCCCGAGCGCATCGCCATCCGCGTCTCGGGCAGCTTCACCTCCGAGGAAAGCCTCAAGGCGATCAACTTCTATGCCAACGGCCATTACTTCCGGCTGGGCGACGTCGCCGAGGTCAAGCACGCCTATTCCGACCCGCCGCAGCCGATGTTCCGCTTCAACGGCAAGCCGGCGGTCGGCATCGCCATCTCGATGACTTCGGGCGGCGACGCGCTGGCGCTGGGCGAGACGGTCAAGGAGAAGATGCATGAAATGGAGGGCGAGCTGCCGCTCGGCGCCGAACTCGGCCTGGTCGCCGACCAGTCGCATGTGGTGGAAGAATCCGTCGGCGAGTTCACCAAGAGCCTCGGCGAGGCGATCGCCATCGTGCTCGCCGTCTCGCTGCTGGCGCTCGGCTGGCGTCCCGGCGTCGTCGTGGCGGTCGCCATCCCGCTGGTTCTGGCGATCACCTTCGTCACCATGGAGTATTTCGGCATCTCGCTGCAGCGCATCTCGCTCGGCGCGCTGATCATCGCGCTCGGCCTGCTGGTCGACGATGCGATGATCGCGGTCGAGATGATGATCGCGCGCATGGAGGAAGGCTACGACAAGATCTCGGCCGCCACCTATGCCTACACCTCGACCGCCTTCCCGATGCTCACCGGCACGCTGGTGACGATCGCCGGCTTCGTGCCGGTCGGCTTCGCCAAGAGCGGCGCCGGCGAATACTGCTTCTCGCTGTTCGCTGTCGTAGCGATCGCGCTCGTTGTATCCTGGGTGGTTGCGGTGCTGTTCACACCGCTGACCGGAGTCTTCCTGCTGCCCGATCGCATAAAGGGTCATGGTGGCAGCAATCTTCCCTCGCGCATCGCCCGCGGTTTCCAGGCGCTGCTCGAAATGGCGATGCGGGCGAAGTGGCTGGTGCTGTCGGCGACGGCCGGACTGTTCGCGCTCTCCGTCGTGGCGATGGGCTTCGTCGGCCAGGAGTTCTTCCCGAAGTCCGACCGGCCCGAGGTCATGCTCGACCTCACCTTGCCGCGCACTGCTTCGATCAAGTCTACGGATGCCGTGGTCGAGCGCGTCGAGAAGCTGCTCGCCGCCGATCCAGATATCGACCACTGGAGCTTCTATGTCGGCCAGGGCGCGGTGCGCTTTTACCTGCCGCTTGACGCGCAGCTCGCCAACGACTTCTTCGCCCAGGCCGTGGTCGTCACCAAGGGCCACGCCGTACGCCAGGCGGTCATCGACCGGCTGGAGAAAAAGCTGTCGACCGGCTTTGACGACGTTATGGCCCGCGTCACGCCGCTGGAGCTCGGCCCGCCGGTCGGCTGGCCGCTGAAGTTCCGCGTCAGCGGTCCGGACCCGGACAAGACGCGCAGCCTCGCGCAGCAGTTCGCGCAGGTGCTGGGCAGCGATGCCGCCGTGCGCAACATCAACTACGACTGGAACGAGCCGGCCAAGGTGATCAAGGTCGATGTCGACCAGGATCGTGCGCGCGCGCTGGGCATCTCCTCGCAGCAGCTGTCGGAGACGATCAACGCAGTGCTGTCCGGCTCCAAAATCACGCAGATGCGCGACGACACCTATCTCGTCGACATTGTCGCACGTGCCGTGGACAGCGAACGCGCCAGCATCGACACGCTGCGCGGTCTGACGATCGGCGCTTCGGGCGGACGGCGGGTGCCGCTCGAACAGGTCGCGAAGCTCAGCTATCAGACCGAGCCGCCGCTGATCTGGCGCCGCGGCCGCCTGCCGACCGTGACCGTCCAGGCCGACGTCGCACCTGGCGAGAACGCCACCACCGTGTCGAAGCGGCTAGCGAGCCCCATTGCCACCTTCGAGGCGGAGCTGCCGGCGCGCTACAGCGTCGAGCAGGGCGGCGTGATAGAGGACAGCGCCAAGGCGCAGGCCAGCATCTTCGTGGTCTTCCCGCTGATGCTGTTCATCATGGCCACCGTGCTGATGATCCAGTTGATGAGCTTCCAGCGCCTGGTGCTGGTGCTGCTCACCGCTCCGCTGGCTCTCATCGGCGTCGCCGGCGCACTGCTTCTGTCGGGAGCACCGATGGGCTTCGTCGCGATCCTCGGCGTAATGTCGCTGATCGGCATCGTGATCCGCAACTCGGTGATCCTGATCGCGCAGATCGACCAGCATATCGCCGCCGGCGAGGAACCCTGGGCGGCGGTGATCAGCGCCACCACGCATCGCTTGCGGCCGATCTTGCTCACGGCGGCGGCCGCCATTCTCGGCATGATCCCGATCGCGCCAACCGTGTTCTGGGGGCCGATGGCCTATGCCGTGATGGGCGGCCTTTTGGTCGCGACCGTGCTGACGCTGGTCTTTCTGCCGACGCTCTACGTCACCTGGTTCGGCATCAAGGCGCCGGTCGAGAGCGCTCCCGCGGCCGAGCGGACCACGGCCGCCGCCGAGCCCCAACCGCTGGCGGCCTGACCGGCGCTTCCTCCAACAGCCACGGCGCATGCCGCCGTGGCGACCCTTCATCCAACACGGAAAGGAACGATCATGACACCCTTCTTTGGCAATCTTCTGGTTCGCTTCAACGCCGGCTTCCTAATCCTCGCATCGGTCGGCGGGCTCGCCACCGACATCGCCGGCTCCTTCTTCGGCCGCGGCGCCGAGGCCGTGCTGCTCAACAACGCGCCCGGCACCGGCATCGGCTTTATCGAAGCGCATGGGCTCGCCTTGATCATCGGCGTGACGCTCTGGCGTATCGCCTACTCCCGCATCTGGCATGCCGTGATGGCTGCCGTGCATGTGCTGCTCGGAACGGCAAACCTCCTGTTCTGGCAGTTCTTCATCGCCGCCGACGTGCTCGTCGTCGGCGGCGTCACAACCGCGGCGCACTGGCTGTTCGTGGTTGCTCACCTGGCGGTGCTGACGGGTTCGACCCGGCTTGCCGCTGCATCCTCCCACCAGACCTCACCAACATCTGGAGAAACCAACATGCCTATGAAATCCCTCAGGAAATGCCGTTCGGCGGCAGCGTTGCTCGCCCTCGCGATCACCGCCGTCGAGATCGTCGGCAGCGCCGTTCCGGCCCTGTCGCTGGTCAGTACTGCCGAGGCACGAATTGGCGCGCCCTGGACGCCGCGCAGCGCAGCGGGCGTTGCCCGCCGCACCACCACCTGGCGCGTGCTGCGGCATACGACAGCCTGGGTCGCGACGCTCCCCGCCGGCTGCGTCCGCACCAAGGTCAACGGTTTTGACGTCTGGCGCTGCGGCGGCACCTACTACCGCGCCTATCAGGGCCGCTACATCGTGGTCGTGACCGATTGATTGGTCCCGAGCACGACTTAAGGCGCGTTGCGCTGAAACGGAGTCACGCGACGCGCTTTAGGTCTTTGTTCTGGTGCACGTTGTCTCGGAACCGCTGCACGTCTGAGCGACATGCATTTAGCCGAGGGCAAGCCTAACGCCTTCGGCGAGATGCTCAGCATCCGCCTGGCTTTCGAACGGAACGCCGCGCAATGCATAGTCGAGCGGCGAGAACGGAGCGCCCTCGTCGACGAGGGCGATCTGCCGACGCGCCTTCTCCATATCTCCCATCTGGGCATAGCAGGCCGCCAGCCGCGTGCGGATCCAGGGCGCCGGGCGCGTTGCCAATTCCAGCGCCTCTGCCGCTTGCCGGTACTCCCCCATCATATAAAGCGCCAGCGCGCGGTCGAACTGGTACCAGTGCGGATGCAAGGGATCGATGCGAACGCCGCGGGCCAGCCAGGTCAGCGCTTCTAGCGGCCGGCCGCGCATGGTGAGCAGCATTCCCATCTGCTCGATGCTGTCGGCGTCGTAGGGGTTGAGCTCAAGCGCGATGCGCATGTGATGCTCGGCCGCCTCGTGATCGCGCATATAGAGGCGGATCAGGGACTGCACGCGATGGCCGGTCGGCTGATCGGGCGACAAGGCCAGGCCCTTGTCGGCAAGGTCGCGCGCGTTCTCCAGCACGGCATCGTTGGCGCGCCCGAACTCCCCGTCCAGCGAGCGCGCCAAAGCGAGATAGGAGTAGGCAAGCCCGTAATTCGGGTCCTTGGCGATCGCCGCCTCGAACAAGGCCTCGGCGCCGCGCTGGTCGGTCTGAGCCGGATCGCGCAACAGCGCAAAACCGCGCAGCAGAAGCTCGTAGGCGGCGAGGCTGGTCACCGGCTTGCGTGAAGCTCGCTCCAGCCCGGCATTGGTGACCCGCGTCACCAGGCGGCTGACGATCTGCTCGACGATCTCGCGTTCGATGGCAAACAGCCCGGCGCCTTGGGACTGGTAGCGGTCGCCCCAGAGCTGTCTGGCGCTGGCGATGTCGACAAGGCTAACGGCCACCACGACATGCTCGCCCTGCCGACGCAGCGACCCCTCGACCAGATAGTCGGCGCCGATGCGGGCGCGGATCTGCGGCCACTCGGCGCGGCCGAAGGAGGTGAAAGAGAAGCTCGAATTGCGCGCCAGGACCGTGACCGTGCCAAACCGCGCTACGCCGTTGATCAGGTCCTCGGCAAAGCCGTCGACCATCGCCTCGTCGGCCGGATCGCCGCTATCGTTACGAAAGCGCACGACGGCCACGATCGGCTGCGAACTGATCTCGGGCGCGGCTTCGGCCTCGGCGGCAAGCATGTAGCCGCGCTTGGAGATGGTGCGCACCATATCCTCGCCCAGCACCTTGCGAATTTCGCGTACCGATTGCGTCAGCGAATCCTCGGTGACGTAGACGCCCGGCCAGACGACATCCATCAGTTCCGATTTCGGCACGACGCGGCCCATGTTGCGGGCAAGATGCGACAGCAGCGCATAGGCTTTCGGGCGCAGGAACAGCGGCTCGTTGACGCCGCGCAGCGTACCCATGGCAAGGTCGAGCGTGAACCCGCCAAACCGGAACACCTGATCGGCCGTCGCCGTCGTCATCGGGAACACCCCTTCCCGCCTATCGTGCACAATGTCAGCCCTTCCCGCTCGACCCGGCTCGCACATCACCATTATTGCCCAGAGCGCAATTTCGATCAAACTGGCCGGCGGCGTAGGGCTAGTATCGTCCCGCCAAATGCGAGGAGCCATGAACCCGACCGAGAAGGCGCTATGGTTTGTCGAAAGCCACTTGCCCGACGCCATCAGCCTCAACGAGATAGCGGCAAGCAGCGGCGTGTCGCGCTTCCATGTGACGCGCGCCTTCGGCGCGGCCACGGGACGATCGGTGATGGGTTATATGCGAGCGCGGCGGCTCAGCGAAGCGGCGCGCAAGCTGGCCGGCGGCGCGCGCGACATCCTCTCGGTCGCGCTCGATACCGGCTACGGCTCGCATGAGGCGTTCACGCGGGCTTTTCGCGAGCAATTCGGCACCACGCCGGAGCTGGTGCGCGCGCAAGGCTCGGCCGAAAACCTGGACCTCGTGGAGCCCATTCTGATGGACAGTTCGCTTCTCACCACACTCGAGCCGCCGCGCTTCGAGACCAGCCGCCCCTTCCTCGTCGCCGGGCTCGGCGAGCGCTACAGCTGCGAGACCAGCGCCGGCATTCCGATGCAGTGGCAGCGCTTCGGCCCTTATATCGGCAACATCCCGGGTGAGATCGGCGATGTCGCCTACGGCGTCTGCGTCAACGGCGACGATGCCGGCAATTTCGACTATGTCGTCGGCGTCGAGGTGACGGACTTCTCCGACCTGCCGAAGGATTTCCACCGCGTGCGGGTGCCGGCGCAGAAACATGCGGTATTCTCGCATCGCGAGCACATCTCGACCATCCGCCGGACCGTCAACACGATCTGGAACAGCTGGCTGCCGGCCTCCGGCCACGAGATCGCCGATGCGCCCGAGTTCGAGCGCTATGGGCCCGAATTCGACGCGCGCACCGGCAATGGCGGGCTGGAGATCTGGGTGCCGGTCAAGGGGTGATGGTTTTCCCTTCTCCCCCTGTGGGAGAAGGTGGATCGGCGCGCAGCGCCGAGACGGATGAGGGGTGTTCCAGCGGAGTGAGACGTTGGCATTCCCTGGAGCACCCCGCGCCTTCGGCGACACCTTCTTCCACAAGGGGAGAAGGAAAAGCGCTAAAGCTCGAGATTCCACGTTTGTCCGACAAGATCCTTGCCAAAGGAATGATGGCGTTCTTCCTCGACCAGCTTGAAGCCGGCAGCCTGATAGATACGGCGGGCCGAGCCCAGTATGTCGTTGGTCCAGAGCGTCAGCGTCCGGTAGCCTTTGGCGCGCGCGAAGGCGATGCATTCGTCGACCAGCCGCCGACCGATGCCGAGGCCGCGCGCCGACGGTTCGACGTAGAGCAGCCTGAGCTTCGCGACCTTGGGTGACTTGCGCATGACGAAGACCGAGCCGACCACCTCGCCTTCGCGCTCGGCGATCCAGCTGCGCTCCCATTGCGGGACGAAGTTCTTGACGAACTCACCGAGGATCTCTGCGACCAGCGCCTCGTAAGTTTCGTCCCAGCCATAGTCCTGCGCGTAGATGAGGCCTTGACGGTGCGTGATCCAGCCGATGTCGCCGACCTGCAGCGGCCGCAGGATATAGGGAATCTTGGCTTCAGGTCTGTCGCCGAGCAGGTCCTGGACGGTGCGCATGGCGTTGACCAGCCGCTCCTGTTCGGCCGGCGCCAGGCGATCGAGCAGCGCGCGCACCTGGTCATGCGAATCCTGGTTGAGAGGCGCAAAGGCTTCCCTGCCGGCTGGCGTCAGCGCGATCGAGGCGCGGCGCGCGTCGGTCTCACTAGCTTCGCGTCCGACCAGGCCGCGCTCCTCGAATTTCTTCAACAGCCGGCTGACATAGCCGGGATCGAGGCCGAGGTCGCGCACCAGGTCGCTTGCGACCAGCCCATCGCGATGGGCGAGCTCGTAAAGCACCCGCGCCTCGGTCAGCGAGAACGGACTTTTCAGCAGGCCCTCGTCGAGCAGGCCGAGCTGGCGGGTATAGAAGCGGTTGAAGGCGCGCACCGCATCGATACGGTCCTTGCCGGGGTGATTGTGGATGGTCATGGGAAATCCTCCTGTCCTGGACAGGATCAACCATTTAGTTGACTGAGTCAATTAATATGGCGAGGGGACACTACACAATTTCGTCATTCCAGCGCGGAGCAAGGAGCGAAGCGACGCGCAGACCCTGGAATCCAATCCCGTGACGGTGGTCGAAGCGCGCCAGGTGCCAAGGATCCAATTCGTTGCATAGCGGAAAGGTAACGGCATGGATTCTAGGTCTGCGCTCCGCTTCGCGTCGCTCCGCCCTAGAATGACGAGATCGCGGAAGCCAGCGCCAATCACGACCTCAGTGGCCCTACCCCATTGGCAGTGCCGGCCAAAACTCCACGATTCGCCCGCCGGCAAACACAGCGATCGCCCCGAAATGTTGCAGCACCGCCTCGCTCTGCGTTGGCCGCAGGAAGGCATAGTCGCCGGGCTTCACATCTGCGCCCGCCGGCAGGCCCATGAATTGTTGGTTGGACGACAGGCCCATCAATCCGTTCGGTTTCATGCCTTCGGGAAACACCGGCTCGGCCATCCATTTGCCGCCATAGAGATAGCAGCCCTTGCGCGGGAAGAGGCCAAGCCCCTGCAGCGCCCTGGAAACCGCCGGCGGGCCGGGCAGCATCGGATCGAGCGCCTTGAGGATCGGGGTGGCGATAAAGGCCGCCGGCTGGAAGCCCTCCAAGCCAGGCGTGTCGAAATCCTTTGGCAGCACGAAGGCCGAGCCGATCGACACTTCGTTGACGACGCCGCCGCCATGCAGCAGCGCGGTCTTGGAGCCGCCGATGTTGAGGGTGCGGCGCTGGTTCGGATCGAGGGCAGCGACGAATTCCGCGGCTTTGGCAGAGGCCTGCTTCAGCGCCTTGGCCACGCCGCCGAACAGGCCCGGTATCTCCGGCGCATGCGCCTCATAGGCCATGATGCCGTCGCAGAGCAGACCTTTTGGAATCGTGAGCGCGTTAATCTCGGCGGGATCACGAAAACCGCCGCGATGCAGGCCGACGTCCACCTCGAAAGCGAAGCGCAATTCTGTGTCGAGCGCGGCAGCGAGCGCGCCATATTCCGCCAGCCGTTCCGGCGTGTCGATCAGCCAGCAGACGCGCGACCACCAGCCGGCGCCACCCCTGGTCAGCGCGGCCTTGGCGGCACCCACCGGCATCGGCTTGCCGTAGAGAAGATCGCCCTCGGGAAACGCGTCAAGCACGGCCTGCGTCACCGGCGGATGGAAGGTCATAAAGCGGTTGGTGCCAAGCGCCTTGGCGATGTGCGAAAGCAACGGCACGCAAGGCAGCGACTTGTCGACCAGCCGCACGCCAAGGCCCGGCGCCAGCCTTTGCTTCACCAGCGCGACGTTGCCGTCCAGCCGGTCGCGATCGAGGACAAGGCAGGGCCGGAAAATCTCGGCGGCCATCAATGCATCGGCCAGGGCGGCGAAATAGGCGCTCATTGTTGGATGCCGAACAGGCCGGCCATGTAGGGCGAGACGAAACGGTTTTGCGGATCGATGTCGCGCCGCACCGCCATCGCATCGTCCCAGCGCGGATAAAGCTTCTTGAAGTCCGCCGCCTTCAGGCTGTGCATCTTGCCCCAATGCGGCCTGCCGCCACACTTGCGGAAGATCGGCTCGGCGGCGCGCATGAAAGGCAGCGGGTCGTTCGCCGCATCGTGGTGGATTGCGATCGAGCAGGTCAGCCTCTTGTAGAATGGCGAAAGCCAGAATTCGTCGGCCGCCACCGAGCGCACCTCGATCGGGAAATAGACTTCCGGGAAATGCTTTTCCGTAAGCGCAATGATCTCGGCCAGCGCCTTGGGACCTTCCTCGTAAGGCAGGTGATACTCCATCTCATTGAATTTGGTGCGACGCTCGCTGGCGTAGACGTTGAGCCAGTCCTGCACATAGTCTTCCGCCGGCACCTTCTTCACCGCCCCTCTGATCAGCGCGCGGCGCAACCGCGGCAGCCAGGGTAACGCGGTGCGCAGCTTACGCAAAGTCGCCAGCCCTTCCTCGTCGTCTTCGGTCGGCCGCATCGTCGGCGCCGCGTCGCTGAGATCACTGGCGATGAACTGGGCGTAGCCGGAGAACGGGATGTAGTAGAACTCGGCCGAGCGATGCGCAGCCATCATCGTCTCGAAATTTTTGAGCATGTCGCCGATCGGCAGCACCCATTTGCGGCGGCGCAGCCGGTAGGTGGCGATGTTGTTCATCGCCACTTCGGTCAGCACCCCGAAGGCGCCGAGCGCGACGCCTGTGGCGTGGATCATGTCCAGGTCGTCTGCCCGGCTGAACTCGCGCAGCGTGCCTAACCCATCGACGAGCTGCAGCGCCTCCAATTGCGTGTGATAGGCGCCGAGCGTCGGGCCCGAGCCATGCGTTGCCGTGCCCAGCGCGCCGCCGATCGCCTGGCGGTCGATGTCGCCCATGTTGGGCAGGCCTTGGCCGATGTCCTGCAGGATGTGCATCAAGGCGCCGAGCCGCGTGCCTGCCCTCACCCGCGCCCGGTTGTTCGCGGCATCGTGCGAGACCAACCCCTCGATCTTCTCCAGCGAGACAATGGTGCCGTCGGACTGAACCAGCGGCGTGAAGGAATGGCCGGCGCCAGCGACGCGCAGCGGACCGGGCGCCGAGCGCACCAGGTCGGCCAGCTCGCCGGCATCGGCGGGCGCCGCGATCAATTTCGGGGAAGCCGTGACGAAGCCGGACCAGTTGCTCCAGGCGGTTGCCATCTTGACCCCTTTGCTCAGACCCGGCCGCGCCGCCGCGCGACCAGCACGAAAATGCCGAGCAAAAGCACGCTCGCTAAAGCGGCGGCGGCGGCGAATTCGGGCACGGGCCGGAAATCCGCGCCGTCGATCAGCAGCGAGGCGGCGACCGGGCCGATGGCGAGGCCGAAGAGTTGGGCGGCCGGCACCAGCAGCACCGCGGTGCGCGTCTCGTCGACGGTGATCGCCAGCCGGATCTGGTAAGGCACGATGAAGAGCAGGATGAAGCCCATCACCAGCGCCACGGCCCAGAACACCGAAAGACCCGGGCCGGACGCAAGCAGCAGCGAGCTGATCGCCGCGACGATCCCGATGACGGTGATGGCAAAACGATAGTCGATGCGCGCCTCAAAGCTTGTCGCGGTCATCGCGCCGAGCACCTGCGCGGCAAGGCTCGCCGAAACCATCAGGCCGACGGTGCGGCCATCGATGCCGAACTGCGCGCCGATGGGCTCGAGAAAAGCCCAGACGGCGCCGAAGAACATGAAATAGCAGAAGATCGACAGCAGCGCGGCGATCGCCGGCACGGTCGCCACGTTGGCGAACTGTTCTTGCTTGGGCAGGTCGGCATAGTCGTCGGGCACGGTCCATGCCACGACGAGCGAAAGCAGACAGACGATGCCGAGCGCGATGAAGCCGCCGGCCGAGCCCGCTCTCGGCACGGCAAAGAGCGCGAGGATCAGCGCCAGCGCGCACTGCGCCAAGGTCTGCAGCGTGACGAAATAGCCGCCGATGCGCTCGGCCCGGCGCGAGCGGGCGATCAGCTCGGTTGCGACAGCGACAAGCCCGCCCCCCGCCAGGCCAGCCAGCGTGCGCGCGCCAATCAGCGCATTGGGGCTGCCGGCATAAGCGGTCCAGACATTGGCGAGCGCGAGCAGGACAAGCAGCACCGTGCTTTTCCAGCGCATGTTGCGCGCCGGCAAGAGCATCGCCACCACGCCCGAGCCGATAGCGATCGCGATCATCTCGGCGGTGGCGACCAGCGCCAGCTCGTCGCCGGTGACATGGCCTTCGCTGTAGAGCGCACCGAGCAGCACCGGCTGCAGTCCGAGGATGAGGAGGCCGACCGAGCCGATCCACAGCGCCGAGGCCAGCTGCAGGCCCGTCGGATTGCCGACAAGCCAATCGCCATTTTCCGCCTGCACGGCTTGCGATGCAGTCACGAGGCGCTCTCCCTTGCAGCTCGCTCGAAAAATTGACAGGTTGTCAGCATTTGACGGAACTGATACTTGATCATGTTTCTTGTCAACCGCGAATTCGCGGCTTTCACGAGATTTGGCGCATGACGCAGACAAGGCGAACAGCGACGGAACCGCGGCGCAGGCCGAAGCAGGAGCGCAGCCGCGAGCGCATCGACGCGATCCTCGCCACGACCATGCGACTGATCGGCGAGAAGGGCATCGACGCGGTGACGATGAAGGAAGTCGGCGCGCTGGCCGGCGGGCCGATCGCTACCGTCTATCATTACTTCCCCAGCAAGTCGGCGATCCTGGCGATGCTCTATGAGCGGTTCTCCGAGGAAAGCCGTGCACGCTTCGGCGCGATCATCGCCGGGATAGCCCGGCTGGATGACGTGACCGCCGCGGCCGACCAGCTGCTCGACGATTATCATGCCCGTGTCGCCGCGGACCCGGCTATCCAGGACCTGCAGAACGCCATCCAGGCCGACAAGGCGCTGCAGCATCTCGACATCGCCGAGACGAGGCAACAGGCGAAGATGTTCTGCGACAAGGTCGGGCCGATGCTCCAAGCGGAGCAGCGCGAGGCGTTCGGACGTGTCGTGTTCCTGATCTTCCAGCTCGCCGGCGGCGTCGTGCGGCTGGCGCTGACGCAGGACGAGGCGGAGGGCCGGCGCACGATCGAGGATTATCGTTCGATCATCCACACGCAGTTGCGATTGTTTCTCTGAGCGCTATCAGGGATCCAGCTTCGGCCCCAGGATTTCCACCAGCCAGTCGACAAACACCCTCACCCGTGGCGACAACTGTCGGCTCGGCGGATAGAGCACCGAGATCGGCGTCGGCGTCGGCGGAAAATCGGGAAGCACCTCGACCAGCCGGCCCGCTTGGATGTCGGCGGCGAAGCGGCGGCGCGGCGCCTGGTAGAGGCCGAAACCCTGGCGCACGAGCGTGGCGGCGGTGTCGGAATTGGAGACGGTGACGCGCGACGGCAGCACGATCTCGCGGATCTTTCCATCGACGGTGAACTCCAGCGGCATCACCTGGCCGGTGCGGGACGAGACGAAGCCGATCATGACGTGCCCGGCAAGCTCGTCCAGAGTGCGCGGCAGGCCGTAGCGCTCGACATAGGCGACGCTGGCAACCGTCGCCTCGCGCGCCATGCCGATGCGGCGCGCGATCATGTCGCTGTCGGGCAGCGTGCCGGCGCGGACCACGCAATCGACGCCTTCGCGCACCAGGTCGACGAAGCGGTCACCCTCGCCGATATGCACGCTGAGCCCGGGATAGCGGGCGAGCAGCGCCGGCAGTTCCGGAATGACGAAGGTGCGGGCCATGTTGCCGTTGATGTCGATGCTCAGACGTCCGCGCACCTCATGCGCGCCGAAGCTGCCCTCGGCATCCTCGATGTCGGCGAGGATGCCGATGCAGCGCTGGTAATAGGCCTCGCCGTCCAGCGTCGTGGTGACGTGGCGCGTTGTGCGCCTCAGCAATTGTACGCCGAGCCGCTCCTCGAGCTGCTTGATCGCGGCGGTGGCGCTGGAGCGCGGCAGGCCGAGATCGGCGGCGGCCGCGGTGAAGCTGCGCCGTTCCACAACGCGAGTGAAGAGCCGCATGCTGTCGAACCGGTCCATCGCCGATTGTTCGCACAGACTGAATAGTGTTGGCAATCCATGGCCGATTATATCGATCAGGCAGGCGAGTATATGCATCTCCATCCAAAAGAAGGAGATTCGCCATGACCACTCGTCCCATTGCTCTCATCACCGGCGGCAGCCGCGGCCTCGGCCGCAACACCGCGATCCACCTTGCCCGGAGGGGCGTCGACGTCATCGTCACCTATCGCTCGCGCGCCGACGAGGCGAAGAGCGCAATCGCCGAGATCGAGGCTGCCGGCGGTCGAGCAGCGGCGCTTGAGCTCGACGCCGGCGCCGTCGCCAGCTTCCCGGCTTTCGTTGCGGCGTTGAAGAAGACCCTCAAGGACACCTGGCAGCGCGACCGCTTCGACTATCTCGTCAACAATGCCGGCACCGGCCTGCGCAAGATGATCGCCGAAACGACGGAAGAGGAATTCGACACGCTGATGAACACCCATCTGAAGGGCGTGTTCTTCCTCACCCAGGCGCTGCTGCCGCTGATCAATGATGGCGGACGCATCATCAACATCTCGAGCGGGCTCGCCCGCTTTGCTGCTCCCGGATCGTCGGCCTATGCGATGATGAAGGGCGGCATCGAGGTGTTCACGCGCTACCTCGCCAAGGAGCTCGGCCAGCGCGGCATCACCGCCAACACCGTGGCGCCCGGCGCGATCGCCACGGACTTCAATGGCGGCCATGTGCGCGACAATGCCGAGATCAACCGCATGGTGGCCGGCGTCACCGCGCTCGGCCGCGTCGGCGTCCCCGACGATATCGGGCCGATGATCGCCTCGCTGCTCTCCGACGACAATCGCTGGGTCAATGCCCAGCGCATCGAGGTGTCTGGGGGCATGAATATCTAGACGATCGGTCACTTGACCTGGCGGATCAGTCCTTCGAAGCCGTCGGCAAGATTGGCATTGCCGGCGGCGATGAAGCTCGACAGGTTCCTGGCACGCCCAGGGGTCTTGTTGGCATCGAGCAGCACCGCCCTGCCCTCATGCATGACGAAGTCGAACTTGCCGTAATCGAAGCCGAGCTGGCGCCGCAGCGCGCGCAGCTCGTCCGGCACGGGCACCGCCTCGCGGCGGATGGTGTCGTCGCCCTTGACCAGGCTCTGCGGCGAGACATGACGGGTGCAGCGCTCGCGCTCGCCGCAGAACAGCCAGAAGCGGGCGCCAAAACCGTCCGGCTCCGGCTCAGGAATGAATTTCTCGACGACCAGATCCCGGCGTTCGAAGACCGCGGCCGGAACATCGGCGAGCGAGGCATGGATCTCGTATTTTTCGAAGGCTTGGACGCCGGGAAACGGCTCCGGCCTGCCGGCTCGCCGCGCGCGCCGGTTCAGCTGCTGTTCCGGCGTTCCCCGATGGTTGAGGCTGCTCTTGACGATGACCTGTCCCTGCCAGTCGTCGCCTTGGCCAATCACGGCGCCGCTGACGCGGCGTTTCGAGATGTCGGCGGCCCCAAGATTGAGGCAGAAGGGAA
The DNA here is from genome assembly GCF_006439475.1 of Mesorhizobium sp. B2-8-9. Lineage (NCBI taxonomy): Bacteria > Pseudomonadati > Pseudomonadota > Alphaproteobacteria > Hyphomicrobiales > Phyllobacteriaceae > Mesorhizobium > Mesorhizobium sp. B2-8-9. Next base: position 151,497 of record NZ_VFTQ01000005.1, on the reverse strand, counting down.
AGCGGCGCGCATAGTCGACATAATCGGGCGGCGTCACGGTCGCGTCGAGATGCAGCACCGCGATGTCGGCGGCCGGCTTCGCCGAGGTGCCGCGCAGGACCCGCACCGAATGGCCGCGGCGCTTCAGCTCCTCCAGCAGGTCGAAGAGCATATACGGGCTGTCACGGCGCAGCAGCAGCCCGCGCCGGGTCTGGAAGCGGTCTTGTTCATGCGTGATGACGGCGATGCGTGCCATGCGCCCCACTTGGCTTATCATGCGCCTTCGATTATGCGACGAACACAATGCCCTAACCGATACAGGGTTTGCATGACCGAGCACTGGAATGCAATTCGCAAGCACTGGCAGTTGCTCGGCTCGCCGCTGCGGCCGCCGGCTCAGGTGGTCGAGGCCTACGAACGTGAGCTCGAGCTTTCGCAATCGCACGTCGTCATGCTCGGCGTGACGCCCGAGCTCGCCGGGCTCGGCGCCACGATGACGGCGGTCGACGAGTCTCCCGACATGATTGCCGGCATCTGGCCGGGCGACACCGATATGCGCAAGGCGGTGCAGGGCGACTGGTTCGACTTGCCGTTTCCCGGTGCGAGCATCGAAGCGCTGATCGGCGATGGATGTCTCTCCGTGATCGGCGCCGGTGACCTCAGACGCTCACTGCTCGCGTCGATCGCGCGTGCGCTCAAACCCGACGGGCGCGCCGCCATCAGGCTTTATGCTTCCCCCGAAACCCGCGACGAGCCGCAGGAAGTCTGCGCCCTGGCACTCAGCGGCGGCGTCTCGACATTCCATGAACTCAAATGGCGCGTGGCCATGACCGCCATCGGCGGAGCGCCTGATTACACGATACCGGTGAGGGGCATCCTCGAACAATTCGACAGGATGTTTCCCGACCGCGAGGAGCTGTCGGCTCGAACCGGGTGGGAGCTGCCGACCATCGGGACCATCGACGTCTACCGGAACTCGTCCGTCGTCTACAGCTTCGCCCCGGCGGCAGCGCTGATCAAGGAAGCCCAGACCTTCTTCGATGACGTCCGGCTGGCCTCGACCGGCACATACGGGCTCGCAGAACGCTGCCCGCTGCTGGTGCTGCGTTCGCCGAGGCGCCTGGACTAACGGGCGGGTTGCTCGTCGGCGCCTCGCGATGGCCGGTGCATTTCGGCCTGGCGTTTCGCAGGAGAAAAATTTCGCGCCGCTGCCCCGTTGCGCGCGCCTTGACTCCGGCAACCCAGCGGCCTATCTCAGCGCCACGTTAGCACTCGCCTTTGGTGAGTGCTAACTTATATCCGGCGGCCTCGCCGGATGGAGGAACAGTTCTCACCGTTCTCATTCGAGGAAGAAAACATGGCAAAGTCCAAGTTCCGCCCGCTTCATGACCGCGTGGTCGTTCGCCGGGTCGAATCCGAATCCAAGACCGCCGGCGGGATCATCATCCCGGATACGGCGAAGGAGAAGCCGCAGGAAGGCGAGATCATCGCCGTCGGCTCCGGCGCCCGCGACGAAAGCGGCAAGCTCGTGCCGCTGGACGTCAAGGCCGGCGACCGCATCCTGTTCGGCAAGTGGTCGGGCACTGAAGTCAAGCTCAATGGCGAAGACCTTCTGATCATGAAGGAATCCGACATCATGGGCATCATCGGCTGATCATCGGCCTCACCTGAATCTTCATCTTCGGGCTCTTCCTGAGCCCCTGCCAGGAGCTAAAACATGGCTGCCAAAGACGTAAAATTCTCCCGCGATGCCCGTGAGCGCATGCTGCGCGGTGTCAACATCCTCGCCGACGCGGTGAAGGTCACCCTCGGCCCCAAGGGCCGCAACGTCGTCATCGACAAGTCGTTCGGCGCCCCGCGCATCACCAAGGACGGCGTCACCGTCGCCAAGGAAATCGAGCTTGAGGACAAGTTCGAGAACATGGGCGCCCAGATGGTCCGCGAAGTCGCTTCGAAGACCAACGACATCGCCGGCGACGGCACCACGACCGCAACGGTTCTGGCGCAGTCGATCGTCCAGGAAGGCCACAAGGCGGTCGCCGCCGGCATGAACCCGATGGACCTGAAGCGCGGCATCGACCTCGCCGTCACCGAAGTCGTCACGGCGCTCGGCAAGGCCGCCAAGAAGATCAAGACTTCCGAGGAAGTCGCCCAGGTCGGCACGATCTCGGCCAATGGCGACGAGTCGGTTGGCAAGATGATCGCGGAAGCGATGCAGAAGGTCGGCAACGAAGGCGTCATCACCGTCGAGGAAGCCAAGACCGCCGAGACCGAGCTGGAAGTCGTCGAAGGCATGCAGTTCGACCGCGGCTACCTGTCGCCCTACTTCGTCACCAACGCTGACAAGATGGTCGCCGATCTCGAGGACGCCTACATCCTGCTGCACGAGAAGAAGCTGTCTAACCTGCAGGCCATGCTGCCGGTCCTGGAAGCCGTCGTCCAGACCTCGAAGCCGCTGCTCATCATCTCGGAAGACGTCGAAGGCGAGGCTCTGGCCACGCTGGTCGTCAACAAGCTGCGCGGCGGCCTGAAGATCGCCGCCGTCAAGGCGCCGGGCTTCGGCGATCGCCGCAAGGCCATGCTGGAAGACATCGCCATCCTCACCGGCGGCCAGGTCATCTCGGAAGACCTCGGCATCAAGCTTGAGAATGTCGGCCTCAACATGCTCGGCCGCGCCAAGAAGGTGTCGATCTCCAAGGAGAACACCACCATCGTCGATGGCGCCGGCAAGAAGGCCGAGATCCAGGGCCGCGTCGCCCAGATCAAGCAGCAGATCGAGGAGACCACCTCGGACTACGACAAGGAGAAGCTGCAGGAACGTCTGGCGAAGCTCGCCGGCGGCGTTGCCGTGATCCGCGTCGGCGGTGCGACCGAAGTGGAAGTCAAGGAAAAGAAGGACCGCGTCGATGACGCCCTGAACGCGACCCGCGCGGCCGTGGAAGAAGGCATCGTCGCCGGCGGCGGCGTTGCGCTCCTGCGCGCTTCGGGCAACCTCAAGGCCACCGGCGCCAACTCCGACCAGGCCGCCGGCATCAACATCGTGCGTCGCGCGCTGCAGGCTCCGGCCCGCCAGATCGCGGCCAACGCCGGTGCGGAAGCCTCGATCGTCGCTGGCAAGATCCTCGACAACAAGGGCGCGACCTTCGGCTACAACGCCCAGACCGGCGAGTATGGCGACATGATCGCCATGGGCATCGTCGACCCGGTCAAGGTCGTGCGCACGGCTCTCCAGGACGCGGCCTCGGTCGCCGGCCTGCTCGTCACGACCGAAGCCATGATCGCCGAAGCTCCGAAGAAGGAGTCGGCTGGCGGCGGCATGCCTGGCGGCATGGGCGGCGGCGGCATGGGCGGCATGGGCGGCATGGACTTCTAAGAAGTCTGACCCATCACTGATACGGAAAGGGCGCCGAAAGGCGCCCTTTTTGTTTTGCATGGATCAAATCCGAGTCCTCAGGCGGCACTCTCCGCCTGCCGTGTCGCCTTGCCAGCCAGCACCGCCTGCTCGACCAGCGCAGCGACCTCGTCGGCAACCGCCTGGACCGGGGCACGGTCGCGGGTGGCGCGGGCGATCACCATCAGGCCTTCCAGCGAGGATTCGACCAGCAGGGCCAGCGCCTGAGCGCGCCGCTCCGGCACCCCTGCCCTGACGAATGCCTGCCGCAGCAGTCCGATCCACTGCTCGAAGGCCGAGCGGCAGATTTCAACCAGGTCCGGCACATCGTTCGGCGCATCGAGCACCACCGGCGCGACAGGACAGCCGAGCGAGAATTCGTTCTCCTCCAGCATGCGGGCCACCGACTGATAGATGTGGTGAACGGCAACGGCGGGATCGCTTTCCTCCAACAGCGCGACGCCCAGCCGCTCCGTCACGTCGGCAACACTGGCGCGCGTCACCTCGACGACCAGTTGGTCCTTGCCGCCCGGGAAATGGAAATAGAGCGAGCCGCGCGGTGCTGCGCTGGCGCTTAGAATGTCGTTCAGCGACGTGCCGTGATAGCCGCGCTTGCGGATGAGCAGCGCCGTCGCCTCGATCATGCGGGTGCGTGTGTCAGTCGCCACGTCGACCTCTCAAAATGTCAACCTTTGTCAGGAGCGCGCATTATAGGACTTGCCCTGAATATGACAATCGGTCTACATAATATGTAAATCGGTCTACATATACCGGAGGCAAAAATGCGGACATACCGGCTCGAGGAATTCGGCGACATCGAGGGACTGGTCATGCGCAAGGAAGCGCTGCTCAAGCCGGGTGCAAACCAGATCCTGGTACGAGTGCGCGCCGCCTCGCTTAACCGCCGGGACACGATGATCCTTAACGGCACCTATCCTTTGGCACCCCGCGCGGGCATCGTGCCGCTGAGCGACGGTGCCGGCGAAGTCGTGGCCGCCGGCGACGGCGTCACTCGCTTTGCCGTCGGCGACCGCATCACCGGCAGCTATTTCGCGCGCTGGATCGACGGCCGCATCCATCCGGGCGTGATCGACCAGCTCGGCTGCACACTGGACGGCGTGCTGGGCGAATATGCGCTGCTTGACGAGCAATGGGCGGTGCGACTGCCGGACCATCTTTCCTGGCAGGAGGCTGCGACCTTCACCTGCGCCGGGCTGACCGCCTGGAGCGCGCTGACGCACGCCGAGATTCCGAAGCCGGGTCAATGGGTTCTCACCATTGGCTCAGGTGGTGTTGCGTTGTTTGCCTTGCAGTTCGCCAAGCTCATGGGCTGCCGTGTGGCCGCTGTCACCTCGCGGGCGGAGAAGACCGACAGGCTGCGGGCGCTCGGCGCCGACCTCGTCGTCGCGGCAGCCGAGACACCGGAATGGGGCATGAAGCTGCGCGAGGCGACCGTCGGCATCGACATGGTCGTCGAAACCGGCGGCCCGGCGACCTTTGCGCAATCGCTGATCGCCAGCACGCTTCAAGGGCGCATCGTGCTGCTCACCGTGCAGGACCGCAACGGCAAGTCGGTCGAGATTCCGGGCGCCGTCTATCAGCGCAGCCTGGTTACCATCGCCCGTCTCTTTGTCGGCAGCCGCAACGGGCTCGAGACGATGCTTGCCGCGGTCGCCACGCACCGGCTGAGACCGATCATCGACAAGGTCTTCCCGTTCGCCGAGGCGCGCGAGGCTTACCGCCATTTCCAGCTGGGCGACGTCTTCGGCAAGGTCGTCATCGACGGCGCGTGATCGCCGCTTTTCCGCAAAACCAGATAGGAGATCAGCCATGACAATCCGCGAAGCCTCCGCCCAATGGCAAGGAACGCTCAAGGAAGGATCCGGCCGGCTGCGGCTGGGCAGCGGCGTTTTCGAAGGCGCCTATTCCTTCCCGTCGCGCTTCGAGAACGGCCCAGGCACCAATCCGGAAGAGCTGATTGCGGCCGCCCATGCCGGCTGCTTTTCGATGGCGCTCACCGCCATTCTCGGCGCCGAAGGCCACACGGCCGAGAGCATCCACACCATCGCCAAGGTGCATCTCGGCGCGACCACGGCCGGGCCGACGATCACCCGCATCGAGCTCGAAACTCAGGCGCGCATCGCCGGCATATCGGCCGAGGATTTCGAGCGGCTGGCGCAAAAGGCCAAGGCGGCCTGTCTCGTCTCGCGCGCGCTGGCGGGCGTCGCCACCATCACGCTCAAGGCGAGCCTCGCAGCTCAATGAAACGACAGGAGAAGATCAAATGACCCATGAACACATCATCGACATCGCCGCGGCCAAACGCTCCGCCGAGACGGCGGAAATCATGCGGCGCTACAACGACGTCTTCCAGCGCCACGACCCTTCGGCACTGAACGAACTGGTGGCGCAGGACTGCGTGATCGAGAACACCACGCCGGCGCCCGACGGCGCCCGCCGCACCGGCAAGGCGGCTTGCGTCGAATTGTGGTCGGCGATCGCTACCGGACCCGGTACCCGCTTCGATATCGAAGAGACGTTCGTCGCCGGCGACCGCGCCACGATCCGCTGGCGCTTCTGGATGGCCGACGGCAGGTCTCTGCGCGGCGTCAACTTGATGCGCGTCGCGGATCGGCAAATCGTCGAGGCGATGGGCTACGTGAAAGGCTAGGCGTCGACCACCGCAACCGCATCGACCTCGATCAGATATCCAGGCGACAGGCTGGCCACTCCCAACACCACGTTGGCCGGCTTGTGGTCCCCGAACAGAGCCACGCGGGCGGCATCGATGATCGGGTAATGGTCATCGAGCCGATAGTCGACGACGTAGATCATGATCTTCGCCACGTCGTTGGGACGGGCGCCTGCGGCGGCAATAGCCCGACCGAGATTGGCGAACACCTGGCGCGTTTGAGCCGTGAAATCACCTTCGCCGACAAGCTTGCCGTCTAGGTCTTCAGGTTCCTGGCCGGCGATAAATATCAGCCTGCTGCCCTTCGCCACGACAACTTGGCTGTATGTGTCAGGCTTCGGCAGATCCTGGGGATTGATGCATTCAAGCGTCATTGCGACCGCCTTTCTTACTCGGATTTCCGGCCTTCCTCGGATTTCTGGATCTCTCGAGCCTCATCAGCCCAAAGCTCCCCCGAGGCGGCATGGGCTATGTAGAGGGCAGGCGCCAAAGGCTACCGATCGGCAAGCGCCAGCTTCGCGCCGAGCATGACGAACGCGGCGGCAAAGCTGCGGCGCATCCATGTCAGCACCTTCGGCCGCGACACGATATGGCTGCGCACCGATGCCGCGAAGACGCCGTAGATGGCGAAGACGACGAACGTCATCAGCATGAAGACGCCGGAGAGCTCCAGCATCTTGGGCAGCGCGTGCGGCTCGGTGGTGCTGACGAATTGTGGCAGGAAGGCAAAGAAGAAGATCGACAGTTTCGGGTTCAGGATGTTGATCAGGATGCCCGAGGTGATCGTTCTGGCGGTCGAGCGCGGCGCGGCGTCCTCGTCGATGCTGAGGCCGCCTTTTTCCTTCAATGTGTTCCAGGCCATGTAGAGCAGATAGGCGACACCGAGATATTTCAGCGTCTCGAAGGCGACGGCGCTTGTGTGCAGCACTGCGGCCAGGCCGGTGATGGCGGCCGCCATATGTGGGATGATGCCAAGCGTGCAGGCGAAGGCCGCGATAATGGAGGCGCGCGCGCCGCGCGAGAGGCCGGCGCCAAGCGTGTAAATGACGCCGGTGCCGGGCGAAGCCACGATGATCAACGACGTCAACAGGAATTCAATGCTCATGGATTTCCTCCGCTGCCCTGCCCGGCGGGAAGGTACCGGGAGGCGTGCAACAGGGCAAGCGGGGCGCTTTTCCTCGCCCCGCGATGCGGGGGCAAGGAAACTAGCTGACCGCCAGCCCATGCGCCGCCCTCGCCATCAGGCAGTCGCCGCCGCCGGGCATGCAGGCCCGGCAGACGTCGGGGCGCAGCTCGTAGATGCCGCAGGCCGTGTGCTTGCCCACCTCGCCGGTGAGCGCCGAGCATCGGCCGCCCTCGCAGCGCATGCCGGACTGGTCGGCCGCTACCAGCTCGGCCGGGATGCGGTCGAGCTGCTCATCCTCCTCGGTCGAAAAGCGCGGCCAGTCCGCCGAGTAGGAGCAGCAGGCGCCGCAGCTCTGACAGTCGAAGACGGCGACCGCGCCGCCATCCTCGTCGACAGACACAGAGGGCTGACCGAGCAGGCCGAGCGGCCCGGCTGTGCGACCGCCGTCCTGCGGCAAGGGCGCTACTTCTTCCTGGTCTTGCGCGGCGGCGCTTCGGCCGGCGACTTGAACAGATCGGTCGCAACCTCTGCGGGCGCATCCGGCTTTGCCGCCGGCTTGGCTGGCTTGGCCGCGGCGGGCGGAGCTGCCGGCTGGTCCTTGGCGGAGAATTTTATGGCCATGTCAGTCCTCGTCAGAAAAGCGCGATGATGGCGCATTCGGATTGCGCAAGCGGCCGATCAGCGCCGAGACCGCCGTGATGTTCATTTCCTCGGGCGACCAGTTCCTGGCGTCCTCGATGTGGTGCCGCGCCAGCTCACGATGCGTGCTGCCGCTGTAGGCGGCATCCTGATAGCTGGTGCGTTGATGGGTCTTGGCGTCTTCCCGTACATACTCGATCAGATAGTTCGGGGCTTCGGCGCGGCCGCGCACGCCAACGCGCACCTGAGCATCGCCATGCGCGCGCTTGCAGCGTTCGAGCCTTTCCAGCACTCGGCGAACATATTCGATCGGCTTGTCGAGGGTGTCGACCATATCGGCGATGGTCGCATCGGCGGCGATCGGCGTAGATGGCACGCGTTTGGCGGCCATCAGCGTGCGCCTGCCGGTTTCGGCAAAGCCTGCCCACATGATTCATTCGAGCTAGCGGTCAAAATCTTCTCCTGCCCGCAGGTTGATGCCGAAATGGCAGAGCGTCTTTCGGCCATGACCACGCACAAAGCAACATTGGCGTCGGATTAAATTGCGGACGTCCGCATCCCTGGCCTTGCAGCATCCTTATCACATCGCGGCGGACGTTGGGGCTATCCGCAAAAAAGGGCAAAAAATTCGTCGGCTGCGGAACCAATGTCGTGGCGGGCCGTTTTCACTCAAGCCGTCAGCAATTCACGAGCAATCGAGAACGGTTGACGGCAAAAGCGCCTCCCGCGCCATAACAAGCGCGAGAGGCGTTTTCTATTGTTCACCGCTCCTGATCGGTCGGACGGATAAGTATCTCGTTGACATTGACCCTCGGCGGCTGGCTGACGGCATAGAAAATCGCGTTCGCAATGTCTTCCGCGGTCAGCGCTTCCATCGTGGCGAGACGGTGTTCGAGTCCGGCCTTGGATTGCACGTTGGTGATATGATCGCCGAGCTCGGTACGCACAAGGCCCGGCTCGACGACGGTGACGCGCACCTTATCGGCATAGACCTCGCGGCGCAGCGATTCCGAAAAAGCCACCACCCCGAACTTTGTCGCCGCATAGCCGCTGGCGCCGGGATTTGCGACCCGGCCGGCGACCGAGGAGACGTTGACGATATGACCCTTTGAAGCCTTCAGGTGCGGCAGCGCCGCCTTGGTGGTCGCCATCAGACCGATAAGGTTGAGCTCGATCATCTGGCGCCAGTCATCTAGATCGGCTTCGGCCGCAGGAGCAAGCAGCATGACGCCGGCATTGTTGACGAGGATATCGAGCCGTCCCCATTCGGATACGACCTTGTCGACCATAGCGGTGATGTCGCCGGGCTTGGCGATGTCGGCTTCAATGGTGAGCGCGACGCCATCGGCCTGTTCGATGCGAGCAACCAATGCTTCGAGGCGATCGGCACGACGGGCGGCGACTGCGACTTTCGCGCCGGCCGCGGCAAGGACCGCGGCGGTGGCCTCGCCGATGCCGGACGAAGCGCCGGTGACGAGCGCGGCTTTGCCCGTGAGTAGTGAATTTGCGGTTGTCATGAGAAATCTCCAGGAGCCCGGCCCGCCCCTTCACATAGGCCGCGCCGCCGGGGCTTGAAGGCCCCCATCAGAGCAGTCGAAGCAATTGCCGAGCCGGCCCGCACTCAATCCTGTTCGTGCGGCCCGGGCTCCGGCCATGGCTCCCTGGCGGCTTCCGCATACCAGTGCCGCATCGCGGGCGTCGCCAATATCGCGTCGACATAGGCGCGGGTGACGGGCGCCAGTTCGCCGCCATAGGTGTCGAAGCGCGTCACCACCGGCGCATACATGGCATCGGCCGCGGTGAAATGGCCGAACAGGAACGGGCCGCCTTCGCCATATTGCTCGCGGCACTGGCGCCAGATCGCTTCGATCCTCGCCCGCTGCGCCTCGCCCTCGGCATCGAGCGGCTTATGGGATTTCGGCCGGCGCAGGTTCATCGGCCAGCCGTAGCGGACCTCGCGGAAGCCCGAATGCATTTCCGTTGCCACCGAGCGCGCCAGTTGACGGGCGCCGAGATCGGTCGGCCAGAGCCTTTTTTCCGGATAGAGATCGGCCAGATATTCAAGGATGGCAAGCGTTTCCCAGACAATCCTTCCATTGTGATTCAAGACCGGCACGAGGCCGGTCGGCGACACCTTGGCGAGGTTGGCCGCGGTCTCGGGCGTGCGCAGCCGCACGAAGCCTTCCTCAAAAGGGATATCCAGGTGCTTCATCGCCACCCATGGCCGCAGCGACCATGAGGAAAAGCACTTGTTGCCGATATAAAGGGTGAATTCAGTCAAGACCGACCTCTCCTCATGCAGGCTGCGGCCAACCTAGCCGCTTCACCTTCGAGCCGAAAGTCATTGTCGCAACGCCGGCTTGCGGGACCAAAATCTCTGCGTCCGTTTGGCTGCCGGATGCGGTTCTCGCATCCGGCTCCCATCCAGACCCAGGACATGCGCGCATGGTGAACAGGGATCAGGTCGCCGGCATTGCCAAGCAAATGAAGGGTTCGGTCAAGCCGGCGGCCGGCAAGGCCACCGGCAACCGGCTAACCCAGATCTGAAGCGCCGCCGACAAGCTCGCCGGCAAGGTGTAGAAGACCTGTGGCGACGTGGATAAGGTCCGTAAGGTCTTCTGGTTTTGGTCGCAAGAGTCAGCCAGGAGGCGGCCTTTCATGTCTGGAATTGCTTGGCCAAGGCATTGGTGAAGACGATCTCGCCGTGATCGCCGACCGCCTCGCCCAATGCCACATCCATGTTGCCGGCCGTCACCCGCGCCAAGGCGAAGCCCCCTAAAAAGGCGGCCTTCGGCTTGATGATGTCGAGCCCGTCACGCTGGTAGATCATCGGCACTTCGTGCTGGTGGCCGTGGAAGACGGCAATCACATTGTAGCCCTTGATCGCGGTCACCAGCGCCTGGCGGTCGGTCTCGCCCCACCAATGCGGGCGACCGGAGCCATCGTCATCATAGGTGCGTTTCAGCGGATCCCAGCGCTCCGTAGAGAAAGAGTCCCAGCCATAATGCTGGAACAGGATGACCGGCCGGCCGTCGCCGGCATAAGTGGCGAGGTCCTGCTTCAGCCAAGGCAGGCTGCTTGGCGCGCCATGGCCGGTATCGCCGGCGAAGCGGTGCATCTGGACGAGATGCAGGCCGCCCCAGTCCCAGGAATAGCAGTCGGTATCGACGTCGTATTCGGTAGCGGGCACCGGCGGCTTGAAGAACACGCCGGGACGATGGTTGACCTCGACATAATCGCGCAATTCGCGGCGATACCAATCGACGTGCGGCGGCGAGCCGTTCTGGTCGAGATCATGATTGCCGAGTCCGACATAGACCGGGATGTGGATCCGGTCCGGCCCGACACCTTCCTGATAGCGCTTGGAGAACTGCAGAAGCTGCGTGCCTTCGCTGGGCTCGGTGACCTGGCCGCCGCCATCGTCGGTGATATCGCCGCCGGTGACGAGGCCGAGCGGCGTGCCGATGCGGGTGCCGGCCGAATGCAGGCCGGTGGCAACGCCGTCGATCTCGGCCGGCCACTTCTTGTCGGCAATCGCGTTCAAGGCCGCGACGTTGCGCAGAAGTGCTGCATCGGTCTTGCCTTCCTGCAGGCAGTTGGGACTGAGCCCGTTCGCCATGCGGCAGGCATGAATATCGGCGATGAAGAGGAAAGTGGCGTCGATCGGCTGGATGCGCCTGCCGGTCTGGCCGAAGGCGACGCGAGGCAGCGCGCCGGCAGCAGCGAGACCTCCGGCGATGAAGACGCGGCGCGAAACGGTTGCTGGCGAAGAGCGATTCATCGTCACCCGATTAAACACCCTCGGACCGACTCCCTCTGTCCTGACAGCATTTATCGCAACAACACCCTGCGGCGTCGTCTCGTTGCCAATCCGCCCGAAGACGGATGCACGCTTTCCAGCCCCGTCAAGCACTCCAGCAACACCCCGGCATCCTGCGATGTCTTGGCCATCGACATGGCGCCGGAATAAGCAGCCACCGCAAGCGCGGCGAAGCGGTCGGGATCGGTCCCACCCTCCCCGCCGTCCTGCTGGTCGGCTCGGATCTTGTCGGCGATCGCCCTCCGCCAGCCGGCGAAAATCTTGGCAAGCGCCAGGCGAAACTCGTCGTCGGCCAGCGACAGTTCATGCGCGAGATTGTTGAGCGGACAGCCGCGGACATAGCCCTGTCGCTCTAGCTCCGCAGCCACCGCCTCGAACACGGCCCGCACGCCTTCGCGGGCCGATGACGCCGCCAGCATCGGGTCGATCCAGGTCTCCTGGACCGCCGCCGCCACTCGTTCCTCGATCACTGCGAGCGCCAGCGCCTTCTTGGTCGGGAAATGGTGGTGCAGCGCGCCGCCGGTGACACCGGCCGCCGCCATCAGATCGCCAAGGCTCGAGGCGTGATAGCCGCGCGCCTGGAAGGCGCCTTCCGCCACGTCGAGGACGCGCCGGCGCATGCCTTCCGGATCGTTGGTGCGCTTTTTGCCTATCGCCATCTCCGCCTTCTCCCCTTGTGGGAGAAGGTGTCGCCGAAGGCGACGAATGAGGGGTGCTCCAGCTTGGCAATGACGGCGATCCGTCACCCACCCTTCATCCGTCTCGGCGCTGCGCGCCGATCCACCTTCTCCCACAAGGGGAGAAGGGAAGAAGATAGCAGATTGACAAAACAGGACAACCGGTTTGTTTATAAACAGGACGATCACCCTGTTTTGAGATTCTGGCCATGAACCGACCTTCCCGCCTTGCTTCGCCCGTCGTCGAGCTTCGGCAATACACGCTGAAGCCCGGACAGCGCGAAACGCTGATCGCGCTGTTCGAGCGGGAGCTCGTCGAAACGCAGGAAGCGACGGGCATGACCGTCATCGGACAGTTCCGCGATCTCGACCGCCCCGACATGTTCGTCTGGCTGCGCGGTTTTGAGGACATGGAAACGAGAAAGGACGCGCTGAGCGCCTTCTATGGCGGCCCGGTGTGGGCAGCGCATCGCGATGCCGCCAATGCGACGATGATCGATTCCGACGACGTGTTGCTGCTCAAACCGGCTTGGCGGGGCGCGGGGTTCGACCTGTCAGGGTTGCAGCGGCCGACAGCCACCGAGGCCGAAACCATGAGCAATGGGAGCCGGTTGCCCGGCTTTGTTGAGATTTCGATTCACCATTTGCGGCCAGGTGCCGAGGCCGGCTTTGCCGAACGCTTCCAGGCTGAGGCCGTTCCGTTGCTTGCGGCAAACGGCGCCCGGCTGCGTGGCGCCTTCGTCAGCGAGCGTTCCGAAAACACATTTCCTCGGCTGCCCGTGCGGGTCGGCGAAAATGTCTTCATCGCCATTACCGGTTTCGATGATGGCGATGCCCACGCGGGCCATCAGGCCGCTCTCGCCGCTTCGCCGGAATGGCAGGTGGTTCGCGAAACCCTGCAAGCTGTTTCGACGAAGCCGACCGAGACGTTGCGCCTGACGCCCACGGCCCGGTCGCTGTTGCGATAGTCACGCTGCCGACAACATGCCGGCTATTGCCTCGGCGACAAAGGCCGGATCTTCCCAATGCGGGTTGTGGCCGCAATCCTGTGCCCACACCAGGCGCGATCCGGCCAGCGCCCCTGCCATCGCCCGCTGATGCGCTTCGCCAAAAAGCGGATCGCGCCCGCCTGCGATGATCAGCGTCGGGGCCTGCACGGCGCGCGCCGCGGCGGTCAGATCGGTGCGGCGGATTTCCTCGAGAATGGCGCGCCAGCGCGCCGCGGGAATCGCGGACGCGTCTTTCGCCAGGCCGGCGAGAAAAGCCCGCGGCACGCCCGGCCGGCAGGCATGCCACCAATCATAGAAGGGATCGACCGGCGAGATCGGGTCGCGCAAGGCCGCCACGCCGTCGATCAGCTGGTGATCCGATCCGAAATCGGGCTTCAGCGTGCTGGCCAGGATCACCATCCCACCGATCAGTTCCGGATATTGCGCGGCCAGCGCGATCGACACCATGCCGCCCAGCGAATGTCCGACGACGACCGGCCGGTCGAGCCGCAAGCGCCGGATCAGCCCGGCAATGTCCTCAGCGAAATCGACGACACTGCACCCCTCGCCCGCATTCGAGGCGCCGTGGCCACGCAGATCGGGCATGATCAGCCGGCGCCCGGAAAGATGCGGCGTCAGCAGAGAAAAACTGCGGCTGGTGTCGGTGAAGCCGTGAATCAGCAGCAGCGGCGGCTCCGCACCGGCGAGCTCGACATAGGCCAGGTCGAGGCCGCCGACATCGACAACCCGCTTGCCGCCGGACCATGCGGTCTGCTCGATGCCCTGCTCCCCAGGCTCCGATAACGCCGGCCTCACAGTCCGAGCTTTTCCTTGACCGCGGCAAGGCCGGGCTTGCCGTCAAAGGTGGTGACGCCGGCGAGCCACGCATCGAGCCGATCCTTGTGCAGGGTGATCGACTTCAGCGCCCCATCCTCCGGCTTCATGCCGTCATTGATGAGATAGCCCATACCGACATTTTCCATGTCGATGTCGAAGGCAAGGTTCTTCAGGAACTGCGCGACGTTGGGGCATTCCTGCAGGAAACCCTTGCGCACCTGGGTCGTCACGGTGGCGGCGCCGAAATTCGGGCCGAAGAACTTGTCGCCGCCGGTCAGGTACTTGAAGTCGTACATCGTGTTCATCGGGTGCGGCGCCCAACCCTGGAAGACGATGAACTGCTTCTCCTTGATCTCGTAGCCGACCTCCGAGAGCATGCCGGCTTCGCTCGATTCGACCACCTGCCAGCCATCCAGACCATATTGCGGATCGGCAATGGCATCCATCATGAGCTGATTGGATCCGGGCTCTATGCCGTACATCTTCTTGCCGAACTTGTCGGCGAATTTGTGCAGGTCCGACAGGTCCTTGACGCCGGCATCCCAGACATACGTCGGCACGGCGAACGTGTATTTGGCGCCGACCAGGTTGACGCGCACATTCTCGATCGAACCGTCCTTCTTGTAGGGCTCGTAGTAGGTGACCATCGCAGGATCCCAGTAGCCGAGGAACAGGTCGAGGTCTTTGTTCTTCATCCCTTCATAGATGACGTTGATGCCAAGCACCTCGCTTTGCGGCTCGTAGCCAAGCGCCTGGAGCAGCACCTTGGTCACACCCGTGGTGAAGGCGAGATCGTTCCAGCCGGGTTCGGCCATGCGAACCGCTTTGCAGCCTTCGGCTTCGGCGGCGCCGGCCGCCTGGGAAGCCGCCATTAGCGCCGCGACACAGACGCCTCTCGCAAGCATGCGCAACATTCCGGTTCTCCTCTTTCAATCGTTTTTTGACCCTGTGGTCATTTTATTGTCCCATTGGTCAATCATTGATCTGAGCGGACGAAAATGTCAACGTGGATTCGCCATGCATGGATCGGTCCGGTGAAACTCACGCGTCTCAGCGACATACGCCGCAAGGAACTGCGGCAGGCGGCCTTCGCGGTGCTGGAGCGCGAAGGCATCGCCGGCGCGACGCTGGAAAAGGTCGCGGCCCAGGCCGGCGCCTCGAAGGGCATCGTGCTGCATTATTTCCGCAACAAGCAGGAGCTTTTCGAGCACGCCATGCGCGAGGCGAACGCCGTGCTCTGTCACGCCGTCGTCGCCCGGCTTCAGCGGGCGCGAACGCCGATGGAACGGCTGGACGCCGTGATCGAAGGCAATTTCGAGGAGCATTTGTTCCTGCCGCCGCTTTGCCACGCATGGCTGTCGCTCTGCGCCGAGGTGCCGCGCGACGAGAAGCTGGCGCGCATCCAGAAAGTCATCCACGCGCGCATGCGCTCGAACCTCTTGTCCGGCCTGCGCGGCCTCGCTTCGCCGGAACTGGCCGACGAGATCGTGCTTGGCGTCACCGCTTTGATCGACGGGCTGTGGCTCAGGCTCGGCCTGCAGCCGGGCAGCGTCACGCGCGAACAGGCCGTGCGCCAGGTCAAGGATTTCGTCGCGGGCCGGCTGGGCCTGCGCCAGCCCGCCCCGGTCGGGTTAGCCTCAGCCGGATAAGGTTCATACCGGCGATCGCTCCCGCGCTTGACCGTCCGCGTTGCTCAGCGCTGCACTCCCGCTCCAACGGCAGCTATACCCCCCGGAGAGCACTTGCGGTGCCGTCCCAGTCCTTGAAGCCGAGCGTTCCCACCTCATCGAGTATCTGCTCGCGGATCCAGCGATGCGGCGGCTCATCATCGCGGCGGGCGTGCCAGTACATTCTGACCGCCGGCGATGGTATCGGGATCGGCGCCCGATAGATGCCGATCGGCAGGGATTTTGCCGCCGCTACAGCGAACTGCGTTGGAACCGCAGCCAGATAAGGCCCGTTCGCCACGGCTAGCGCGACGGCCTGGAAGTGCGGCAAAGCAAGCATGACGCGACGCGCCCGGCCCATCCTGCCCAGCGCATCGTCGGTGAAGCCCGACATCGATCCATCGATGGAGCGCAGCGCATGCGGCAGCGCGCAGAACAGGTCGAGTGGCACCTCTTCGCCCTCGGCGATGCCGGCCTGGCCGAGTGCCGCATTGTCCTTCGCCGCGACAATGGCGAAGGGCGAGCCGAACAGCGCCACGCTTGAGACCCACTCCGCGACCTCCAGCGGGCGCTCCAGCGCAAGGTCGATCCGATCGTCCTGCAACAGCTTCGAGACGTCGCCGATGGCGCTGTCGAGGAAACGGAACGATACGCCGGGCGCCACCGCCGCAATGCGCGCGGCGAAGGGCGGCATAAGAAGCATGGAGAAGAAATCCGCGCCCATGAAGGTGAAGGTCCGTTCCAGCCTTGCCGGATCGAAATCGGTCGCCGGCTGAAAGGCGCGCTCGATCTCGCGCAGCGCTGCACGCACCGGCTCCGCGAGGCTTTCGGCGCGAGGCGTCGGCACCATGTCGTTGCCGCGGCGCACGAAGAGTTGGTCGTTGAGCGCATGGCGCAGGCGGTTGAGCGCGGCGCTAACAGCCGGCTGGCTGAGGCCGATCTGCTCGCCGGCGCGCGTCACGCTCTTCTCGCGCAGCAGCGCGTCGAGCACCCTCACCAGATTGAGGTCGAGCGCGTTCAAATTCATCGCATCAATCCGCCCCATACGATCATTCGATTTCCATTACCGGCTCATCCTTGCTTAGGTCGCCGTCGAAGCCGCTTTGTCGGCACTCAACAAGCGAGAGCAATGATGACAATGATCAACACGACGATCGCAGGCAAGGAACTCCTCTGGTTCAACAACACGCTCGTTGCCATCCAGCTTTCGTCGGCCGACGGCGAGGACGGCATCTGCATCATCGAGCACCGCCAGCCCTACGGCGATTCCGCGCCGCTGCACGTGCACCGCAATGAGGACGAGGTGTTTCATATCCTCGAAGGCCGGATACGTTTTGTCGTCGACGGCCGCGAGCGGCTTGCCGGCGCCGGCGAAACGGTGCTCGCTCCGAAAGGCCTGCCGCACACTTACAAGGTCGAGTCTCTCGAAGGCGCCCATACGCTCACCGTCACGCGCGGTTCGGATTTCGAGACGATGGTGCGCAAGGCTAGTCGCCCTGCGGAGCGAGCCGAACTGCCGCCGGCGGCAGCGCCGACGCCGGAGATGATTGAGGTGTTGACGAGCCTGTGCGCCGAGAACGGCATCGATATTGTCGGGCCGCCGCTGGGGTGAGCCTTTCCTTCTCCCCTTGTGGGAGAAGGTGGATCGGCGCGATAGCGCCGAGACGGATGAGGGGTGTTCCAGCGGAGTGAGACGCTGGCTTTCCCTGGAACACCCCTCATCCGTCGCCTTCGGCGACACCTTCTCCCACAAGGGGAGAAGGAAGAGGCGCGCCCTTCAACCGATTTGCATCTTCCCCGACCGCAATCTCCGCTTGAAGCGGTTTGTGCAACGCGATACGCCCTTGCCCAAATCGACAGACGGAGACTTGCCGTGAGCGCTGAAAAGACCAGAACCGAAACCGATACGTTCGGCCCCATAGAGGTGGCGGCCGACCGCTATTGGGGCGCGCAGGCGCAGCGTTCGCTGGGCAATTTCAAGATCGGCTGGGAGAAGCAACCGGCTTCGATCGTGCGCGCGCTCGGCATCGTCAAGCGCGCCGCGGCCGAAGTGAACATGGAGATGAAACGGCTCGATCCGGTCATCGGCAAAGCGATCGTCGAGGCGGCGCAGGAAGTGATCGACGGCAAGCTTAACGATCATTTCCCGCTGGTGGTTTGGCAGACGGGCTCGGGCACGCAGTCCAACATGAATGCCAATGAGGTGATCTCCAACCGGGCGATCGAGATGCTCGGCGGGGTGATGGGCTCGAAGAAGCCGGTGCATCCGAACGACCACGTCAATATGAGCCAGTCGTCCAACGACACCTATCCGACGGCCATGCATATCGCCTGCGCCGAGCGGGTCGCGCACCACTTGATCCCAGCACTGCACCATTTGCACAAGGCGCTCGGCGCCAAGGCCCGCGCCTTCAACCATATCATCAAAATCGGCCGCACCCATACCCAGGACGCCACGCCGCTGACCCTCGGCCAGGAATTTTCCGGCTATGCCGCGCAGGTCGCCTCCTCGATCAAGCGCATCGAGCTGACGCTGCCCGGTTTGCAGGAGCTGGCGCAGGGCGGCACCGCCGTCGGCACGGGCCTCAACGCGCCGGTCGGCTTCGCGGAAAAGGTGGCGGACCGTATCGCCGCCATCACCGGCATCGCCTTCGTCACTGCCCCGAACAAGTTCGAGGCGCTGGCGGCGCATGATTCCATGGTGTTCTCGCATGGTGCCATCAACGCGGCGGCCGCGGCGCTGTTCAAGATCGCCAACGACATCCGCCTGCTCGGCTCCGGCCCGCGGTCGGGTCTCGGCGAGCTCTCGCTGCCGGAAAACGAACCGGGCTCCTCGATCATGCCGGGCAAGGTCAACCCGACCCAGTGCGAGGCGCTGACGCAGGTCTGCGTGCAGGTGTTCGGCAACAATGCAGCACTTGCCTTCGCCGGCAGCCAGGGCCATTTCGAGCTCAACGTCTACAACCCGCTGATGGCTTACAATTTCCTGCAGTCGGTGCAGCTGCTGGCCGATGCTTCCGTCTCCTTCACCGACAATTGCGTGGTCGGCATCGAGGCGCGCGAGGACAACATCAAGGCCGCGCTCGAGCGCTCGCTGATGCTGGTGACGGCGCTAGCGCCGACCATCGGCTACGACAACGCCGCCAAGATCGCCAAGACCGCGCACAAGAACGGCACGACCTTGCGCGAGGAGGCCTTGGCCACCGGGCTGGTCAGCGAAGCCGATTACGATCGGCTGGTGCGGCCAGAGGACATGACGCATCCGGGCTGACGATTGCATCTCTTCTTAGGAAGAAGCGGACGAGCCATTTTGCAGTGGGAGAATTTGCTCTCACTGCCGATTCTCGCGACATGAATTTCGCGCCCGCCGGGTAATCTAAGAATGAAGATTCTGTGAACAATGTGTCGCCACATAGGCGGCTTCTGGTGAACAGTCTCTATCGTTTATCTGACGGGCCATTCAACCGTTCGGAGAACCGCCATGTCCATCAACTCTTCCGTCGCCGGCAACGGCGCAACATCCACCAGCTCCACGACAATCCTGTTGGGTCGCGTCCTGCTTGCCGTCATCTTCCTGCTTTCCGGCTTCGGCAAGCTCACAGCGATTTCCGGCACCGCCGGCTATTTCGGCGCTCTCGGCCTGCCGGTGCCGACCGTAACGGCCGTCGTTGTTGGGCTGATCGAGCTGCTTGGCGGCCTTGCCATTCTCGTCGGCTTCCAGACCCGGATCGCTGCCTGGGTGCTCGCCATCTTCACGATCGCCACTGGGCTAGTCGCTCACACCGGCTGGGCCGACCAGATGCAGATGATCCAGTTCCTCAAGAACCTCGCCATCACCGGCGGCTTCATCCTGCTCGCCTCCTCCGGCGCCGGCGCCTATTCGATCGACGCCAAGCGCGGCTGATCTTTTTCCTCCCATACTGAAGCAATCCTCCCAAACTGAAACGAAAGCGGTGCGGAATTTTCCGCATCGCTTTTTCGTTTTCCGGTTGTAGGCGTAGACTGCGCCGGCAGCCGGCCTGATGCCGGCAAGGGAGATGACCAATGCCCCGCAACGCATTGCTTCTCGTCTCGCGGCTCCTGCTCGCCGCGTTGTTCGTGCCCTCCGGTTTTCAGGCGCTCACCAACATCGCCGGCACGACCAGCTATTTCGCAGGCCTCGGCCTGCCGCTTCCGACTCTTGCAGCCTGGGGCACCGGCCTGTTCGAGCTGATCGCCGGATTGCTGATCCTGGTCGGCTTCCAGACGCGGATCGTGGCGCTGCTGCTTGCCGCCTTCTCGATCGCCGCCGGCTTCATCGGTCACTACGGCCAGGGCGCCGACGATGCGACCCTCGCCTTCCTGCACCAGCAGATGCTGATGAAGGACATCGCCATTGCCGGCGGCTTCCTGGCGCTCGCCATGGCTGGCGCCGGCGCATGGTCGGCTGACGGGCGCGATTTCGGCCTCGGTGCCGAAGTGACCTGAGCCGGCCCTATTTCACTGACATGCCTATTTCACCGACACACTTGGTCCGCCCTCGACCGCCAGCACCAGGCGCCGGTTGGTGATGCGCGCGAGCTGTGCCAGCCGGCCGGCAGGACGCTCGCCATAGAGGTCGGCGAGCGAGGCCGGCAGCACCAGCGCCAGCGCACCGTTGCCGCGGCTCTCCCATTTCAGCCTCGGCATGACGCCCGGCATTGCCGCTGTGAGGAGATAGACCACACGCATCATCGCCGCCAGCACGCGGGCGCGTTCCAGAAGGCGCGGCGGCGCCAACGCCTTGATCTCGGGCGCGATGCCGTCGTTGAAGATGCCGTCATGGCGATAGGCGTTGGCCAGGGCCAGATAGGCGCGGCCGGGATGATCGACGCCGATGAAGGAGGCATGCGCGATGATATTGAGCGACTGCCTGCCGCGATATTCCGGATGCGCGCGCCAGCCGATATCGGCAAGCAGGCAGGCGGCATGGCGGTAGCGTGCCTCGTCTTCCGTCTCATCAATGCCGAAGGCCTTGAACGCCTTGCCGGTCCATTCGACCAGGTCGTGCGCGTGATGCACCGAGCGCGAGCGCAATAGCGCCAGTTCCTCGGCGGCCGAGATCAGCGGGTCGGCCTTCTGCTCGGCGGCGTCGAGCAGCGAGTAGAGGAAACCCTCGCGCACGCCCTGCGCCGAGACGACGATCTTCGACGGCTGCATGGCCGACATGATCTCCTGCAGCACGACGGCACCGTAGGGCAAGAGCGAGCGGCGGTTCTTGGAAACGCCCTCGATGCCCCTCACCTTCTCGACCTCGCTGCGGGCGACCTGCTTGAGGAAAGTCTGCGCGCTGTCGGCCGATATCTCGTAGTGATGCATGACGCCGAGCGGGTAGTTGTTCATCTCCATATGCAGCCGGGCAAGGTTTCGCCAGGTGCCACCGACTGCGTAGAAAACCCTGACCTGCCCGCCCTTCAGAAGCTTCGCCCGCGCCAGTTCCTGGCGCGCGATCTTCTGGGCCTGCACGAGCGAGTTCCTGGCCATGTCCTGCAGGCGCAGGCCGCCGAGCGGCAACGTGATGCCGTCGCCTATCGCTTCGCCATTGATGTCGATCAGCTCGAGGCTGCCGCCGCCAAGGTCGCCGGCGATGCCATTGGCCGGATGGAAACCGGAAATGACGCCGAGCGCCGAATAATAGGCCTCCTGACGGCCGGTGAGCACGCGGATCTCGGTCTTCAGCACCTCCTCGGCACGGTGGATGAAATCGGGGCCGTTGCCCGCCTCGCGCGCGGCGGCTGTCGCCAGCACATAGATGTGCTCGGCACCCGCCTGGTCCGAGAGCGCGCGGAACCGGCGGAATTCCTCCATCGAGCGCGTCACCGCCTCGGGATCGAGCTTGCCCGTCGAAACGATGCCGCGGCCGAGGCCGGCCAGCATCTTCTCGTTGAACAGAAGCGTGGGCGAGCGCGCCAGCCCCTCATAGACGACAAGGCGAATCGAGTTCGATCCGATGTCGATGATCGACAGCGGCCGCCGGTCCTGAAGCCGGCCCTGGGAAACTGCAGTCACGCGGCGCTGTTCTTCTTGCGGCGCTTGAACTGGGCAATGCGCTTGGGCGCATGCGATTTCAGCGCGTCGCCCCGCCCGGAGAGGCTCGGATTGGTCATGAAATATTCCTGCGCGTTGAACGGCTCCTCGCCCTCCTCCAGCACAGCGCGCCGGGAGGTGCCGTCAGCCAATACGTCGAAACTTTGCTGGTTGTCCATGATGTTGCCCAGCATGATCTGGCCAAGCACCTGTTCATGCACAGTTGGGTTGGTGATCGGCACCAGGGTCTCGACGCGGCGGTCGAGATTGCGCGGCATCATGTCGGCCGACGAGATGTAGACGACCGCCTCGTCGGACGGCAGGCCGTGGCCGTTGCCGAAGCAGAAGATGCGGCTGTGCTCGAGAAAGCGGCCGACGATCGATTTCACCCTGATGTTCTCGGAAAGACCCGGCACCTGCGGCCGCAGACAACAGATGCCGCGCACGACGAGGTCGACCTCGACGCCGGCGCGGCTGGCGTCGTAAAGCGCGTCGATGACGGTCGGATCGACCAGCGCGTTCATCTTCATCCAGATGCGCGCCGGTCGGCCGTCGCGGGCATGAACGATCTCGTCCAAGATGTGTTTCAGGATGCGCTTGCGCAGCGTGAAGGGCGATACGGCAAGGCGCATCTCCTCGGCGGGCTCGGCATAACCGGTGATGAAATTGAAGAGCTGCGCGACATCGCGCGCGATCGTCGGATCGGTGGTGAAGAAGGACAGGTCGGTGTAGATACGGGCGGTAACCGGGTGGTAGTTGCCGGTGCCGAGATGCACGTAGTTGCGCAGCCGGCCATCCTCGCGGCGCACGATCAAAGACATCTTGGCGTGGGTCTTCAGCTCCAGGAAGCCGAACACGACCTGCACGCCGGCGCGTTCGAGGTCGCGCGCCCAGCGGATGTTGGCTTCCTCGTCGAAGCGCGCCTTGAGCTCGACAAGTGCCGTGACCGACTTGCCGGCCTCGGCGGCGTCGATCAGCGCGCGCACGATCGGGCTGTCGTTAGAGGTGCGGTAGAGCGTCTGCTTGATCGCCACCACTTCCGGGTCGGCGGCGGCCTGGCGCAGGAACTGCACCACCACGTCGAAGGACTCGTAGGGGTGGTGGACGACGATGTCCTTCTCGCGGATGGCGGCGAAGCAGTCGCCGCCATGCTCGCGGATGCGCTCGGGGAAGCGCGGATTGTAGGGCGTGAATTTGAGGTCGTCGCGCGGGATGGCGACAATCTCGGATATCTGGTTGAGCGCCAGCGGACCGGTGAGCACGCTGATGCGGCTCGACGACACGCCGAGCTCGCCGGCGACGAAGTCCCGCAACGCGGCCGGCATCAGCGTGTCGAATTCGATGCGGATCACCGAGCCGCGGCGGCGCCGCTTCAGCGCCGTTTCGAACAGGCGCACCAGGTCTTCCGACTCTTCCTCGACCTCGATGTCGCTGTCGCGGATGATGCGGAACGTGCCGGAGCCCTTGACCTCGTAGCCGGGGAAAAGCTTGCCGATATAGATGCCGACCACTTCCTCCAGCGGAATGAAGCGGACGTGATTCTTGCGGTCGGGCAGGCGGATGAAACGCCTGAGCGCCACCGGCAGGCGCAGCAGCGCGCTCATCTCCTCGCCATTCTTGCGATGGCGCAATTGCAGGGCGATGGAAAAGCCGAGATTGGGGATGAACGGAAAC
This sequence comes from Mesorhizobium sp. B2-8-9, assembly GCF_006439475.1. Classification (NCBI taxonomy): domain Bacteria; kingdom Pseudomonadati; phylum Pseudomonadota; class Alphaproteobacteria; order Hyphomicrobiales; family Phyllobacteriaceae; genus Mesorhizobium; species Mesorhizobium sp. B2-8-9. The sequence continues at coordinate 127,961 of NZ_VFTQ01000005.1, read as the reverse complement.
GGATGCGCCGGGTCGATCGACAGCGGCGTCAGCACCGGGAAAACCTGTTCCTGGAAATGCTCCTCCAGCCAGGCCTTCTCATCCTTGGTCAGCGCGTCGCGGGTGATGCTCTCGATGCCTTCCTTGTTGAGCAGCGTCATCAGCGCCGAGAGGCTCTTCTGCTGGTCTTCCTGAAGGCGCTCGACCTCCCGCAGCAATTGTTCCAGCTGCTGTTCGGGCGTGCGGCCGTCCGGGCTCTTCAGCGCGATGCCCTCGCGGACCTGGCCGGCAAGGCCGGCGACGCGGACCATGAAGAACTCGTCGAGATTGGCGGCAGAAATCGACAGGAAGCGGACGCGTTCAAGCAGCGGATGATGCTCGTTCAGCGATTCCTCCAGCACGCGGCGGTTGAATTGCAGCCAGGAGAATTCGCGGTTGACGAAACGATCGGGATTGCCGCCGTCGGGGCTTGCGGCCTCGACGGTGATGAACTCGCTCTGCACAGGCTTCAGTTCGTTCATGGTTTCCTGCTCTTGCCCGCAACCGTTCCCAGGAGGCGCCGCATACTGCCGTTCAACGACGCTCTAGCATGTCTTTATGACGCATGATCGTCACGGAATCGCTCCGGCACCGGCCCCATGCGCTTAACCGGCTCAACTTATCCTCTGCCAGCCTTTTGCGACAGTTTGATTTCATCGATCTTGCAAACTGGCCTGTTATGCTCCAGATGCAAACTGGTCACACCCACTGGCCGAACCCAATTGGAGACGACGATGGCAGGCGGCAGCATTCCCCATTTCCAGAACGACGCGGGCCATCCGGTCATCGAGATCGGCGTCAAGGAATTCATGTGCACCGGCGCCAACCCGCCTTTCGACCATCCGCACGTATTCCTCGACATGGGCGACGACAATGAAAAGGTCTGCCCTTACTGCTCGACGCTCTACCGCTATTCACCGTCGCTGAAGGCGACGGAAACGCAGCCGGCCGGCTGCCTCTATGTCGACCAGGCCGCCTGATCGCCCCGATCAACCATGACTGAAATAAGGTCCCGGCAGATCGTCATCGCCGGGGCTGGCATTGCCGGGCTCGTGGCGGCGCTTGCCTTTGCCGAGCGTGACTTCCCGGTAACACTGTTCGAGCAGGCCAGGCAACTCGAAGCGGCCGGCGCCGGCCTCCAGCTTTCCCCCAACGCGACCCGGATCCTGCGGCGGCTCAGCGTGCTCGATCGCCTGCTGCCCAACGCGATCCGGCCGCGAGCGGTGGTGCTGAAGGACGCAAGGAGCCTGCGAGAGCTGGCGCGCGTGCCGCTTGGGGAAACCGCAGAAAAGCGCTGGGGGGCGCCCTATCTCGTGGCGCACCGCGCCGACCTGCAGGCGGCGCTGATGGCGGCAGTGGCGGAACGGCCCGGTATCGCGCTTGTCACCGGTGCGCGCGTTACCGGCTTTGCCGTCGACCCGCAAAGCGTTACCGCGACGGTCGAGATCGACGGCAAGGCGACGGATGTCGCATGCGGTTTGCTGGTTGCAGCCGACGGCGTCTGGTCGTCGGTTCGCGCCAAGCTTGCCCGGACGGCCGGCTTTGCGGCAAGCCGCTTTTCGGGCGAACTCGCCTGGCGCGCGACGGTCCCGGCGGAAAGCGCCGCCGGCCAGGCTTTTATGCAAATCGGAGCCACCGACAGCGTCACCACTTTCCTGCATCCCGGCTTCCACATGGTCGCCTATCCGGTGAGCACGGGCAGCGCCGTCAACCTTGCCGCCTTCACCAAGGGCGAGCGCATTGCCGAAGGCTGGTCCGGCCATGCCGACCCTGCGATCCTTTCGGCTGCCATGCGAGGCACGGCGGCAGCGCTGGCGGAGCTGGCGGCGCTTGCGGGGCCGTGGACAGCCTTCCCCATCCACACGGTCGCGCAGCAGCGCTGGACCCTGGCGGAGGGAGTAGCACTGATCGGTGACGCCGCGCACGCCATGACGCCGTTCGCGGCGCAAGGCGCGGCCATGGGGATCGAGGACGCCGCTATGCTCGCCAATCTCGTTGCCGACTTCCCCGGCGATCCAGCTCGAGGCCTTGCCATATGGGAAAATCTCAGACGCCCGCGCGTCGAGAAGGTGCTGAAACGCGGCGCTCTCAATCGGCTGGCCTGGCACGCGTGGGGACCGGTGGCGATCACACGCAATCTCGTGCTGGCGGCGCGACCGGCGGAAAAGCTCGCGGCGGACCTGGACTGGCTCTATGGGTGGGAGGAGCGCGAGGTTGTGCGGCGGTAGCGTCTGCCACCAGCTGGATAGGCCGGCGGGACAGCACCCCCCTCTGCCCTGCCGGGCATCTCCCCCGCAAGGGAGGAGATTGGCAGCTTGGGCGCTGGCTCCCGCCTTGCGACGTTGATGATTGGCGAAAGCAGCCACGACAGCTGATTTCCCCCTTGCGGGGGAGATGGCCGGCAGGCCAGAGGGGGTGTGACGGAACGCGGCGTTTGCAAATTCCCATCAACCCTCAATCATACAACCTCAATGACCACCCCAGCGATACCGGCAGCGGGTTCCACCAGCCGGTGCGCAGACCGGCGGTGCGCAGCGCCGCCGCGGTCCACGTATTGCAACCGACCAGCGCGTTGAAATGGCCGTTGGCCTCGTAGAAACGGTCGAAAGTTGAATAGCCCGCATTTTCAATCGCCATCGGCCCGCCCGCCTCTCCCTGCCGGAAGCTTACGGCGATATAGTCGAGCAGCGCCGAGAAATGTTCCTCATCGATGTCAAAAACGGCGACATCCGGATGCGGCTCAAGAATAGCGCCCGCGACATCGACATGCATCACCGCGGCGTCGAGCGTAAGCGCCTTCAGCACCGGCATGGTCTTCAATTGCGACCAGGTCGGCGTCTCCAGATAGAAGGCGCGGCCGCCCCAGCCGAAGACGATGTAGCGCGCCCCCGGAGCCTCGATCGGCAGGCCGGTATCGGCGAGAAAGGCAAAGCGCCGGCGCACGCCGTCATCGAGGGGCACGGCGATGTCGGTGTGGATCGGGTTCTTCAACACCAATATGTGCCGCGTCCCTTCGCCTTCGGCCGATGCCGCCGGCCAGAGCGGTCGCGGCACCAGCGTGCCGAGCGCGGCGGCAAGCACCGCCGTTCCCAACAGCATCACCATATATCGCAGGACTCGTCTCATCGGGTGCGATCGTTCCGTCTCGTCTGCGTCAACCCCAGGATAACCTGGACGATCAGGCTAGACGATTTCGCAGCGTCAACCAAAAATGAGCCGATCCTTGTCCGATCGCCCGAATGCAAAAAAGCCCGGCTGTTTCCAGCCGGGCTTCCTAAAATCTAGCGATCGCGCCCGCTCAGTGCAGGATCTGCGACAGGAAAAGCTTTGTGCGTTCATGGCGCGGATGGTCGAAGAATTCGGCCGGCGTGTTCTGCTCGACGATCTGGCCCTGATCCATGAAGATTACGCGATTGGCCACCTTGCGGGCAAAGCCCATCTCGTGGGTGACGCAAAGCATGGTCATGCCCTCTTCCGCCAGCCCCACCATCGTCTCCAGCACTTCCTTGATCATTTCCGGGTCGAGCGCCGAGGTCGGCTCGTCGAACAGCATGATGCGCGGATTCATGCACAGCGAGCGCGCGATCGCAACGCGCTGCTGCTGCCCGCCGGAGAGCTGGCCTGGATATTTGTTGGCCTGTTCCGGTATCTTGACGCGCTTAAGGAAATGCATGGCGATTTCCTCGGCCTGCTTCTTCGGCATCTTGCGCACCCAGATCGGCGCCAGCGTGCAGTTCTCCAGGATGGTCAGATGTGGGAACAGGTTGAAATGCTGGAACACCATGCCGACCTCGCGGCGCACCTCGTCGATCTTCTTCAGATCGTTGGTGAGTTCCTTGCCGTCGACGATGATCTTGCCCTTCTGGTGCTCTTCCAGCCGGTTGATGCAGCGGATCATGGTCGACTTGCCGGAGCCGGACGGACCGCAGATGACGATGCGCTCGCCACGCATCACCTTGAGGTTGATGTCCTTCAGCACATGGAACTCGCCATACCATTTGTGCATGCCGACGATGTCGATGGCGACATCGGTGGTGGAGATGTGCATCTTGGCGGCGTTGACCTTGATTTCTTCCGCGCTGACGGCGTTTTCGGTGGCCATAACCTGTTCCCTTTTTATCGTTTATAACCGGTGTCGAGCCGGCGTTCGGTGTACATTGAATAGCGCGACATGCCGAAGCAGAACAGCCAGAAAACGAAGGCGGCAAAGATCAGGCCGGATCTCGCGGTCTGCGGGGTTGCCCAGTTGGCATCGGCGAAATTCTGCTTCACCACGCCGAGCAAGTCGAACATCGAGATGATCAGGACCAGGCTGGTGTCCTTGAACATGCCTATGAAGGTGTTGACGATGCCCGGAATGACCAGCTTCAGCGCCTGCGGCAGCACGATCAGGCTCATCTTCTGCCAGTAGCCGAGGCCGAGCGAATCGGCGCCCTCATACTGGCCCTTCGGGATCGCCTGCAAGCCGCCGCGAATCACTTCGGCCATATAGGCGGCGGCAAACAGCGACACACCGATTAACGCACGCAGATACTTGTCGAAGGTAACGCCCGCGGGCAGGAACAGCGGCAGCATGACGCTGGCGAAGAATAGCACCGTGATCAGCGGAATGCCGCGCACCGTCTCGATGAAGACGATACAAAGCCATTTGATGATCGACATCTTCGAACGGCGCCCGAGCGCCAGCACGATGCCCAAAGGCAGCGACACCGCAATGCCGACGAAGGAGAGGCTGAGCGTCACGAGGAGCCCGCCCCAGCGCGAGGTCTCGACAACCGGCAGGCCGAACACGCCGCCAAGCAGCAGGAAGAAGGCGACGATCGGCAGCGCTGCGAACAACAGCACCGCATTCAATCCCTTGCGCGGCACGCGCGGGATCAGCATCGGCACCAACAGCGCCACGAACAGGATGGCGACCAGGATCGGCCGCCAGCGCTCCTCGATCGGATAGGTGCCGAACATGAACTGGCCGAACTTGGCGTTGACGAAAGCCCAGCAGGCACCAGTCCAGCCGTCGGGCTGGATGCCGCCTTGCGTGACGGTGGTGCAGACGGTGCGATCCGGCCCGGTCCACTGGGCATTGAGGAAGGCCCAGCTGATGACCTGCGGCAGGATCCAAAGCACGATGGCGATGCCGAGGATTGTGAGGACGGTGTCGCCGACCGAACCGATCAGGTTCTTGCGCACCCAGGCATAGGCGCCGCGTTCGGTAGGCGGGGCCGGCTGGGCAAGCGCCATCTCGGTGCGCACCCAGGACATGTCATGTTCCTGCATGGCCCTACCTCTCCACCAGCGCCATTCTGGCATTGACGATATTCATGACAAAGGACGTCACAAGGCTCAGCACCAGATAGGCGATCATCATGATGAAAACGCCCTCCACCGCCTGCCCGGTCTGATTGAGCACCGTGCCGGCGGTGGCGGTAAGGTCCGGATAGCCGATAGCGATCGCCAGCGAGGAGTTCTTGGTCAGGTTGAGATACTGGCTGGTAAGCGGCGGGATGACTATGCGCATCGCCTGCGGGATGACCACCAGCCGCAGGATCGGACCGGAGCGGAGGCCGAGCGCCGCCGCCGCTTCGCTCTGCCCTTTGTTGACGCCCCTGATGCCGGCGCGCACGATCTCGGCGATGAAGGCCGCCGTGTAGAAGGAGAGCGCCAGCAAGAGCGACAGGAATTCCGGTTTGACCCAGAAGCCACCGGTCAGATTGAAGGTCGACTGCTTCGGAAAATCGAAGGTGAGCGGCATGCCGCCGAGCAGGAAGGCCAGCACCGGCAGGCCGATGATTAGCGCGACCGATGTCCAGAAGACCGGAAATTGCTGGCCGGTCGCCTTCTGCCGCTGTCGCGCTCTGTGGGCGACGAACCAGGCCATTGCAATCGCGAGCAGCAGTGCGACGCCGATCAGCCAGGAGCCATCGCCCCAAACGGCGCGCGGAAAATAGAAGCCGCGCTGGTTGAGGAACGAGCCGAAAGGCAGGTGGATGCTCTCGCGCGGCGGCGGCAGCACGGCCAGCACGCCGGAATACCAGAAGAAGATGACCAGCAGCGGTGGGATGTTGCGGAAGATCTCGACATAGACCGTGCAGATCTTGCGGATCAGCCAGTTCTGCGACAGGCGGCCGATGCCGATGGCGAAGCCCACGATGGTCGCAAGCACGATGCCGGCGGCGGCGACAATGATCGTGTTGAGCAAACCGACGACCAGCGCGCGGAAATAGGTCGAATCGGACGTATAGGCGATCGGCGTGTCGGAAATGTCGAAGCCGGCCCTGCTCCTGAGGAAACCGAAGCCCGACGCGATGTGCAGACGCTGGAGGTTTTCGATGACGTTGTGGACGATCCACCAGATCGAACTGAACAGCAGGATCACGACCAGCGTCTGAAAGAACAGGCTGCGTATTTTCGGGTCATTGATGAAGGAGCCGCGACTCGGCTCCTCGCGAAGGATTTCCTGCGAAGCCATGGACCGTCCTCTGGAAAGAGAAACCGGGAGACAGACGACCTGCCTCCCGGATCACGTTTCAATCAGCGGATCGGCGGACCGTATTGCAGGCCGCCTTTGGTCCACAGCGCGTTGATGCCGCGCGCGATCTTGAGCGGGCTGCCCGAGCCGACATTGCGCTCAAACATTTCGCCGTAGTTGCCGACAGCCTTGACGATGTTGACGACAAAGTCGTTGGAGAGGCCGAGATCGGCGCCATACTTGCCGTCCGGTTCAGTGCCGAGAAGGCGCTGGATGTTCGGGTCGGTCGACGTCTTCATCTCATCGACATTGGCCTGCGTGATGCCGGCTTCCTCGGCGTTGAGCAGCGCGAAATACGTCCAGCGCGCGATATGCGCCCACTGGTCATCGCCCTGGCGCACGGCCGGGCCGAGCGGCTCCTTGGAGATGATCTCGGGCAGCACGACATGGTCGGCCGGCGAGGAGAGCGTCAGACGGATACCATAAAGGCCGGACTGGTCGGTGGTATAAGCATCGCAGCGGCCGGCGTCATAGGCGGCGTTGACCTCTTCGAGCTTCTCGAACACGACGGGGTTGTACTCCATCTTGTTCTTCTTGAAGTAGTCGGCGAGGTTGAGCTCGGTGGTGGTGCCGCTCTGCACGCACACGGCGGCGCCCGAAAGCTGCAGCGCGGAGTTCACGCCGGGCAGCTTCTTGGCGTTGATCATGAAGCCCTGGCCGTCATAGTAGGTGATGCCGACAAAATCGAGGCCGAGCGCGCTGTCGCGATTGCTGGTCCAGGTGGTGTTGCGCGACAGGATGTCGATCTCGCCCGATTGCAAGGCGGTGAAACGCTCCTTGGCGCTTAGCGGCGTGAACTTCACTTTGGAGCCGTCACCGAAGACAGCGGCCGCAACGGCGCGACAGAAGTCCGCGTCGATGCCCTTCCAGTCGCCCTTGTCGTCCGGCGCCGAGAAGCCGGCGAGGCCGGTCGAGACGCCGCACTGGATAAAGCCCTTCTGCTTCACGGTATCGAGCGTGCCGGCCGAGGCGGCAGACGCCATGAACCCGAGCGCGGCGACGCCAAGAATGCCGATTGCAATGTGTTTCATGACCCACAGACCCTTTTCTGTTACAGGCGCCCCTATCGCCAGGCGACGCTTGATCTTTTTTCGTTTGTGAATGCAGCTCCCACTCCAAGGCCCACTCCCGGGACCCGCATCGGTTGCGATGCGCTGCCTCCCATTCACGAAACGCATCGAAGGCGATTATTCCTGTGAGGTCAAGGGAAATGACCGATTCCTCAGAGGTTTGAAAGCAATTGCCGCAAATGCCAGAATTGCGGACAAGAGCACATGAAACCGGCAGGCGATGCGAACAAATCAGTCAAGTCGCGGCGTCGCGAATCCGTGCTCCTGCGGCAGAATCCGCTGCGGCAATAGCGTTCTTTACTGGGCTTGAGCGCCTTTGGATTGGCCCAGCGGAAGACCGGCTTTTGGCGGGCCCGACGCGGTTGCGCCGGCTTTGCCGCCGCTTTATGGCTGATCCCTGACATCATTCGACAGGCGACGAACCATGGCTAGAGACGTCATCGAAATGGGCATCAACACGCTGCTTGCCCATTCCGGCAACAACCCGCGTGACTATTTCGGCTTCGTCAACCCGCCGGTCGTGCATGCCTCGACAGTGCTTTATCCCGACGCCGCTTCGATGGCTGGGCGCAGCCAGAAATACACTTACGGCACCCGCGGCACCCCGACGATGGACGCGCTGACGCTCGCCGTCGATGCGCTGGAAGGCTCTGCCGGCACGATCGCGGTGCCTTCCGGACTGGCGGCGGTGACGGTGCCGCTGCTCACCTTCCTTGCCGCGGGCGATCACTTGTTGATCGTCGACAGCGTCTACCACCCGACGCGCCACTTCGCCGACACGATGCTGAAGCGGCTCGGCGTCGAGATCGAATATTACGAGCCGCGCATCGGCGCCGGCATCGCTTCGCTGATCAAGCCAAACACAAAGGTAGTGTTCACCGAATCGCCGGCATCGAACACCTATGAGGTGCAGGACATCCCGGCGATCTCCAAGGCTGCACATGCGGCGAACGCCATCGTGATGATGGACAACACCTGGGCGACACCGCTCTATTTCAAGCCGCTCGACCATGGCGTCGACATCTCGATCCACGCGGCGACGAAATATCCGGCCGGTCATTCCGACGTGCTGCTCGGCCTGGTTTCGGCCAACGACGCCTGCTGGACAAAGCTTTATGATGGGTTTTGCGTGTTGGGCTGCTGTTCCGGTCCCGACGATATCTACCAAGTGCTGCGCGGCCTGCGCACGATGGGCGTGCGGCTCGAGCATCACCGCAAGAGCGCGCTCGACATCGCGCGCTGGCTGGAGGAGCAGCCTGGGATCGCGCAGGTGCTGCATCCGGCGCTGGAAAGCCATCCCGACCATGCGCTCTGGAAGCGCGATTTCTGCGGCTCGAGCGGTGTCTTCTCGATCGTGCTCAACGGCGGCGGCCAGAAGGCCCAGCACGCCTTTCTCGATGCGCTCAAGATCTTCGGCCTCGGTTATTCTTGGGGCGGCTATGAAAGCCTCGCCGTTCCGGTCTTCCTCGGCGACCGCATGCTTGCCAAAGGCTCGTATGCCGGCTCGCTGATCCGCCTGCAGGTCGGGCTCGAGGATGTCGAAGATCTCAAGGCCGACATTCTGCGCGGGCTCGCGGCTGCCGCCGCAGCCGGATGACAGGCTGATCGGCACGGAATCCGCACCGGCGGCAGACAAGCCCCGGTCGAAGCGGTAGCATGGTCCGTGCAACCAGCTCGGGAACCTTTTGTCGGCAGGCGCATCCAACCGTGGATGCAACATCTGTCGGGAGATCGGGCGCGATGATAAAGCCCGCCATCGAAACCGCCGAGGTCGGTACGGCCGAAGCCGGCGACATGCCATTGGTTCGCCGGGCGCTTGCGCGCGATCCGAATGCGTTCCGTGCCATCATCAAGACGTACAACCAGCGACTCTACCGCATTGCGCGCGGCGTGGTGCGCAACGACGCGGAGGCCGAGGACATCGTGCAGGAGGCCTATTTGCGCGCCTTCGCCAGTCTGAGCAGCTTTCGCGGCGAGGCTTCGCTCTCCACCTGGCTGTCGCGCATCGTCATCAACGAAGCGCTCGGCCGGCTGCGCAAGCGCAAGCGCGTCGCGGCCATGCATGAGAACCCGGAGGCGCAGATCATCCGGTTTCCCTTGAATCCAACCGACTTGAACCCAGGCGACGATCCGGAGCGGACGATGGCGCAGCGGCAGATTCTGAGGCTTGTCGAACGGGCGACCGACAGCCTTCCCGATGTCTATCGCACCGTCTTCGTCGCCCGCGTCATCGAGGGCCTGAGCATCGAGGAAACCGCCGATTTTCTCGGCGTGAGGCCCGAGACGGTGAAGACCAGGCTGCACCGGGCGCGAACGCTGGTGCGAAAGGCACTGGACGACGAGATCGGTCCGGTGCTGCTCGACGCCTTCCCCTTTGCAGGCCGGCGTTGCGAGCGGCTGACGCAGGCGCTGATGAAAAGGCTGGATTTCGAGGTCTAACTTTCCCAGGAACGTTTTGACGCGTCCGGCATCCAATCTACCGTCAACCTCAAATGAAGCCCGAGGCGAGCGCCGTCGGGCGAAGGAGATGCCATGTTCATGCGATCAACCGCCGCCCTCGCCGCCCTTTTCTTCGTGAGCACGGCGCCGCTGGCGCTAGCCGCCGAAAAGCCCACCGATCCGCAGATCGCCCACATTGCCTATACGGCCGGCACGCTCGACATCGAAGCGGCCAAGCTGGCGATCAAGAAATCCAAGAACAAGGAGGTCGTCGACTTCGCCAAAGACATGGAGCGGGACCACGAGGCGGTGAACAAGCAGGCGCTCGACCTCGTGAAGAAGCTGAAGGTCACGCCCGAGGACAACGACACCAGCAAGGCCCTGACCAAGGCTGCGAAGGAAGAAGACGCCAAGCTGGCGAAGCTCAAGGGTGCCGCCTTCGACAAGGCCTATATAGAGAACGAAGTGGCCTATCACAAACAGGTCAACGGCGCGCTCGAAACCTTGCTTATCCCCTCGGCAAGCAATGCCGAACTGAAGGACCTGCTGGAGACCGGCCTCAAGATTTTCCGGGGGCATCAGCAACATGCCGAACACGTCGCCGGCATGTTGAAATGAGGCTGCTATTGCTTTGTTTTGAGGCAATTCCTGACGGAAAGCTACGGCGAAGTCGCTGCGCCCAACCGTTTCACACTTTTCCAGGAATTGCTTTGCTCACTCTGGCGCTGGCGCTCATCGCATCGCCGGCGTTCGCGGCGACGATCGAGATAACGATCGACAAGCTGGTCTTCTCGCCCGCAAACATTCAGGCCAAGGTCGGCGATACGATCGAGTGGACGAACAAGGACGTGATCGCCCACACCGCGACGGTGAAAGGCGGCTGGGACGTGCTGATCCCGGCAAAGTCGAAGGGCAAGGTTGCGCTGAAGGCGGCGGGAACAGCGGACTATTTCTGCCGCTTCCATCCCAACATGAAGGGCCATGTCGAGGTGGCCCCCTAGCTATCCGAGAGCGAGGCGCGCGCAGCGCCTCGCTTGCCCTTGCAGCAATCCTCCCATGCCGAAAGCAGCCTCAGCGCCGCGCACCGCACTCGCACACTTTCGCCTAGGCCAGACATTCGGGCGAATTGCCGAACCGACTCTGCAAACCGTCGTAAAGGCTTGGCGCGATTGAGAAAGCCGAGGCCGCTGGCGGCGCGTCCTGCGCGGATCGCTGTGCAATAATATTCCCTTCAGCGGCGAATCTACGGATTGGTTTGGCTTTCAAATCCGCGGCTTCAGCGGCATTGCGGGCATCGCAATTCCACCTCTTCGATCCAGGGCCTGCCATGGCGTTTCGCCTTTTCGTTCCGATCCTTGCTGGCGCGACGCTTCGCGAGCGGCTGCTTGCCTGCATCGGCGCTACCATCGGTATCGCGCTCACCGGCATGATTAGCGGGCTCGCCATGGGTAGCGGCCCGCTTGTGGCGATGCTGGTGGCGCCAATGGGCGCTTCGGCGGTGCTGCTCTTTGCCGTTCCCTCGAGCCCACTGGCGCAGCCCTGGTCGATCATCGGCGGCAACACGATTTCGGCGCTGGTTGGCGTGACGGTGGCGCATTTTGTGCATGACACGGTGATCGCCTCCGGCCTAGCGGTGGCGCTGGCGATCGCCGCCATGTCGTTCACGCGCTCATTGCATCCGCCGGGCGGCGCAGCGGCGCTTACCGGCGTGCTCGGCGGGCCGGCCGTAGCCGCCGCGGGCTTCCTGTTTCCCTTCGTGCCGGTAGCACTCAACTCGGCCATTCTGGTTGCGCTCGGCTTCCTTTTCCACAAGCTGTCGCGGCGCAACTATCCCCATGTGCACGTGCCCACCGCCCGCGGCCACGGCACCGCCGATCGGCCGCCGGCCGAGCGCGTCGGCTTCCGGCCCGAGGATGTCGACGCCGCCCTCTCGGCGCTCGACGAGACCTTCGACATCGACCGTGACGACCTGGAGCGCCTGCTGCGCCAGGTCGAGTTGCAGGCCATGGTGCGCTCGCAGCGTACGCTGCTTTGCAAAGACATCATGTCGCGCGATGTGATCTCCGTGGCGGAAAAGGCCTCGGCCGACGACGCGCGCAAACAGCTGATCGACCACAACATCCGCACCTTGCCGGTGATCGACGCGGACGGTCGGCTCTCCGGCGCGGTCGGCCTGCGCGAGCTGACAAGGGCGACCGACACGGTCAAAGGGGTGATGTCTAAGGCCGGCACCGCCTCACCCGACACCCCGGCGATGAGCCTGCTACCGGTGCTGACCGACGGGCGAAGCCATGCGGTGGTGATCGTCGATGCCGAGCGGCGCATCCTCGGCCTGATCACCCAGACCGACCTGCTCGCGGCCGCCGCACGCCTGCAGCAGGCAGACAGGGCGCCGTTGAAGGCGGTGGCCTAAGCAAGGCCCTCACCCCGGCAAGCCGACTGCCAGGTCGAGACGCTGCCGCCGGTCATGTCGCCGCGGCGCCCTCGATCAGGCGGTCCGAAGAGACAGCGTCTTCAGGCCCAGGCCAGCCAGGCGGTTCCGGCAAGAAGCGTCACCAGCGTCAGCGGCAGGCCGACCTTAAAGAAAGCCGAGAAGGAAAGCTCCTTGCCGGCAGCTTTTGCCTGTTCGGCGACGATCAGATTGGCAACCGAGCCGAGCAGCGTGAAATTGCCGGCAAGCGTCGAGCTCATCGCCACGACCAGCCAGGCGCGCGCCGGGTTTTCCAGCCCAGGAACGAAGGGCCGGAGCGCCAGCACCGCCGGCACATTGCTCATGATGTTGGAAAGCACCGCGGTGAAGCCGGAGAGCCGCCAGACATCGTCGAGTCCGATGTTCTTGGCCCAGGCGATCATGTCGGGCGTGAGCAAGGTGCGCTCGGCACCCGCCACCACCACGAACAAGCCGGCGAACATGAAGAGCAGCGGTCCATCGATCTCGCGGTAAATGCGCCGCGGCTTGATTGCCCGCGTGACCAGCAGGAAGGCGCCGGCAATGAGCGCCGCCTTCGCGACGGGAACGCCGGCGAAGAAGGCGAGCGCCAGCAACACGCACACGATGGTGGCCTTCAGGACCTGCCCGGGCAGCATGCGGCCGCGATAGACTTCCGGGCTGAGCTCGGCAGGGCGGGAGAATTCGGCCCGGTAGACGATGCGCACGATGACGATGACGCAGAGCAGGCCGAACAGCGCCACCGGCGCGAGCGCCAGCGTGAAAGCCGGATAGGAAATGCCGGACAGCGCACCGATCACCATGTTCTGCGGGTTGCCTGTGATGGTGGCGACGCTGCCGCAGTTCGAGGCCGTGCAGGTAGCGATGAGGTAAGGCACCGGGTTGCGGTTGATGACTCGTGTGACGTGCACGACGATCGGCGCCATCACCAGGCAGATCGCGTCATTGACCAGGAAGGCCGAGAGCGCGCCGGTCAGCAGCGTCACCATTACCAAAAGCATGAAGGGCGCGTGGGCATGCTCGATGGCAAAGCCGCCAAGCGCCCGAAACGCGCCCGAGACCTTCAGATGCGCCACGACGATCATCATGCCGAGCAGCAAGGTTATGGTGTCGAAATTGATGGCTCTGTAGGCATCCTCGATGCCGATCGCGCCGATTGCGATCATGGCGGCGCCGCCCAGCAACGCGATGCCGGCGCGGTCGAGCCGCAGGCCCGGAATACGGCCGACGGCGACGCCGGCATAGGTGAGCACGAGGATGAAAAGCGCGCCCGCTCCGGTCCATGTCATTGCAAGAAGGTTCCCTTTGCGTGCCCTGATCCGTCGACGCATCGGGCGGCACCACATTTAACAACGCCAGCGCAAAGGGAAAGCGCACAAGCGCGTGAAAACCTTATGTCGCTTTCACGCCTTTCACATTCATAAACCCTAATGTAAAGAATAGTGAATTAACATATGTGACCGATAATCCAGGCGTTGGGGACTAAACGGATGAACACGGTCGTTGAAGCGGAACATGGCGTCCCGTCACGGGAGGAACTGATGCGTCCGCAGGAATGCTCCCGCTGTCACGGGGCCAAGAAGGTTTTCGTTTGCGCGCGCTGGCTGAGCTCGAACGGCCATTGCTGCCCAGGGGGCACGCACCGGCTGAATTGTCCGGGACACAGTATCGTGTGCCTCGAATGCAGTGGGCGCGAGAGCTAGCGGGATTCGCGGATCTGCCGCCGGTCGACCGCAACGCCGCCGAATCCTGTTCTATGGCAGCAATGATCATCTGACTGCGGTGCGCCCTGCGACGGCAAATGCTTCCGCTCCTTGCCGTCGTCGCGCTGATCGCCGCCTTGCCCGCCAAAACTAGTCGAAACGCAGATCGGGAACCGCAACGCCAGCCGCGAAGCAATCGCCTAGTGGCGAAGCTGAGGGACGCGCTGGCGACACTCTGAGGCCTGGTCGCATCGTGGGCCGTCAGATGCGGCCGAGCAACACCAGGATGATCACGATGACCAGGACGAGTCCGAGGCCGCCGCCGCCATAATAGCCGGTGCCGTAGAAAGGCCCTCCGCCTAAGCCGCTGAAGCCGCCAAGCAGGGCAAGAATGAGAATGATGATAAGAATCGTGCCGAGGCCCATGGTTTCTTCCTCTCTGACAGTGCGATCCCGCGCATTGCTATCGAGGAAGTGAACTCGCAAGCCGCGCGCATGTTCCGCCGACGTCGGAGCCGGCTTCTGCTTTCGGACGACACGATCGGCGGCTCAATCCGCTTGGAACCATTTCACAGCCGGCAACGTTGGAGCCTGCCCATCCGGGCAATCTTGGTAAGAAGGCAGGCAAATGGGCGCATCGATCCTTATCGGCATATTGATCACCTTCCTCGTGGTGATCCTGGTGCTTTACCTCGTGCAACGCCTGCCGCTCGATGCCCGCGCGCGCCAGATCGCGCAGATCATCGTCATCATCATCGGAATCGTTTCGCTGCTCAAATATCTTGCGGTGTTCTAGCCGCGATCCATATTCGACACCTGGAAACTTCAAAAACCTGGCGTCCCCATGAGAACCCTGTTGATCGCACTTGCCGCAGGCAAAATATTGTGCGCCGGCCCAATGTTGTGCACCGTGAGCGCCGCCTACGCCCGGCCGGACACACGCACGATGACTTGCGAGCAGACGCAGACGCTGATCAAAAGCGATCGTGCCGTGGTCTTGAGCACAGGCGCGGATACTTATGACCGATTCGTTCGGCAATTCGGCAATGAGTGCGACTGGCCGGAAGTGCCTGTGTCGACGACGGTTCCCACCAAGGACGGCGAGTGCCGCGTCTATCGGTGCGAGGAGCCGATCAACCTCCCCGACTGACCGTGCTTCTTGCACGCAGGCGTGGAACCATCGCAACTTGTTGCGGGTTTTAGCAGCCGGCAGCGGGACCTGCCGGGGTGAGCGAAATTGGCTCTGTGCATAGCCGCAGGAGGACCAGCAATGCCTGAAATCGCGCGCAGCGGGAGTTGCCTGTGTGGCGGGGTGCAGTTCCGCGTCACTGGGGAGCCGCTCCGGGTCGGCCTCTGTCACTGCAAGGACTGCCGCAAGACAAGCGGGTCGGCCTTCCATGCCTACGCCGTATGGCCGCTAAAAGCGTTCGAAACCACCGGCATCACCAGCAGCTATGGCGCTCGGAGCTTTTGCCCCACCTGCGGAAGCCGCGTTCCGTTCGTTGGCGACGACGAGGCCGAAGTGACGATCGGTAGCTTGGACGTTGCGCCAACCGAAGGGCTGGTGCCGAGCTATGAACTCTGGATCGGACGCCGCGAGCCCTGGTTGCAGGCCCTGCCCACGGCGCGCCAGTTCGAGCATGACCGAATCGCCGATGATTCGGCCGCAGGCGCTGAAGCCGACCTGGAGCCGCGGCAAAGACTGGCTTAGGTTGATCTCTTGGCAGACTTTAGTCTGAACGACAAAGACCTTCAGTCTGGTGACGGCTTCGGCACGTCCGAGAGGACGCCCAGCCGCGGATTGATATGCGCGGGCTTCTCTCGAAGTTTCGCGTTTTTCAACCACCGGTCGGTTTGCCGGTCAATCGGCTGACGCTAGCATTTGGATATGCTGCAAATATGAGGCGGCAAGCCGGCTTGGCTTCCTGCAGCAGTACGCAAAGAGTTTTATTCTTTTACAAAATATAAGAATTTTCAACCATGCCTCTTGCGGAAATACAACCTCCGGGGTTGTTTCTCCTGCTTGTCCGCCGCGTTTTCGCGTAAAACGCCAAGCGGCAGTTGCAACATCAAAGTGAAAATTCTTTCGGCTCAAGAAATTTTTCTTCGCCCTCTTTCCGGTTATATCAACATGACATCCCCGAATTGCCAGTGGCAGCAAGTCTTATGACTTCCGGCCTTGTACAAAAGGCCATGTTTGTTTCTTACCGTTTTTGCGACATAGTGCTGCCAAAGCTTGAAACCGGACGGGGCGGTTTTCATGACGACGGCGCCTGAACACGGCCGCAACATGCATGTGCGGTATCCACCGATCGACGGGTTCTGGACCTGGGACATCAAGCGCGACCGCGTTTATGGCGACGCCAATCTTTCAGATTATTTCGGTCTGACACTCGATGAGTTCTCTCATGGCGCTTCGCTTGAACGATGCATGCAAAGCATCGATCAGGACGATCGTTCACGGGTTCGGCTGGCGATCCGCAAGGCCGTGGAGCGCAGGTCCGCATTCAGGGAGGTCTATAGGGTCCATTCCGAGAAGATGGGGGTGCGCAAGATCCTGGCCGTCGGCCAATGCTATGTTGACGGGACAGGCGAGGCAGCGCTCTATCCCGGCTGGTTCGTCGATTTGACGGACGACGCCGCGTGCGAAGAGCAGGCGCTGCGCGAGATCCGCAACCATGTCGAGCAAGCCAAGGACCTAGCGCGGTCGATCGGACACGACCTGATGTCCTATCTCCTGGACAACATCGAGGAAGAGGTCGAGCAGCGGCTTAGCGCAAGGCTGGGGAGGCGAAGATCGTCTTGAAGCAGCTTTCGCCGATTGCTCGCGGGTCAATTTCGCTTGCCGCGCCGGCCGACTTCAGCCACGACCATGCGCGCAAAATACGACTGGGGCGACCGGCGCTCTATGAGCTTGGCCCGCTCCAGGGCTGCATCGCCGTAAAATTCGATCAACACGCCGGCAGCCTTGGCGGCGTCGGCTTTCAATCGGCCGAAATCGGCTTGCCCGCTCTCGCTCGGGGGCTCGCTCCTGGCGATCACGTCAAGCATGGCTTGCAACTTGTCAGGAGTGCTGCCCTCGTCTTCGTGCATGGTCGCCATCCGATTGGGCGCGCAAAATATCGACATTTCCGCGCGATGTCCAACAGCTTCGTTGATCGGGCGTCCCCAGTGCAACCGAGTACAGCTTCACCGCGAGCGAGGCGATAATCTTCGTACAAGCATAGTGAGCCAAACTTACCGCACCGACATTTGGGGGCACCCATGGACCAGCCTAGCAAAATGGAAAACCTGCAATTTGCGCAGGGAATCCTGCGAGAACTTCGCCAGAAGGCGGAGGCCGATGGCGAGAAGCTTCTGACCTACCTGATCGACATGGCTTATCTCGAAGCCAGCGACCGCATCCGCGCCCACTGGATCGGCAACCACGAACACGAAGGCCGCCGAGCCAAGGGCTAAGGCCCGCCGGGCCGGGACAACCAGCCGAAACGCAAAAAAGCCCGCCATGCCTTCCGGCACGGCGGGCAGATCAAAGCGCGTGAAGACTATGTCAACACACCGCGGTCGCTGATTATGACGCGGCCGCCTGTTGACGAACCGGAAGCTTCCAGCCCGGCCGTGCGAAATGGCAGGTGTAGCCGTTGGGATAGCGCTCGAGATAGTCCTGATGCTCGGGCTCGGCTTCCCAGAAGGGCCCGACCGGAGCGAGCTCGGTGACGACCTTGCCAGGCCACAGGCCGGACGCGTCGACATCGGCTATCGTGTCCTCGGCGATCCGTTTCTGTTCATCGCTGGTATAGAAAATCGCCGAGCGATAGCTCGCGCCGATATCGTTGCCCTGGCGGTTCTTCGTCGTCGGATCGTGGATCTGGAAGAAGAATTCGAGCAGCGTGCGGAAGCTGGTCTTGGCCGGATCGAAGATGATCTCGATCGCCTCGGCGTGGGTGCCGTGGTTGCGGTAGGTGGCGTTGGGGACATCGCCGCCGCTGTAGCCCACTCGCGTCGAGATCACGCCGGGCAAGCGCCGGATCAGATCCTGCATGCCCCAGAAGCAGCCGCCGGCAAGGACCGCGCGCTCGGTGGAAGAAGCCATGTCGTACCTCCTTTGGATTGCTCCATAGATAGGCGTTGCGCCTGGATTCTTCCAGCGGCTCGAGCGGGCAAACCGCTGACACCGTCATCTTGGTATCGTGTAGACGATCTCCCGGTCGATGTCTCGATGCCTGCACGGTGTCGGTCCGCCGCGATCAGGAATCCGGCATTTGTTTGAATCTTCGCACGACCACCTCGAAAACGATGTCCGAGATCCACATGGCCGAGACTCCGATGAGGAAGGCTGCGGCGAGCGTGGTGGTGTCGTCGGCGGCGGGAATTGGCAGGCCGCTTGCCCGGACCCAAGCGACGACAGGCAATGTCAGATAGGCGGCGGCCAAGGCGCCGCAGATGGGCGAGGCAATCATCTCGCGCAGCTTGTAGCGATGGCGCGACAGCGCCCGCAGCACGCCGCCGGCGAGCCCCGCTGCCACGACCTGGCCCTTGATGCCGAGAAGATCGAAGATGTCATGCATCACGGCCTCCAGCCGCAGAGTTTTTCGCCCTTGCGGTTGTGCGCAAGCAGCGCCCTCGCCTCCTGGTCGGACAAGGCATCGACCGCGCTGGCAGAGAGGCGCATCGGCGGGGCGACGGCGCAGAAGCTGCCCCTGCCCGTCGTGCAGCCGGCGAGCGCGGCGACGATGGCGGCGACGATCAATCCCTTGCCCATGACTTCAGCTCCTTTCTGACCGCGTCAGCCGGCAAAGCGCCGACATCGTTGTCGACCTGGTCGGCGACATCCCGGGCCGCGGCCTCGGCGCCGGCCTGCTTGCTGCGCTCGGCCCTTGCGCCTGCGAGGCGCTGGCGGAAGCCCCAGCCGAGCGCGCCGACAAGGCCGGCTCCGATCGCCAGGATTGTCGGATTGGTGAGAAGCCATGCCAGCAGCGCGCTCATAGCAGCGCTCCGATGAGAAGACCGGCGACAAAGCAGGCGGCGCCGATAACAACATACGGCCTGGCGGCTTCGATACAGGCGGTGAGCAGAGCTTTCAGATTTTCCATGGTCAATGCTCCCAGCCGAACCGGCGCGCGAGCAGATGCCACCACTCGGCCGCGGCGGCGATGGCAAGACCGAGGCCGGTCTCCAGCGCCATTTGAATGTCGGGATCGGCAGAGAATGCCGAGGCGTCGTCGGCGCCCAGAAGGCCGCGCGCGACAAGCACGCCCGCGCAATAGCGCAGGGCGACGCGGATGATAACGGCAGTCATCGGCAGAGCACTCCGAAAAGATTGCAGGAAAGATGCGCGGTCCAGGCGATGAGCGAGCCGAGCGCCAGCGCGATCAGGGTGAGAATGCCGGCTACCTTGGCACCCGATGCGGATTTGTGTGGCGCAGTGGGCGCCTCGCCGGCGGCAGGCAATCCGACGCCGGCAGACGCTGCGGCTAGCGGGACGTCATCGGTGGATGCCGGCCTCGGCGAAGCGTATCCCTCAGTCGCCGACGGCGCGGCCGACATCAGCAGCGCCTGCCGGCGCACGGAGGCGACTCGGACGCTCCAGCCCCGGCCGAAGCTCGGCCAGGTCGATAGTTTTTCCAGGAAGGCGAGCCGCGCGTCGCACAGCGCATCGATGACGACGCCGGCGGGTTTTGCCCTCACCGCCGCCAGCGTGGCCGGGCCAATGCGGCCATCCTGAACAACACCGAGCACACCCTGAAGATGCTTCGCCGCCCTGCCCGGCCCGCTGTTCACGGCGAAGTCGAAGAGCGCGTAGTCGATGCCGCCGGGGAGTTCGGCGCCCACTACAGCATCCCAATAGAAACGGCGATAGACGGTGGCGACTTGGTCATCCGAGATGGCGCGCAGATCGGCCTTCGTGGCGTCTGCTTTGACGTAGCGGCGGAAATTGGCGAGCGTGACGCCTTTCATGGTCGCACCGCCGGGATCGGCGGGATTGTCGGACCAGCCGCCTTCAGAGGTGAGAACGAGCGAAAGGGCACGCGCAAAGTTGCGGTCCATTGGGGTTCCTTTCCGCCGGGAGGGGCAGATTCTTGAGATTCAGGGGTGCGAAGGAACATGCGGCGAGACGGAGCGCTCGCACGCGGCGGTCAGCGACCAAACTAAAGGTGCAGTGGCAAGATCTACGCGGCTTCTAAACGCGGTGCGCCTTTAATGATGGCGCGAGAGAGTTTTTGCCCAAGCGCAATTCCGGGCAGCTCAATCAATCGGTAGCTGACGGCTGCTAAGAAGACGCTCGGGGGGATAATGACGAGAGATACCAGAATGCCCGCCATCACTGCATCCGACGGAAGCCAACTTGGCGGCACATTGTGAATTGCGTTCAGAAAGAGGACATTCCACAGATAGAGGCCGAAGCTCACACGCCCGAGAAATGCGGGAAGAGGCGAAACGAAGAACGGTGACGAAGCCGCCCTGTCATCGTGGAACAACAGCGCGAGCAACACAAAACCTAACGCTGCCGTCAGAAGCTCAAGGCCGTGCACGAATTGCCTAAGCAACAGGAAAGCGACCAGGAGCAGTGCCCATCCTATCGGCCTTGCCAACTTAGCAGCAAAGGCACCCAGCCCGCTCGGCACCAAGGCCCCAAAGATGAACAGATACCCGTAATCTGAGAGCAATTGTACTCCAAGCAGTTCAGGATTTTTCCGAGCGATGCATGTGTAAACGAGCACTGCAAGAGTACCCCACATGCCCCACCGAAGCGTAAACACTCCAGCCAGCAGCATCAGTGGGACGGCGAGCATTTCCACCTGCAGTGTCCAAGTTGGTTGTATGACTGCATAGGACCACAGGGCCATGTTCGCACAGGCTTCCGACCACGAGATAGGCCATGCCTGAAGCAATGCCGCGGCCAGCACACAGGCTATGAGCCCTGGATAGATGCGAAACACGCGCTTCACGGCAAACGATGCGCCCGCACGCCACGGATTACCAATGTCAGAAAGGGAACGGATCAACACGCAACCACTTAGAAGGAAGAACAGCTCGACCGCCGCCGTGCCGTTGAAAATGGAGAGCCACAGCTTGGGCCACTGGTCGGTTGCGGTCACTTCCCAGAACGCTTTTGGCAAAACGCGCTGTATCAATCCCTCATCAAAATGAAGGATACCGTGATAGAAGATGACCGCGATTGCCGCGTAGGCGCGAAGGCCATCGAGCGCCAACAAACGCTGTCTGTCGCCCGTAGCGAATCCCATTCTGATCATGTCCCTCGCAACCCGCCGACGTTAGTACGCGCAGCCGATGCCAGATGTCCAGATGAACAATCAGTCGTAGCGATCAAATGCAGAACCGGCCGGTGTGAAGTTGGCGATGTAGCGGGCAAGATTGTTCGAGATCCGAATCTCGTCCATATTCCCTTTGTATTTGTGGTCTGGCCCGCCGGTGTCCCGCTCACCGACGAAAGTTCCGATGTTCAGCGAAGTGCTATCCCAGGCAACCGAGGTGGAGAAGTTGCTTCCAAATTGCGTGCCGTTGAGAAAGCAGCGGATCACACCCGAGGCGCGGCAGATTGCCCAATGATACCAAGTACCGGCGGTGAGCGTGCCGGACGTGGCGCGCTTGACGCCCCCGGCGCCATCATTTGCATCAATGAAGATATCTAACTGCTCACTCGGATTGAGATTGATGAAGAACCCAGCATTGTTCGTGCCGCCTCGTATATCGAATACCGGGCGCGAGTTTGTGGTTTCCGCAGTGCATCGCATGCGACCCTCACACGTGAAATCCCCCGGCAATTTGAGTGCCGTCGGATGGTCGCAGTAAAGGTAGTCGCCAATCCCATCAAAGGTGCAGCAACTTCCTCCGAAGACCGACGTAGACGTGTCGATTTGAACGTTACCTCCAAACCCTATGGCGAGATTGTTGAGCGAGCTATCGACAAAAACTTGCGATCCGTTGGCCCCGTCGAAATGCAAAAGCATGGTCGCCTTCTTCGGCGGCGGCGCGACGATCTTTGGGATGATACCGGGATACATTAGATTCCCAGCCCGAGGACCGACTTCAGTTCGCTGATCGAGACGCCGGATCCCGCCAGCATGGTGCCCACCTTCTCCTCTGCCGTCGGCGGTTCCGGTGGCGGCGGGGTATCCTCGACCTGGTAGACCTGTTGGATCACTTCACCGGTTTCCACATAGGACGGTGCGCCGACGACCTGTTTTCCTTCCGGCACTACGAACGGCACGGCAATCCTGCCGCCCACCGCCTCGACTTCGTCGATCGTCCAAAGGCCCTGGTCGTAGAAGCAGCGCAGGCTGTCGCCGTTCATCTGGATTTCAACAGGATAAGGATCGCATGGCGTCTCCACTTGCCGGCCATCCCCGTAGATGGCGGTATAGGTACCGACCATCTGGGTCACGATCGAGGAGGCGTGCCACTCCTGCCAAACGTCATTGATCTTACGAACGAGAAGGGACATCGGGTTCTCCTGTTAGGTTCTCAAAACGCTGGTGATGACAAGGCGGCTCGCCGTGTCGACAAAGCCGGCCAGGAAGACGGTTTCCGTCGTCTGGATGGTGATCGGAAAGCTCTCGATGCCGGCCGCTGGCACAAGATTTGCGCTTAGGCTCACGGTGCGTGCGGACGTCACGGCGGTGATCTTGAGCACGAAGCCGAACTGGGGCACCGCATTTGTCGGATTGCCGATCGTCACGTTCGTCGACGCAGCCAATGAAGCGTTGTTGCCAAGCGACATATCCCACGAGACCGACGCGCCGGACGTAAGTGTCTGGTAGGCTACGGTCGACTTTAATGCGGCCGCCGTGAGAAGCTTGTTTGCCGTGCCGAGCTGGAATTCGCTGTTCGAAGCGATCGCCGCCGAAGCGAGCATGGCATAAGTCACCAGCCCGGCCGGCACCATGCCTGCCGTCAACTGGCCGAAACCCAGCGCCGAGGACACGCGCCGCAGCAGAGTGTCGTCGGACCCGGCCGCGATATCCGCGCGCGTGCCGCTCGAATTGGCCGATCGGCCGAGGACCGACACCGCAGCGCTGTCAGCCAGGGTATTCAGTGCTATGGCGTTCGTCGGCGGGCTGAAGGTGCCGGTGAAAGAGGCATTGGCTTTCGGCGCCAGGCTTGCCACCGCCACGCCGCCGTCCTTCACCAGCTTGCCCGTCGTGCCGTTGAATGTGGCGATGTTGTCGGCCGCGGCCGAGGCCGGCCCTGCCACAAGGCTTCCCACTGCCACGCCACTGTCCTTACCGGCCTTCCCCGTGGTGCCGGCGAAGGTGACGATGTTATCGGTCACCGAGGAGGCCGGGCCTGTGAAGTCACCCACGCCGGTGCCATCCGCACCCTTGTCGCCAGCGCGTGTGAAGATCAGCCAGATGCCGTCGGTGCTGGTCGGCAAGGTGCCGGCACCGCTGACATAGGCGAGCGTAAGCTTCCGATAGCGTGTCGCGGCCATGAGATCGTCACGCAGCTTCACCACTTGGCCGTTCTTTCGATGAAAAAGCCTGAATTCCTCAAACCATGCGTGAAGGGTGGAAAACACCTTGAAGCGGCCGGACTGCATGCGGTCGAGCATATCCATCAGCCCGGCCTCGACCGAAACCGAACCGTCGGCGAAGCGGGCGTAGCTGGTCAGCATGTTCAGCCCGTGGGCGGCATATTGCTTTGCCAGCGCCACACCGGCGCCTTCCAGCGTTTCGCGGCGGCCGTCGCGCGGCCAAGCGAAGGGGAGCCATTCACCCAGGCCTTCAGCGCCAGCGCCTGCATCGCTGGCGTTTGCTGGGAGGCGCGATGAGCTTTCGTCACGTAGACGACATCCGCTTCGGTATCCCAGGCAAGCTCGACCGCGGCCGACGGATGGTCCCAGCCGAAATCGAGCGCGCCGATGCGCGGCCACCACCGCGGCAATTTGAACGGCTCGCAGGCGATCGTCTCCTCCGCCACCGGAAAGATGCGGCCTGAGCCGAGAACAGGGATACCTTTCGCGCGGGCTTCGCGCTCATGCTCGGGATAGGCCGCGACGATCTCGGCGCGCTGCCCGGGCGAATAATGTCCGGCATCGTCGATGGTCATGAAGGTAACGTGGCGGGACATGGCAAACCTTTCCCTTCTCCCCTTGTGGGAGAAGGTGGATCGGCGCGCAGCGCCGAGACGGATGAGGGGTGTTCCAGCGGAGAGACGCGCTGGCGTTCCCTGGAGCACCCCTCATCCGGCCGCTTCGCGGCCACCTTCTCCCGCATGGGGAGAAGGAAAGAACTTCACGTCGCGATGTCGTTGACCGGCGCCAGCGGCGCGGGAAGCGCGGCCTCGCCAAGGCCACGGCGCAGCTCGATCTCGATGTCGCGGCAGATTTGCGAGATCGGCACGTCGTTGGCGTTGCCTTCGAATGGATTGGCGCTGCTTTCGCCGACCAGGTCCAGCGACATGTAGACCCAGCCCAGCAGCGCGCTGAACGGGATGGTCAGCCAGATCGAGATCCAGCCGAGCACGCCGCCCAGCTTGGCCATGTCGGCAAAGACCGGAACGACGCCGAAGGGCAGCAAGGTGCAGAAGATGATCATGAACATCGAGCTCACGATCGCGTATTGCCGGGGATAGGGATTGTTCTTGATGCGATCGCAACGCGCCTGCTGGTCCTGGAAGTCGCGTATCAGCTTGATCAATTCGGAATAGACCTGTGTCGGAACGGCTGAGCTCTTCAACAAGCCGTTGACCTCGGCCAATTGCCTGTCGAGAAGTTCTATCGCCGGCTGCGGCGATTTCAGCACGCTTGCGGCTTCCTCGCCCAACAGGCTGCGCAGTTCCTCGGCAAGCGACGTCTTGTCCTCCTCAATGTGATAGCGGCGGCGCCGGAACTCGATGTTGGCTGCCTTCGCCAGCGATTCCCAAGGCATCGGCCGCCGCAGCGAAAAGCGCAGCGCCGTCAGCCAGGCGAGATGGCGGTGGATCAGCTGCCGGGCGGCGGCCGCATCCATGAAATCGCGGCAGAAGCCGGACAGCATCCGGCTGCTGGCGGTGATCTGCGAAAAAGCCTGCAGAGCCTCGTTGGCGCGGGTGAAAACCTGCGAATTCTTGAAGCCGGTGACGAGCGACACCGTGGTGCCGAGCACCAGCACGACCGACCATGGCACCGAAAAGCCCGCGGTCGCCGGAAGGCGGTAGACGGCGATCGCCAACCCGCTCACCACGACCATATAGATGACGCTGCGCCGCGACCAGAGCGCGAAGTCCAGCAACCGGTAAGAACGGCCTACATACATTCCCGAAGTCCCTTACGGCATTCAAATCGCGCGACCGCGCGTTCGCGCACCATAAGGGGTGGAAATCGTTTTGACAGGGCCTACGGCAAGCTCCAGTTCGTCGCCCCCACGCAAGTGAGGGAGAGATGGCGCGGCGAAGCGGCGACGGAGTGGCGGCAGCGCCGGTCTTCGATGCAAGAGCGGAAAGCTATTCGTAGAGCTTATCGCCCTACGAAGCCCCCTCTCCGGCCGCTGCGCGGCCACCTCTCCCCCCGCCTTGCGGGGGCGAGGAACCCAAATCCTGAACCGCCTCCGCGCTCAAAAACCGCAGCACCACGTCGCTCATGCCGAGCAGCGGCGTGAACGTGACGATCGTGATGCCGTCCGTGGCATTCGTACGGGTGAGGCCCTCGGAATAGATATCCAGCGGCGGTTCCTCGTCAAACCAGACGCCGTGCAGCGTCTCGCCCTGCCATTTCTCGCGGCCTTTTTCGTAGCTCTTGAAGGAAAGCACGCTCTCGCCGGTCTGCACATCGCCGCCACCGCCCCAGCGCACGACGACGCTGTCCAGCGCTCCCGGCGCGCCGCGGCCCATTACCGTGTCGGCGATGGCATCGGCCGGGATCATGCCGGTGCCCCACTCGCTTTGCTGCTGCGGCGGGCCGACCAGCACGCGCTGCGGATTGTCGCGCGTGCCCTCGCCGGTGACGCCGGCGGTCCAGAGCCTGACCGGCGTGTCGAACACCTTGCCCACCCACCATTCGGGATAGCGGCCGGTGAGGTGCATGGCCCATTCCGCGCCCCCTGCCCTGGTTTTGCCGAGCTGGTTTCCGGCCATGAACAGACGCTCGCGGTGCGTCGCGCCTGCCGAATGAAATTCGGCCTGCCGCTTGTATGGCGCGTAGGCTGCAAGAAGGTTACGGCGACGCCTACGGTCCATCTCCTCCAGAAGCGCCAGATAGGTTTGCATCGCTGTCCAGGAGCGGCCGGAGGCTCGCTTCGAGGCCGCGGATACGGCTGCGGATCTCCTCATCGCTCAATTGCCCGAGGCTGGTTTGCTTGGCATCGACACGTTCCGAGAAATCCTTGGCCGAGAAATCCTTGGGCAGCAGCGTCAGCACGACCTTCAGATACTGCTCGGGTTTTTCGGCGCGCACCGCGGCGATTACGCCCGCGCCATGGACGCGGAAATCGGCGCGAAGCGCGGCGGCGAAATCGTCGACGAGCGTCCTTCGCGAGCGCTTGGGGCGGGGGGACGGAGCGGCAGCGGCTTTGGTAGCTTTCGGCTTTCGCCTCGCCGGCTTCGCGCCGACGGGCTCGCGGCGTCTGTTTTCGTCAGCCATGCGTGACAGAATCCGATGGTGCTGCTTTCGCCGCCTTCGCCTTGCGGACCTTGCGGGCCGGCTTCCTGCGCGGCCTTGCCATGGCCGGCCTGGCGGGCCGGGCATCGGCGGACGGCGCGGCCGTTGCCTTCAGCTTTGCCGTTACCGTGCGGACTGCGGACGGGCCGAGGCCCTGGCGCGGGAAACCGAAACCGGCGACGGCTTCATCAAGGCCACCGCGAACCATACCGATGCGCACGCCCGGCGCGACCTGCTCGAAACGGCCCGAGCGGTGCGGAAGGCTTGCGCCTTCGAATTCGCCGATAGCGCTGACGATCTCGGCGCCGTCATCGGCGGTGACGATGGTGGCATAGCGTGGCATCTGGGCCTCCAGCAGAATGTTGAAAGCGCCGCAGGACAGGGAAGGCGCCGCCAGCGCTTCGAAAGAATGGATGGCGCGAAAAACAAAAAACCCGCCGGCGGCGGGTCGTTGGCGCAAATCAACACCATGGACAAAATAGTAGCATAGCTGCCTTCACCAGGCAATAGCCTCTAGGTACATTTTCCTAAATTTCTCAAAATACCGGCGGCAAAGCCCCCGTGCGCGCCACACCTATAGATTGAAACGCCGGGCCAGATCACAACAATTTTTGTCGGAACCAACCTTGGTCCGACGGATTCCACCCCTAGTCGCAACGCGACAGATGACCGTCTCGCAACAGAGGAGAAGAGATCATGCTTACAAGGATTCTTGCAGCTTCGGCCTTGACCATCGGCCTCGCGACGGCGGCGATGGCCCAGAACGCGGGTACCGCCGGAAATGACGGCACGGGCAGCGGCCAGACCGTTACCGTCGAGCCGAAGACGCCGGCCGCGCCGTCGCCTGACCAGGCCGCTCCGCCCGATACCGGCACGACCGGCAGCATCACAGGCGGCGACATGAATTCGAACGCCGACAAGAACTGCGCGAATCATCCGCAGGGCGCAATGGGCGATGCCAATAACAGCACCGCCACCACGGTGCAGCCGAACGTGAACGACAACAACTGCGGCAAGTAACTGCGGCAAGCAAGGGCATCGGAGCTTGGACAAAGGGCCGTGGAGTTCGCTTCGCGGCCCTCGTCTTTTGGTCTGGCGGCGCGCCTGCGGAAAACCGCGGGGGAACAATGGCACGGCTCGGCCGTTCGTTCCCAGGAGGCAAAAAGGAGAGACCGATGGCAGACAATGACACCAGCACCACCAATTCAGCCAACGGCAACGCGAAAACCGCCGCCGCGCGCGCCACGCGCACCCGTCCCGCGTCCCGCAGCAGCGCACGAGCCTCGCGGGCATCGGAAGACGCGATGAAGAAGCAGATCGCCGAATTGAAGCGTGAGGTGAACCGGCTGAACCGCACGCTTTCCGAACAGGCCGGGGAAGCCGCAGAGACCGCGCATGGTTGGTATCGGGGCGCGGCCGACCGGGCTTCGAACCTTTACAGCGGCGCCTCCGACCGCGCGTCGCGCGCGGCGAGCCAGTTGCGCAGCCAGGCGCAGAGCGTTTCGGAAACCGTGCAGCAGAACCCCGGCACCTTCTCGACCGCGATGTTGATCGGCGGGCTGGTCGGCTTGCTGGCCGGCATGGCGATCAGCCGAAGCTCCGCCCCCGAGCCGGACTGGCTGCATCGTTGGCACAGGTAGGCATTTCCGGCCCGGCTGGAGAGCCGAGCCGGAAAACAATAGTGAGCGAGGATTGCCTTGCGGCGACCGCGCGGAAGGAAAGGCCAGGCCTTCGCGCCCGGCCTTTTTCTTTCCTCGCCGCCTGTTTCCGAGGTTCTGCTGGGCCTGCTCTGTTCCGGCGGCCGTCCCGGGCTGGTCATTAGCCGGTGCTTATGGGATCATTCCCTAAGGGGAATCGCGGAGAGCAGGCATGGACAAACCTGCCATGGCATCCGTCTTTCGGATGCGGCATGTGCCAGCAAGCATTTCGGGCGTTCGCAGCCTGGGCCGGGGCCAGGCCGATCCGATCTTCCATTCGAGACCGCTCGGCGAAGCGATCCGCTTCATCGCCCAGGCCGAGGGCCAATATGACCTCAGCGCCGTCGCTGTCTTCTACGGCGACCGCCAGACGCCGCCGCTCGGCAACCGCGAGATCAGGCGGCTTTGGAGCGAATATGGAGAGCGGTGGATGGAGGCCTAAGCGAGGCTCGCGCATCTCCGGATCGTAACCGCGGCTCGCGCGTTTCACCCCGGTCAATGGGAGCAAAAGCCATGAATGTCGCCAATCTGCAGCTCGAGGGCCTCCTGATGGCCGTCGCTTCGGTCAACCAGGTGCTGGTGCGCAAGGGCGTGCTGACGGTCGAGGAGATCGACATCGCGCTGCGCAAGGCGGAGGCCAGCGAAACCAGCGAGGAGCGCTCGGAAGGCATGTCGGCCTCCAGCCGCGACGCCGTCAACTTCCCGATCCGGCTGCTCGAACTCGCCAACCAATGCCAGCCGGAAGCCGACATGCCGTCCTTCTCGAAGCTGGCGCGCATGGTCGGCCAGATGAAAGAGCCGTATAACGATCAGATGTGAGCATGTGGGAAGGCGCCTTGTCTTGAAATGTTGGCGCCGCCCCTCATCCGGCCTTCGGCTACCTTCTTCCGTAGAACGGGAGAAGGAAAGTTCATGCCCTGCCCGGCCAACCCAGCTTGACCGCCAGCACGCTGCCCGGGCCGTGGACGGCGGCGTAGAGCAGGCCGGCGGCGAACGGGAAATGCGACATGAAGGCGCCAAACTCGGCCTGGTTTCCGGCCCAGTGCGACGGGCCGTGAAAGGCGAAGCCGAGGAAGGTGACGTAGACGGCGCCAATCAACGCCAACGGCGTCAGATAAGCGCCGGTGAGGAAGGCGATCACCAGCAACGCTTCGAGGATCGCCGCGCACCAGGCCAGGAACAGCGGGAACGGGAAGCCGGCGGCCGCGATGTAGCCTGCGGTGGCGCCGATATCCATCAGCTTGAAGGCGACGGCCATCGCGAACATGGCGGCGAAGATCAGGCGGGCGATGAGAATGGCGGCGGTCTGCCAGGTCGACTGCATTTCCACGATGTCCTCCGGATTGTTGAAGCGGTTGATGCCCCAAGGACGGGCGGAGAGAGATGGTTCCGACAGGCGCTGGAAAAATTGTTTGGCGAGGCGCCACAACTTTCTCCTTCTCCCCTTGTGGGAGAAGGTGGATCGGCGCTTCAGCGCCGAGACGGATGAGGGGTGTTCCAGCGGAGTGAAACGCTGGCTTTCCCTGGAACACCCCTCATCCGGCCGCTTCGCGGCCACCTTCTCCCACAAGGGGAGAAGGAGAAAGTTGCGGCGGATGGCTGATCGAATCCCGAACGGTGCCGTATTCGGCGCCCCAGCGGTCCGTCATGGCGCAGCGAATGTCCCAGAGCTCGGGGAAGAAGCGGTGGCGGGCGCCGCCTTCGAGGATCTCCACCGGCCTGCCTTTCAGCGACTTCGCGCCGAGCCCGATCGAGCGGTGGATCAGATAGAGGTGGTTGGCGCGGAATTTCTGGAACAGCTCGTCGAACTCGATCAGCGCCTCGGCCACGACATAGGAATCGCCGTGGTCGTAATGCTCGTCATAGATATCCTCCACGGTCAGCCCGCGGCCGTCGAGATAGGCACGCCTGAAGGCCCGCCAAAGGTCCGGCGGCAGGCGCAGCAAAAGCTTGAAGCCCGGCGATTCCTGGCCGCTGCCATTGCCGAGCTGCAGGCGGATCTGCTGGTACTCCTTGGGCGACATGGTCTCCAGGAGGTCGAGCTGCGCCGTCATCATGCGCATCAGCCGGTGTACGCGGCCCATCAGCGTGACGATGCGATGCGTGTCCTGTTTCTCCAGATAGTCGAGGACGTCGACCAGCGTGTAGGCGATGAGCTTCATCCACAGTTCCTCGACCTGGTGCACGATCTGGAACTGCAGCTCGTCGGCGTTGACCATGTCGGAGAGCGGTTTCTGACAGGTCAGAAGCTTGTCGCATTTCAGATAGACGCCGTAGTCGCGCATCTCGGGCGCCTCGATGCGAGCGTGGTAATCGTTCTTGTCCATGGCTTCTCCTCCTCGCGGCAGGTTTTCGACCGGGCGGCAAGGGTAGCGCTTTCGGCTTGAACATTGTTCCTTTCTGTTATCCAAATGACGTGGAATGAAGGACGATCTTCGATATCTTCTGTCATATTGGAGAACGAATGACGCTGGATGCTCTCGACCGCAGAATAGTCGCCGCGCTTGAGCGCGACGCACGCATCTCGTTCGGCGAACTCGCCGAGGAGGTCGGCTTGAGCAAGACGCCTTGCTGGAAACGGGTGAAGGCGTTGGAAGAGGCCGGCGTTATCCGCGGATATTCGACCCGCATCGACCCGGCCAGGATCGGCTTCGGCATCGAGGCCTTCATTCAGGTGTCGATCGACTTCGAGGTGTCGGATGCCTTTGAGGCGGCAGTGAAGAAGCACCCGCTGATCCGCCGCTGCTACGCCACCACGGGCGAAGCCGACTATCTGCTCCAGATCGTCACCGTCGACATGATGGCGCTCGACCGGATGCTGCGCGAGGAACTCAGCCGCCTGCCCGGCGTGCGCCGCACGGTCACTTCGATGGCGATGCGCGAGATCAAGGGCGACATCTCGTTCGCCGAGGCGGCGGCGCGTGCGCTGAGGGGATAAGGCGAGCGCCAAATTGAGACGTCGGCTCGACGGTATCCCTGTCGGCAATCGAGCCGTGGACGCGGGCCGCGCAGGCCCGCGCCGCATGGTGTCTTTATGGCGACGCAAGGCGCGATCTACTGGTTGGAGGACGCGTGACGAGAATATGGGAGCCTGATCACGGCCGGCTCCCGCTCCACCTTTTCCTTCTCAGCGTCGGCCTTGCGTTTCGGGCATTCCTCGAAATCATGGTCGCGGCCGCCGCAGTAGGAGCAGCACTTGGCCGGGGTGTCGGGGTTAAGCATCGAGACCATTCCCAAGAATGCACCAAAACGTTTCCCGTTGCAGCAATCGCGTGAAGACGCTGCAATGGCCGTTCAGCCCGATGCCCAGACGCCGCAGTAGCAGGAGCTCGCCGCTTGCGCGGCGGGCTCCCGCTCAATCACCGCTCACGCATGAGCGTGGGGATGACGGAAGTCCCAGACAGCCCAGGCCGATGCCGCGACCACCAGCACGCCGAGAACGACATGCGTGGCCATGACATACGTGTCAGCCGCGAAGTGTAGCAACCAGGGCGACACGATCAGCCAGAGCCCGAGGACGACGTTTACCCATTCTTCCCATTCGGCGAACACCGAAAGCGTCGCGAGCGCCAGCGCGCCGAGAAGAACGCCGACAATCCAGGCGTTCCACGCGGGCACCGTCGCTGCGGTGAATCCGATGACCCATGGTGAGATGAACAGGCAAATCGCCAGGATCAGGGTGATCCAGTCCTGACTCTTTCTTGCTTCCATCAGTTTGCTTGGCATGGCAACCTCCATAGACGAAGCTTGACCAAAGCAACTGTATCCGCGTGGACATTGCACGCTTAGCGATTGATGTAATTACGTTTCTATCAGGCTGCAAGTGGCGGTCAGGCGTGCCCGGACTGCGCGTCGCCCGGGGTGGGACGGCAGAAATCCCGCCGGCTGCCGCTCAGACGCCGAAGTCGGTGTCGCCCTCTGCCCCCAGCTGCGGAACGACGATCGCCTCGAGCGGCGCGTCGAGCGTCCATTTCACGCTGCCGGGCGAGCGTTCGAGGCTTGAGGAACCGCTCAGCGACTGCGGCGCCACCCGCTGCAGCACCACGGTGCCAAAACCCTTGCGCTCACTCGTCTTCTTCTCAGCTCCAACGGCCGTCGCGCCGGATGTCTCGTGCCACAGAAGATGAAAGCGCCGCTGCGCTTGCGGGCCGGGCTCGACCTGCCAGGTGATTTCGATGCGGCCGCCTTCGCCCGCCAGCGCGCCATATTTGGATGAGTTGGTGCCCAGCTCGTGGAAGGCCATGCCGAGATTCTGCACGGCGTTGGACTGCAGCGTCAGGAGCGGCCCGGAAAGCGAGATGCGCTCCTCATGGCCGAAAGGCTTCAGATGCTCCTGGATCAGGTCGAACAGGCTGGCGCCGGCCCATTCGGAGGTGACCAGGAGATCGTGCGAGCGCGACAGCGCCATGATGCGCGAACGGATCAGTTCCTCGAACTCGCCCGGATCGGTGGAGCGCTTGCTGGTTTCCCTGATCATCGACAGGATCACGGCGAACTGGTTCTTCACGCGGTGATTGACCTCGCGCATCAAGAGCCGGATGCGGCGCTCGCTTTCCTTGGCAGCGCTGATATCGCGGGCGATCGTCGAGGCGCCGATGATCTCGCCCGCATTGTTCTTGATCGGCGAAATCGTCAGTGAAACGGTGATCAGCGAGCCGTCCTTGCGCCTGCGCACCGTCTCAAAGCTCGGAATGCGCTCCCCCTTGCGAATGCGGCCGATGATCTCGGTTTCCTCGTCTTGCATATGCTCTGGGATCAGCATCAGGATCGACCGGCCGATGGCCTCTTCGGCGGTATGGCCGAACATGCGTTCGGCCGCGTGGTTCCAGTCGGTGATCACGCTGTCCAGAGTCTTGCCAACGATGGCGTCGTAGGAAGAATCGACGATCGCGGCCAAGCGCGCATCGGCGTTCGGATCGTGTCGGAACGTCCCCCCGGGATTGGTCATGGACGGTAATTAGGGCCGGCCGAGGTCAAGGCAATCTGCCGCGAGCGAGCGTGCGTCTGCTCAGGGTTTCGAGTCGCTGGAGCCATCTGCGACCTTCCGATCCAGCGATATCACGCCGAAATCCTGCGACTTCGCGCCCAGGTCAGCGGTCAGAAACCCGTCGGACGCTAGCCCACGGCGCAAAAGCTCGCGCACGGCGGCCGAGCGGCTTGGCATGCGTTTTTCGAAACGCCAGTTTTCCAGCGCCGCCAATTCCTCGTCGGTCAGCATGATCTGCAATCTTTGCGGCCGTTCAAGCTCAACCACTTTCCGCCTCCACCCGAGCCAAATGCTTTGAGTTAGTATGTACCTAACTGTGAGTAGAAATAGGAAGCGGCCATAAGGCGTCAAGAGGGGATGATTTGCCGACCGGCAATGAAGCCAACGATGCTAAGGATGTGGTGAAACCGCGTTTGATATACTTTGCTAACCGGCTGATTTATTTATTGTTTTTAAAATTTGTGTATTGCCAACCGCACTGCTCCAGCGCATGGTTGCAACAGAGGGATAGACCCCCGCGAAAGGAGGGTTTTCCAATGATGCGAGGATTTTCTAACCGGCTGCGCGACGACTCTCACTGCAAGGTCCAGCAGGCCCTGCGGATCGACGGGATCGTCAACATCATCCGGGTTGCGGAAGAAATCAGGCTCAAGAACCTCGCCGAGAACATCGCCCGCGAGGACATCGAAAGCCTGGTGATGCAAATCGCCCAACTTTACGGGGCGCCGATCGAGTTCGACGACCAGGCCTTAACGGCGCTCGACCTGCCGGAAGCCACGGGCGGCGACAACCGCAACGACCTCGAAAGAGCCCTGTGGGAGCACGCGCTGCCCGACGCACGGCTCGATTTGCTGCAGCTCGACGAATAGCGGGGCGACGCCGGCAGCAGCCTAGTGCCCCCAACGCCGCTCAGTCCCTGGCGGCCAACTCGCCCAGAATGTCGAGGCCCGTCTCATACCGGTCCGGCGCAACGCCCGCCTGATGAGCTTGCCACAGATTGTCGCGCAGGTCGGCTATCTTAACCGGCAGGGCAAGCTCGTTCGAGGCGGCGCGGAAAATGAAACCCTCCTCGCTCTCGTCCATGCGCCTAGTCAGCGCATCGACCGCCGCCACCACCGGCAGGCCGAAGCCGGCGCCGTGCAGCCGCTCGAGACTCCAACCCTCGCCTTTCTCGACCACGTCATGCAGATAGGCAACCGTCTTTTCGTCCAGCGTTTCGACCGCATCGGCAACCCGTCTCAGATGTTCGATGTAGGGTCTGCCGGTCTTGTCTTTCTGACCCCGATGGGCCTGCTCGGCGATTTTGGCGGCTTGGTGAAGCATGGTCCTTCCTCGTCGCGATAGAGCCCGTCCCGGCGAGGGACGGCCGAGGCGGGCTTGCTCGGGTCGGAACCCGGTCCGGATGACGGGCCTTCGGGGAAACTGCGCGCCATCCATGCCGCAAGAACCTCGGCACCGGCCTAATGTTCCAACGCTGCCGGATTTTTGAGGATGCGCCATCGCCAATCCGCGCCACCCGTTCCAGGCGGGATGCCAGCACCTGAGGCGCGTCGCTGAAATGAATTCAGACGACACGCTTGTTTTGATGCCCGTCGTCCCAGACCCGCTGCGCATTCTGGGCGACAGCATTAAAAAGAAGCCCGGACCAGGAGCCGGGCAAGAGAGGTCTTGGGAACATGCTGACCGGGGGTCACGTTCAGCGTTTGCTAATTTGGCGGTTCATTATGACGGCCAGATGAAGGCACATTCGCCCGTGTCGTTGTGCTCAGGCCTGCCTCGACGCAGAAAGAGCTTTCGACAGGAACTTCGCGGTCGTGTTGCCGTTAGCCCTCCGTGTCCAACAGGAGGTCCGGCCATGGACTGGAACCGCGTCGAAGGCAATTGGAAGCAGGTTAAAGGCAAGGTGAAGGAACAGTGGGGCAAGCTGACCGACGACGATCTCGATCGTATCGCCGGAAAGCGCGACCAGCTCGAAGGCGTAATCCAGGAACGCTACGGCCTGGAGAAGGATCGCGTGCGCCGCGACATCGACGACTGGTACAGGATGCAGGGCTGGTAACAGCCGGCTCCCCAAAACGAAGGTGGTTGCCTCGCGGCAGCGCCTTTGAGAAGCCGGTCACCCGCGCGACGGCGGCGTGTCCGTTTCGACCTGCAGGTCGGGCGGCATGAATGGCCCTGATGGGCTACCATGGCCGAGTTCCGCCCGCGCCGAAGGCGCGCTGGATTGTCCGGATCGGCTTGCCTTCGCGAGGCGCCTGGCGCGCCGCCTTGCGTCGGTTCCAGAAAGGCGCGGCATCGGGGATCAGCCTCGGACCTTATGGTCCGCCGCCAGCGGGACGCCCCGGACATCAAATTGCAGAAACGCATGAAACATGCCGCCGCCTCGAAAGTTCCTACCCGGAAGGAGTTGGCTCATGATCAACCGAGGCGACGGCGCCGAACCCGGCGATGGCAAAGCGGCTCAACCAGCACACGGCGATGTGGAATTGCTTGCCCGCCGCCTGGCAAAGGATACCGACATCTCGGAGGACGAAGCTCGCGAACTGATCAAGCTTATCGGCCCTGACTGGACTTCACTGGTGAGAGAGGCGAGGTTCCTCAAGGGACGGCACTGATCAAAGGCTTATCGGGATTTTTCCCGCAGCCGGGGCGACCATCTCAGGAAAGGGTGAACCCAGCCCGGCCGCCACGGCGCCGCTCACGCCGCGCCCCTATTTGGCGGCGGCCTTCTTCTTCACTTTCTTTACCGGCTCCTCCACCGGCTCCTGCGCAAGCCTGGCCTTGCGAAGACGCGCCGTTTTGGCAACCCTGGCCGCCGCCTCGCTGTCGATGATGGCGCGCGCGGTTTTTGTAGTGGCCTCGTTCTTGGCGTCGCCTTTCGGCTTGAACACATTCGTATCAGCCATGTGCTACCTCGCTATGCAAACGAAAAAGGCCGGGCGAACCCGACCTTCCCTCAAAGCCCCAGCGCCAGTGCCGGTACATCCGTGGTCAAAGGCGCCGACGCATGGCTTAGGCTGCCTGGAGGTTCTCCGCGGCGCTCTTGCCGCTGCGAGCGTCCTTGACGACGTCAAAGCTTACCTTCTGGCCTTCGACGAGAGAACGCATCCCTGCGCGCTCCACGGCGGAGATGTGAACGAACACGTCCGGCTGGCCGCCGCCCTGTTCGATGAAGCCAAAGCCCTTGGTGGCGTTGAAAAACTTCACGGTTCCAGTAGTCATACGATTTCCTTTCAAATCGACGCAAATTACCGCCGCTTGGCCGAATGCCAAACGTCACGGCTTTCGAAATTGAGAGGGAAGATCGTCGGGCGCAAAGGCCCTGAAACAACGTTCGTTCAACAAGATCGATGTCACACATATAGCGTTTAAACTGACTCCCGGCAAGACAACCCCCGATATATTTATGTAGGACCCTTTTCGGCACCCGACCAGATCCGCCCTCTGATGCAAAAGTGACGATGACGGCGGAACCGACGTCATCGCCGCCAGTTACTCACCATCTTCGTTAGCTCTTGCTTATCTACGCAAAACACCTGTCCGAGCCTGTCGTGCAAGTCGCTCCGATTACCCCTGGCCTCGGCTGCCATTGCGCTAGCGCTCGGCCGGGCATGGAAGAACCAACGATGGCCGAAGTCGGTTCGCACATCGAGAGAGAACGAAGCAACGCGTCGGCGAAGGGACCTTTGCAACGGTTCCTGCGTATGATCGGCCCCGGTTTTATCACCGGCGCATCCGACGACGATCCCTCCGGTATCGGAACTTACAGCCAAGCCGGCGCGCAGCTCGGTTTCAATATCGGCTGGACCATGCTGTTCACCTTCCCGCTGATGGCGGCGATCCAGGAGATCGCCGCCCGCATCGGCCGCACCACCGGCAGGGGGATTTCCGGCAACCTCAGCAGACACTATCCCTCCCCGCTGCTCTACGTCGTGGTAGTGCTGCTTTCCGTTGCCAACGTCATCAATATTGGTGCCGACCTCAGCGCCATGGCGGACGCGTTGGAGCTGCTCATCGGCGGGCCGAGCCCGCTCTATGTCATCGCATTCGCGATCGTCTGTACCTGCGCGATCGTCTTCATCGACTACAGCCGCTACGCGAAAGTGCTCAAATGGACAACTTTGAGCCTCTTCGCCTACGTCATTGCCATGGTCGCCGCGAATGTAGCCTGGGCCGATGCGGCCAAAGGCCTGCTTGTTCCGCACATTGAATGGAGTGGCGCTTTCTTCACCACGCTGCTCGCGATCCTCGGCACGACGATCTCGCCTTATCTGTTCTTCTGGCAGGCCTCGCAGGAGGTCGAGGAGGAGGAACTCAAGCCAAGCGCCAAGCCGCTGCGATGGGCGCCGTGGCAAGCTTCCAGGGCATTCCGGCGGATACGCGCCGATACGCTGGTCGGAATGGCGTTTTCGAATTTGATAGGCGTCGCGATCATCTTCACCACGGCCGCCACGCTTCACAAGGCGGGGGTGACCGATATTGCTTCGTCCACGGACGCGGCCAAGGCTCTGGAGCCAGCCGCCGGAAAGTTCGCCTTCATCATTTTCTCGATGGGAATTATCGGCACCGGGCTTTTGGCTGTGCCGGTGCTGGCGGGGTCAGCGGCTTTTGCCGTCGGCGAAGCCCTGCACTGGACGGTGGGGCTGCAGCGCAAGCCGAAGGAAGCGTTGGCGTTTTACGTCACACTCGCCGCCGCGACCGCTCTTGGCACCGGGATCATGTTTACCCCGATCGATCCGATCAAGGCGCTTTACTGGAGCGCCGTCATCAACGGCATATGCGCCGTTCCCGTGCTGATCGTCATGATGCGAATGGCCGGCCGCAAGGACATCATGGGTGAATTCCCGGTTCAGGGTTGGCTGCGCGCGATGGGATGGCTAACGACAATCACAATGGCAGCCTCGTCGGTGGGCCTTATCGCGCAGTGGTTTGCGTGAATCCTGAGCAGGGGAAAGCGGCCTTTCAGATGCGACAGTCAGGCGATTCATGCGTCGGTCCGGCCAATTGCCTGGCCGCGGCGGTGCTTTGTCGCCGTCAATAACAATTGATGCTTTTAGCTGTGTCGCCGCATGTATTTCTTTCTGGAACAACTTTGGTCGGGCCGTGTTGGTGGTAATCCAACCGCACCAGGAGATTCAGAATGGCGACGACGAAAGCGGCCTCGAACAAGGGCCTCAACGAACTTTTCCATGACACGCTGAAGGATATCTATTTCGCCGAGAAGAAAATCCTGACGACGCTACCCAAGATGGCGAAGGCGGCGCAGGACGACGCGCTGAAAATGGCCTTCGAGAAGCATCGCGACCAGACGGAGGAACATGTCGCCCGTCTCGAGGAAGTGTTCGAGGTAATCGATAAGAAACCGGCGGGCAAGACTTGTGCCGCCATCATAGGCATCACCGAGGAAGGTGCCGAGATCATGGACGAGTACAAGAGCTCGCCCTCGCTCGACGCCGGCCTGCTGGCTGCCGCCCAAGCCGTCGAGCATTACGAGATCTCTCGCTACGGCACGCTCAGGACCTGGGCGCAGGAACTCGGCCTGACGGAGGCCGTCACCTTGCTCGACAAGACGCTGAACGAAGAAAAGGAAACGGACGCCGCGCTCACCCAGCTTGCCGAATCCGCGGTCAACGTGGCGGCTGAAGCCGCATAGCGGACGATCCGCTGACGGTCGCCGAGCCCCGGCAGCTTGCCAGAGCTCTCTGCCACATTGCAGGTCTAATCGAACGTCGGCGGCCGCTGCTGCCCGCGCCACCAACGATCTTAGCTGTTTGTTGGACCGATAATTCGTCGTGAATGGCAGAATTGGCGCGCCGGTTCTTGCAGCGACCCCGGGCCTCTTGACGGTCAAGATCTACAAACCCATATCGCCGCTGAGCTTGGGCCGCTGTCGGCACCAAGCCGTTGCCTGAACTCAATTGTTCGTTCGATTGGAGGACGTTATGAACGATCGCATGTTCGACAGCCCTGTTTTCGTGAAGAGCGGAGACAGCCTCATCCAGGAAATCGCGTGCCTGGAAGATGCCCTGGAATTTCTCTACGCGTGGCCCAAGAACAGGCGCGGAACCATCTTTGAAACGGCACTTCGTGCCTGCCAGCGGGCATTCGACAGCGGCTATCCGCTGACTGCCGCCAGAGATGCTTTTAGCGGTTTCGCAAGGTCGGTCAAAATTCTCGAGGACGTGAGTATGCCCTTGCCATGGATGACCGGCAAAGGCGGCCGCGGCGGCGGACTGACTGTTTGAAAGTTTCGCGGTTATGGGAGTTCGCGATGCTTTCCAAACCTTTCGAGAAACCCCTTCGCGTTTGGGTCGGACTGGGCTTTCCCCGGCAACTGAACACCGTCGTCGATGCCTATCAGTTCGCGACCGACTGGTGCGGCAATAGCCCGGAGCAGAAAGCGGCTATCCGTGCCTGCAAGGCGGCTTTGGTCGGCGAAGTCGACGCGGAAACCGCGCGAGGCGTTTTCGCCGCATTCGCGCGCAAGAAGGATATCCTTGTCGAGGACGGACCAATCCCCCCCGCGATAGAAAAAGCTCGGCCGTCAGATTACCGATAAGGATCGGGGCGCGCCCCGCGACCGCTGTCGGGGCGCCTCACAGCGTGCCGCATGTCATCCGGTCCGCCCCTTGGCACTGGATCGTTGGCCTCGAATGAACGCCCACCAGTCGCGGGAATGATGGGCGTTCAAACAGTTGACGATGAAGGGACTCAAATATCCGTCAAACCGTCCCACAACCACCACGGCGGGCCAAGGTTTCACTGCTTGGACCAAAGCGGCGCTGCGTGCGACTTCAGTCCAAGTGAGTTGTATGTCGCGGCCGGGCCAGCCTGCCTTTCCGGTTTCCAGCAAGTGCCTCATGCCGCCACCGTCTGGAGGAACATCGACTAAATGGAACTTCGATCCTGATTGTCTGTTCATTGGAAGGCGGGCCAACATGACCAGATCGTCGCTTCATCTTCTCAAGGGTACAGGGTATCTGATTTCCACAGTGAGCGTGGCGCTGCTGGCGATCGTCAGCTGGGACAGTGCCTCGAAAAGTCCGTTGCTGATTGCTTGTCTGCTCGGCGGAGCCGCTACCTCGGTTATCGGCATGTTCTGCCGCTGGCTGTCCTACGAAATCGAGAAACGGCAGGAAGAACGGCGGTAAGGCACGAGCCTGGCGACGAGGTCGTATCAGCCTGAGCGGCGCAAGACCCGCGTGACAAGCAGAGTGATCAGGCTGCCGAGGACAATCCATAGGACGATCCCGCCGCCGGATGCCCGAGGCGCCGCCGCGCCGACACTTGCACCAGCGTCGGCCGGCATCGTCGTCCCCGGTTTGGCTACTTCTTCGGCATGGTGCGGCGCAGCCCGGTCGGTTGCATTCGCAACGACCGGCGCGAGGTCGCGCCGGCTGCCGCGCCGTACCGAATAGGCGCGGGTAATCTCGGCGCCGAAAAGAAAAATCTGTGCCGAATAATAGACCCAGACCAGCACCACCATCAGTGCGCCCGCCGCTCCGTAGGACGTCGCTATGGCGCTGGTGCCGATGTACCAGCCGATCAGCGACTTGCCGATGGTGAAGAGCAGCGCCGTGACCAACGCCCCGACGCCCACGTCACGCCATTTGAGCTCCCGGTCCGGCAGGACCTTGTAGATGGCGGCGAAGAGCAGAGCGATCAATGCGAAGGAGACGACCGTGTTGATGCCGCTGACGATCAGCGTTCCAAACGGCAGGCTGCGGTTAATGACCTCGCCAAGCGCGGCGATTGCAGTGCTGGCTGCAAGCGACACCAGCAGCAGGAAGCCGAGCGCCGCCACAAGTCCGAGGCTCACCGCCCTCGCCCGCACCAGGCGCGAAAACGACACGCTGGTGGGCTTGACCTTCCAGATCTCATTCAATGTCTGTTGCATCTCGCCGAAGACGCCGGACGCGGTGATCAAAAGCGTGACCAGCCCGATCAAGGCGGCCAAAGTACCGGACCCGCGCTGCGAGGCGGTCTCGACCGTTGCCTTGAGAAGATCAGCGCTCTGCGGTCCCATGACGCCCGATATCTGTGCCGAGAGCGCCAGTTGCGCGGCATCGTTGCCGATGACGAAGCCGGCGATCGCGACCACGATCAGCAGGATCGGCGCCAGCGAGGTGGTGGCGTAGAAGGCCATCGCCGCGCCGTGGCTCAGCGCATTGTCGGCAATATAGCCGGAGACGCTTTCCTTGAGGATTGTCCAGCCTTCGTTGGCCCAGCGCGGCATCTTCTTCCTCTATTTTGGGCGTGGATC
This sequence comes from Mesorhizobium sp. B2-8-9, assembly GCF_006439475.1. Classification (NCBI taxonomy): domain Bacteria; kingdom Pseudomonadati; phylum Pseudomonadota; class Alphaproteobacteria; order Hyphomicrobiales; family Phyllobacteriaceae; genus Mesorhizobium; species Mesorhizobium sp. B2-8-9. Next base: position 86,211 of record NZ_VFTQ01000005.1, on the reverse strand, counting down.
CTTGAGGTCGGCTCCGATGGTGGGGAATTCCCCTGCCCGGCGCCTCGCCACCGCTTCGGCCAGGGCTAGCGCGGCGTTGGTTACTTCAACCTGAACGTCCTTGTCAGCGTCGAGCTCGTCATGGCTGGTTGCATAGGGCTTCCAGTAGCCAATATAGCGGTCGAGTTCGGCAATCTCGCCGACGGGATCGAGCTTCATCGAACGCAGCCAGTCGGCAAGCGCATGCCGCACGTTCGCAGCGCCTTCCGTATCGCCATGAACGACAACCGAAAACAACCGGCCTTCGAGATGGCGGGGATAGCTCCAGCCAGCGAGTTCGGCTTGCTTGGCAAGCGCTGCATCCTTGCCCTGCGTCAAAGACGGATCGGGATTACCACCGTCAGCGCAGACCAGCCGGTCCATCATCAACTTCACCGGCGAGGAGGTCTGGTACCAGTTGACGGGCGTGACGATCATCACGCCATGCGCCTCGACCCAAAGGGGATAAATGTCGTTCATCCAGTCGTGCACCTGGCCGAGCGAATGGTTCGGATAGCACGAGCACGGCCAGTGGCAGAGCGCCGCCGCTGTCGAGAAGCAGGCCTTGCAAGGGTAGATCCTGCGGCCATATTCGGAAGCGAGCCGCGACAGATCGAGCACTTCAACGGAAAAGCCCGGCCTGCCGGCAATGGCGCGGCGCGCCAGTTCGACGAGACGAAAGCTTTTCGACATTTCGCCCGGGCAAGTATGCTCGCTGCGTGAGGAGCCGTTGATGATCAGGATGCGCGACGGTGCAGTTCTGTCCTCGTGGCGCCGTTGCGCGGCCTTGACCGCATCGTGAGCGGCGATCCATTCGACGGAGAGATCGTAGCTCGGGTCGTGAAAACCCTCCCCCGCTTTGCGGGTCACCGGACTTTTGCGTTCCTCGCTATAGGCCTGCCAAGCGATTTCGGCCAGCCTGCCTATGGCTTCGGCCTCCGGCTCGAAGGCCGGATCGTAGAACAGCTTCCTGTAGCGTTGCTTGAACTCGCTCTCGCCGAGACGCGGGCTGGGCATGCCCTTGCGCGGTTCGACGCCGCCACCGTTTAATTCCGTGTCCACTGCCATGTACTGCCCCAAGCTCGGAGCGGGCCGGGTGGGACAAGAGCTCGACTGCCTTTTCGTTGGCCAGGGCGGGAAGCCGGAGAAACCAGCCCTGTTCTCTTTGCCACCAGGTCCGGCTGACGCGGCCCGCAAGTCACAATCCTGTGCCGGTGCAATGGTTCCCAATGGCACAGGCAGCCCAGCAGGATCGCCAAAAGCAGCGGTGAATTTGCAATGAGAAACAACGGGCCTATATTTAGCTGACTAAGTGATTCATGGCGCGGTGAACCGATGGCCAAGAAGAAGCACACACGGCCGGCTTCCACTGTTTCGGCGGCTTCCGAGGCCGAGATCCTCGAAGCGGCTTACTTTGCCCGCAAATGCGGCCTCACGCGTGAGGAGGCATTGCAGATGATACGCGAGGCCCACAACTTGCCGGCCGCCAAGGCGACCGAGGGCGAGAAGCGCAAGCATTGAACCCTTGTTGTTGAAGACGGCCTCATTGGCCGGTCTGCGGCGGAATTTCGCCCGGCTTAATCACCGGCATGTCGCTGCCTGTCGGGGGCGGCGGCGTCGCGTTCTTGTCGCCGGTCGGCGGCGGCTTCAGCACGCCGCCGCAATTGCCGAGTTTTTTCGACAGCTCATCGGTGTCGGCCTGCTGCTTCTGTTTCTGCTGCTGGTCGTTGGCGTCGGGCTTGGCCTGGCAGTTCTGCGCCTGTTGGTCGTTCGGCTGGGCGGCATTCTGGGCCACCGCCGGCAGGGCCGGGATCAGGGTGACGACTGCAATGAGAAGCGCTTTCTTCATGAGATCCTCCTCATGGGTGTCAGTAACCCCCGATGATCGGCAGGATTTCGCCGGTGATGTAGCTTGAGCATTGCGGCGAGGCCAGGAACACGTAGGCCGGCGCGATCTCTTCCGGCTGGGCGGGCCGCTTCATCGGCGTCTTGGCGCCGAACTGCGAAACGTCTTCCGCTTGTTTTTCGGATGGGTTGAGCGGCGTCCAGACCGGACCCGGCGCCACCGCATTGACGCGGATGCCCTTCGAGATGAGGTTGCCGGAGAGAGCGCGGGTGAAGGCGTGAATGCCGCCCTTGGTCATCGAGTAGTCGACCAGTTCCTTCGAACCCTCGATGCCGGTGACCGAACCTGTGTTGATGATGGCAGAACCGGGCGCCATGTGCAGCACAGCTTCCTGAGCCATATGGAAATAGCCGTAGAGATTGGTCTTCAGCGTGGTGTCGAAATGCTCCTCGGTCAGATCGGCGAAATCGGCCGAGTGGATTTGAAAGGCAGCATTGTTGACCAGCACGTCGAGCTTGCCGAAGGCCTTGAGCGTCTCCGCCACCGCCTTGCGGCAGAAGGCGCGTTCGGCGACATCGCCGCGCAAGGTGATGCAGCGCCTGCCCTCCGCCTCGATCGCATGCTTAGTCGCCTCGGCATCGCGGTCCTCGCTGAGATAGGCGATGGCGACATCGGCACCCTCGCGTGCGAACAGCACGGCCACAGCGCGGCCGATGCCGGAATCGCCGCCGGTGATCAGCGCGACCTTGTCTTTGAGCTTGCCCGACCCTTGCCAGAAGGGCGCATCATAAAGCGGCGCGGGCTCGATCGCCCATTCCTCACCGGGCTTGGGATGATGCTGCCTGGGGAAAGGCGGCGTGGGGTATTTGCGCGCGCCGGCCTGCATGGCGCCCGGCGCTTCCGGCTTCGGCTTGCTGCGGTCCGTGGCATCGACCTTGCGCTGCACGCCGCGCTGCCTGTTCGCGGCCTTCGCCGTGTCTGTCTTCTTGGCGGTCGCTGATTTTCTGGCTGTATCGGTTTTCGTTCGGCTGCTGGTCGGCATGGTCATCTCCTTTCGGAGGACAACGCATGCCAACGGAAAAGGTTGGCCCTTGGATCGCCGCACCTCGCCAAGATGCCTGCGCGTACATCAAAGTTAAATGCGGCCGCCGGGCCGCGGTGCTAACGCTTGGTCGCTGGGGGACTCTTCAGGAGGAGTCCACATGGACGTTCGAACTCTCATCGGCAGTCTCTCGGCCGCAATGCTGCGCCGGCGCGCCGCAGCGCCACCAGTCCCCGTCAGGGTGATCCGCGCTTCGCTGGCCGAGGTGCCGCTCAGGCCGCGCCCACGTCCGCCGCACCGCCCGGCGCCGCCGGCCCGGCCCGCGAGCAATATGTAGCCTCGGATTTGCAGCCTCGGACCAGCCGGCCGGATGCAACCGACTGCCGAAGTCATCGTTTACTGCCATCCGCAATTTTTACGGTGAAACATGAAATCCATGCGTACGAACAGCACGCTTTTTATTCTCGCCGCCACCATGATCACGACCGCTCCCTTTGTCGGTCTTGCGTGGCGCACGCGCGAGTGGCTCGGATGGTGAAGGACCGATGAGCCGTTTCCTGCCCCTCACCATCCGCTTCGTCAGCGGCGGCACGATGGTGGTCACCACCGTTGCCGAGGCCAAGAAGGCGCTTGGAGGCGCTTGGAAGAACAAGGAGGCGCCAGCCTATCTCGAAGCGGCCCGGCTGGTGGACGACGCGATCGCCGGCACCTGCCGCCCGGCCATCGCCTTTGCCGCCTTCAAGAAGGTCGCCGCGCAGCAGGGCCTGCTGAGGCCGGCCCAGCCGAGTGCCGCGCTTACCATGCTGGACGAGTTGTGGTCGCGCTCCAAGACCCCGCGCAGCTAGATGCCTATCTCGGCTCGCGCGTCATGCTGAGATAGGTTGGATCGAATTCGGCGATCGCAACCAGCCGCTCCCAGTCAAGGATCGTGATCATATGGTTCGTCCAGCTGACCACGTTCATGCGGCGCAGCGTGCCGATGACCCGGTTCATATGGACGACGGAGAGGCCGAGCACGTCGGCGAGCTCGGCCTGCGACAGCGGCAGATGGAAGGTCATCTCGCGCGTCTTTTTCACCACCTGCAGCCTGACGAACAGCTCGCATATCAAATGCGCGAGATGAGAGGTCTTGGAGCGGCGCCCCATGGCCACGATCCATTCGCGATGGATGGCGCCGTCGACCAGCGTGTCCAGCCACAACAGCCGGGTAAGGTGCGGCGCCTGCTCGGTAATCGTCTTGAGCTTGCTATGCTCCGCTGCGGCGACATGGCAGGGAGATAGCGCGACGATGCCATGGTCCATCGTCTTCAGCAAAAAAGCATGAAGGTCGACGAAATCGCCCGCGACCTGCAGCGAGGTGAACTGGCGGCCGCCATGCTCCAACACCTTGTAGCGGGCGGCAAACCCGTCGATGATGAGCGTGCTGTAGATCGGCCGCGTGCCTTCCGTGACGATATCCTCGCCGGCGGCGACGTATCTTTCGAGCGACATGGCGCCGGCGAGGAGCGCCTTCTCTTCCTCTGACAGGACGTCATGCTGGCCGAGGTTGAGGTAAAGCGATTCCAGCATCCGCGGTTCTCCATGGGCAACAGCTAACGCCGCAGGGCTGGGCCGGTTGCAGTCGGCCGCGCAGCAAGGGCCGGCGCGCCGCGGATTTCCCTGAGGATCAACCGCTTGGAACCATGATCGGGGCCAGGGATTGAACTTGCCAAACGCCCGGAGTGCTTCACCGATGGAACGCTATTATTTCGACCTCCATAACGCCGAGCATGGCCAGATTGACGACCACGGGCAGCTTTTTGCCGACCGCGAGCGTGCCCGTCTTGAGGCGTTGCGCATCCTGCACGACATTGCCCGCGACGAGGCGCCCGGGACCGAACAGTTGAAGATCACCGTGAAGCTGCGCACCGAGAAGGAGCAGATATTCGAGGCGTCGCTGACGCTGGACTCAGCCTGGAAGTGAGGCCTTTGCCATCAGCATCGCATCCCGCCGGAGCCAAGCATGTTCGCCGATTTTGACACATTGGAAGTAGACACTGGCGAGGCGCGTATCTTCGTCCGCTATGGCGGCAGCGGGCCCGGCCTGCTCCTGCTGCACGGCTTTCCCGAAACGCATGCGATGTGGCGCGACATTGCGCCCAGCCTGGCGCGGGATTTCAGCGTCGTCTGTACCGATCTGCGCGGTTATGGGCAAAGCTCCTGCCCGCCATCGGCCGCCGACCATACGCCCTACGGCAAGCGCGCCATGGCCGCCGACATGGCGGCGCTCATGGAGGACCTCGGCTTCCAACGTTTCCTGGTCGCTGGCCATGATCGCGGCGGGCGCGTCGCCTACCGGCTGGCGCTCGATCATCCGGGCCGCGTCGAGAAGCTCGCCGTGCTCGACATCGTCCCTACCGCCGAGGTCTGGGACCGGGCCGATGCCAAGCTGGCGCTAGGCTTTTGGCCATGGTCGCTGCTGGCGCAGCCCGAGCCGCTGCCGGAGACGATATTGGCGGCGACGGCCGAAGCAATCGTCGACAATGCGCTTTCCGGCTGGGGATCCGCAGCCGACGCGTTCCCGCCCGGCGTGCGGCAGGCTTACGTCGATGCGCTGCGCGATCCGGCGCATATCCACGCCATCTGCGAACAGTATCGCGCGGCGGCTTCGCTCGACCGGCTGCACGACCATGCGGACCGCGAGGCCGGCCGGCGTATATCCTGCCCCGTGCTGGCGCTGTGGAGCCAGCATGGCGCGCTGGCCGAATGGTATCGGGACGAAGACGGACCGCTGGGCATATGGCGGAACTGGGCCGACGATGCCAGCGGCGGGGCGATGCCCGGCGGCCATTTCTTTCCGGAGGAATCGCCGATCGAAACGGCGGCCACGCTCGACGCCTTCTTTTCCGGAAGATAGAGACGATCCTTTCCGGCAGATGGCGCCGGCCGGCGAAGCGGCCGGTCGGCCTGGCTCACCTCAGCATCAGCCAGAGCAACGGCAGGGCCGCCAGGCCGATCGCCATTGTGATGAGCGCGGCATGGCCGAGACGCTCTGCGCGCCTGGCAATATCGGCGACCTCGTCCTCGTCATTGATGATGTCGAGGAACGAAAGATCGGCAAGGGTGGTACGCTGGTTGTCATTGGCAGGCAGGCTTTCGGCATCCTGCCGAGCGGGCTTTGCAGAGATATAGGTCAAAACGTCGTCTCGCTCCGAGGTCGGCTGCGCGGCCTTCTGTTTATGGATAACGGTGCCCGCCGGAATTGCGCGGGGCTGACCGGCGGGCACCATGATAGCCGGCGATGGAGGGGGCTTTCTCGTCGGCCGCTCACCAATTCGCAAAAGGAGGTTTGGTTGCACAAGCCAGCCCAATGCGCTGGCCGGATCGGACTTCAGTCTGACGAGTCACAAAATGTTTCGACCGGAACATCGGTTGCCGACGCCTGTTGCCCTTACTCAGGGATGTTGGACGCGTCCTTGAATTCACCCTCAAGAAAAATCCGAATTAACGGAGAATTCGATATGCCCAATCAAGGCGGAACCCACGAACAGCACGTCAAGGCCGGCCAGCAGAGCCACAAGAACCGCGAAGACCAGCATCGCGGCAGCGGGCAGCAGCAGGCCGAGGACCGCAACATGGGTCAGCGGAGCGCCGGCCAGCACCGAGGTGGCAGCGGCAACTTCGCCGAAGACCGCCAGCGCGCCTCCGAGGCCGGCCGTAAAGGCGGTCAGCGCTGAATTCAATGGCGTCCGTGTCCTTCACGGACGCCATTTCATCTGCCCGCGGGATCGACCCCGCGATGGAACTTCTGCCCCGCCCTCCAGTTCCTCTTCAGTCGGTTGCCCAGGCTGCCGCCGCAGGATGTTTGAACGGAGGCATCAATGTCGCTGCAAACACTTCATCCCGAACAGGTGGATGAGACCCGCATGCAAGCCTACTCGACCTTCGGTCCGTTGCTGATCCAAGCACTGGCGCAGAAACTTGGGCACTGCCAGGGCATGCGCGAGTTGGACAAGCTCGAACAATCGCTTGTTCGCCTGGTCGAGGAGACCGACGTCGCCGCCCCGCACGGCGAGGAGATGAAGGAATTCGCCGTAGAACTCGTCGTGTCGACGCTGCGCAATGTGCGCGAGCATCCCGACGCCAAGCAAGATCTGGAAGAGATCGACGGACGTCGCGCCGAAGGCCGTTCGGAAGACCCGGATACGCTGGAGGAGCAGTTGCAGTCCGGCCTTGAGGACTCCTTTCCGGCAAGCGATCCGCCGGCCGTGGTCTCGACTGCGATCACCGGCGGCTCGAAGGACATCGTCGGCACCGACGAGGTGCTGCGCCGCAAGAAGGAAGCGCGCCGCAGGCACTCCCAGACAGCGAACTGATACGGCGGAAATCGAAGGAGGCCTGCGATGACCCAGGCGAACGACAATATACCGAACCGGCCGGGCGCCGCCGATGCGACGGCGACCGGCAATTTGCCGACCAAGGGCGGCGACGATCCCGACGTGCGCTTCCTGGCGGAGAACACCGATCTGTCGCCGAAGCAGGCACGTGAACTGATCCGGGAGCACGGGCACGACCGCGACAAACTCTTGAAGATCGCACGGACCATGAAAGCGGAAGGCTGACGGTTCTCCAAGGACGGAGGCAACCGGCCTTCTCGAAAGCGAGGTTAAGATGAGCAATTCACCCAATACCGGACGTCCCGGAACCTCCGATCAATGGCCGCGCTGGGAAGGCCCGAAAGCCAACAAGCCGCGCGGCTATCTACCGGCCAAGGATGATCCCGACGAGGATCGCGACGCGGCCGACGAGAACAACAAGGATCCGGAACGGGCCGACCTCGGCGACGTCGCCAAGAAAAAGGGTTCCTGAGACTCTCAATCACTCAGCGCAACAAGGAGCAGGACAATGCCACGCGGAGATAAATCGAAATACACCGACAAGCAGGAACGCAAGGCCGACCATATCGCCGAAGGCTACGAGAAGCGCGGCGTGTCCGAGAAAGAAGCCGAGCGGCGCGCCTGGGCGACGGTCAACAAGGACGACGCCGGCGGCAAGAAGGCAGGCGGCTCCGGCCGCGGCAAGCACACTGGCCATCCGGCGGCGCATAAGGGCGGGAAAGCTGGCGGCAAGGCTTCGGGCGAGCGATCGGCGGCCGCGCGCTCCGCTTCCGCGAAGAAGGCAGCGGCCACGCGCAAGCGCAATGCGGAGCACCACGCCCATCATTGAGGACTTTGCCTTCTCCCCTTCTTGTGGAGAAGGCAAGAGCCTCACAGCGGCATCTCCGAGGTCTGCTTGATCGTCTGGCTTGGCACATCCGTCTTGACGTTCTGCACGCCCTTGATGCGGCTCAGATGCTCCGACTGGAAGCGGCGGTAGTCGTCGATGCCGGCCGCCACGATCCGTACCATCGCGTCGCAGTCGCCCAGCATCAGATAGCACTCCATCACTTCGGGGAATTTCGCCACCTCGGCGGCGAAATGCTCGATCGTATCCTCATCCTGCTGCTTCAGCCAGATGCGGGTGAAGAAGGTCTGGCCGCGGCCGATCTTGGCCGGGTTGAGCACCGCGACGTAGCGGTCGATGACGCCGGCCTCCTCCAGCAACTTGACGCGGCGCAGGCAAGGCGACGGAGAGAGGCCGACTTCGTTGGCCAGATCGTTGTTGGCCATGCGCCCGTCGCGCTGCAGGGCGCGCAGAATGCGCCTGTCGATCTCATCCAGCTTCATAGTGCCAAATTCCAATATTTTGCTTGAACGCGCTATTCAATGCTAGATTTTGGCAGAAACGGGGCATCTTCGCAACCCGATTGCGAGGCAATTCGGCTATAGTGCCGCACCGATAGCAACCCACAACCGAGCGGGAGAACGGCGGCCGCGAGGCCAGCCGAAAGCAAAGCCATGAGCGTTTCCGAGATCGCCCTCGCCGAGGGTCAAAGCGCCGATGGACGCGGCGGCGAGGTCCGACGCGGGCTCGCCGCTTCGACGCCGGTGCTGCTCGGCATCATCCCCTACGCGCTGGTGCTCGGCGCGCAGGCCGCGCAGAAGGGCCTGAGCGTGGCCGAGGTGCCGCTGATGACCGGCCTCAACTTCGCCGGCGGCTCAGAATTCGCCGCGATCCAGCTCTGGACTTCGCCGCCGCATATCCTGTTGATCGCCGCCATCACCTTTCTGGTCAACAGCCGGCATTTCCTGATGGGCGCCGCACTCGCGCCGTTCATCAACCATCTGCCGAAGCGGCAGGTTTTTCCGGCGCTGTTTCTGATGTGCGACGAGAGCTGGGCCGTAGGCCTCGCGGATGCGCGGCGGCGCGCCGACGTCGGCATGCGGCCGGCCTTCAGCCTGGCCTTTTATCTGGGCGCCGCGCTGCCCTTCTATCTCGCCTGGGTGGCGTTTACGACCTGCGGCGCGGCACTCGGGCCGCTGCTCGGCGACGTCGAGACCTATGGTTTTGCCTTGGCTTTCCCTGCTGTCTTCCTGGTGTTGCTTCGGGGCATGTGGACGGGCTTTGCCGCGGCCCGGCCCTGGCTCGTCAGCCTGGTGGTGGCGGCGCTCACCTATCTCGTCGTGCCCGGCGCCTGGTATGTGGCGGCCGGTGCGCTGTCCGGCCTGGTGGCCGCGTGGTTCCTGGCAGGTGAGAGATGATCGATCCGATGACCGTGCTCGCCATCCTGGCGATGGCCGGCGTGACGTATCTCACCCGCATCGGCGGCTATGTGGTGCTGAGAAACCGCGCGCTCGGCCCACGCGCCACGGCGGTGATGGAAGCCGCGCCCGGCTGCGTGCTGATCTCGGTGATCGCGCCGGATTTCGTCTCGAAGAATCCGGCCGATCTGGCGGCGCTTGCAATAACGGTGCTGGCGGCGACACGGCTGTCGATGCTGCCGACGGTGGTGATCGGGGTGGCTTCGGCGGGCATGCTGAGATGGCTGATAGGCTAGCTGCCTCAACCGCCGTAAAGCCCGAGCTCGTCCAGCTGGATCGATGCGGCGTCGCCTTCGCCAGGTCCGTCCGCATGCTGCTTCAACGCGGCATCCAGCCTTTTGCTATCGCTGCCTCGCGGATCGGCTATCGCGTCGACGAGCCTATCGAGAGAAACGCCAAGCTGGTCCAGGCCAAGCTGTCTCTCGATCTCGGCGATCGCCGACGGCGATTGCCGTTTCAACGCTTCGACGGCGTTCTTGATCGCCGTACCGTAGGACGACACTGACTCATATTCGGCCTGATCGATGCGGAACTCATTGCCCGCACGTTCCATCAGTCGGACCTTCGTCGCTGTGATATTGAGGTTGTCGAGGCTGAACTTGGATGCTGGGGCCGTGGGCTCCGCCTGCATGAGCGGCGAAGCCGCGGCGCCGACGGCGCTGTGGCTACTGGCAGCCGGCCTGGCCGTCGGCAACAGGCGCTGCGGCTGCAGGGTCACAATGGCGATGTTGACGGTCGAGGACATTACGGGTCTCGCAGGCGGCCCTCCGTCATGGTTCGGACGCCGGACAGTCGAGCCAAGACGTCATGTCCCGAGCAAAGCGTTTCACAGGCAATTAGCCCAGTTGTCCTAAGAGTTCGATAGAAGGATGGCTCACCTTTTAACGATGGGCGCGTTATCACCCCAAGAGTCATTCGTCCCCGCCACCGTCATGGCCGCCGAAGTCTGCGCCGCCGTCATGGCTGGCACCGTCCCCGCCTTCGTGATCGCCATCATGATCGTCGCCGTCATGATCGTCGCCCTGATGATCGCCGTCCTGGTCGCCTTCATGCGAGCCGGTAGCGGCGCCGTCGCCCTTGTGCCCGGCCTCATCATTGTCGGCGGCTTCATTGTCGTCGCTGACGCTGGATGTATTGACCTGATCGTCGTCAGGGTCGGCTGCGGACGCCGCCGTCAACCCGCCGCCATTGTCGGAGCCCGCATAGGACGACTGCGTGGCGAAGATGCCGAGCAGGCCGATTGCAGTTGCCGCAAACAAGGGAAGGGTTTTCATCCACGCGCTCCGGTCCGTTTTGTGAGATCGGATCATCGTCGCGCCGGATTACGGCGCCCTTAAATGAGTGATTGCAATTTTAGAAACGTCTTATTTTTGTGCCGACCTAGCATGCGGCCGCGACGGTGAAGCAGTGCCGCTTGCGGCTCTCGCCACGATCGCCTCCAGCGGCTCGGGCCGGTGCAGGAAATAGCCCTGGCCATAGGCAACGCCCATGTCCATGAGAATATCCAGCGCGTTCCTGTCCTCGACCTTCTCTGCAACCACGGCAGCGCCCATCGAGCGGGCGATACCGGTGATCGCCGAAACGATCTCGCGGTCGAACCGGCTTTCGGCGATGTGCTCGACGAAGGAGCCGTCGATCTTGATAGCATCGACGGGGAAGCGCCTGAGATATTCGAACGAACTCATCCCGGCGCCGAAATCGTCGAGGCTGACGCGGCAGCGGCGTTGCCTGGCCTTGCGCACGAACTCGGCCGCGGCATCGAAATTGGTGACGGCGGCGGTTTCGGTGATCTCGAAGCCGATGGCCGGGGCCGGCGCGCCGCCGTCGGCGATCGCCTCGTCGACGAAATCCCAGAGCTGCGGATCGGAAAGCGTCTGCGCCGACAAATTGAAGTCGAGCGAGATGGCGCCCGCGCGCATCGCCTCGCCGTGGCGCGTCAGCGCGGTGCGGATGATCCAGCGGTCGAGCCGGGCGGCAAGGCCGAAGCGTTCGGCGACCGGCATGAAATCGCCGGGCGGGATCATCTTGCCGTTGCGGGCCTCGAGCCTGGCCAGCACCTCGACGTGGCGGCTATCTTCCCATGGCTGGCCGAGCCGATGGATTTGCTGGCCGAACAGCTTCAACCGGCCGTCCTCCATCGCATCGACAAGGTCCGCGGCCAGCCGCGCGGCATTGAGGCCGGCGCCCGACGTCGTTTCCGGCGAGAACACCGCGAAGCGGTCCCGGCCGCCGGCCTTGGCGGCGTAGCAGGCATCGTCGGCGCAGGCGAGCGCGTCGGCCACGCTCATGTTGGGGTCGCGCACGAAGGCGATGCCGATGCTGGCGGCAAGCCTGCGCGAGGTGACGGCAGTGCCGATATCGGCGTCGCGCACCGCGGTAAGCACCGCGCGGGCAAGGTGCTCGGCACAGGCGTCATTGCAGTTCGGCACCAAAAGCGCGAATTCGTCGCCGCCGAGGCGCGCCGCCTGCGCCGACGCGGGCAGGCTGGCGAGGATGCCCGCCGCGACGCTCTTCAGCGCGAGATCTCCGGCGGCATGGCCGGCATAGTCGTTGAGCGCCTTGAAGTAGTCGAGGTCGACATAGAACACGGCAAGCGGCAGGCGCCCGGCCATGGCGATGTTCTCGGCAAGCAGCCGGTCGAAGGCCGAACGGTTGAGCAACCCGGTCAGCGCGTCGTGACGCGCGGCGAAGGCAAGCTCCTCGGCGCGCGTCTTCTCCTCGGTGATGTCGCGTACCGTGCCCAAAATCTGGCCGGCCGAGCCGACGCCGGCAATGAAACGCACCAGCGATTCGAGATGGCGGACTTGGCCGTCACGCAGGACGATCCGGTATTGTGAGGCGACGACGCTGTTCGAGCCGGGGGCGATCAGATGCGCTCGCTCGGTGGCTTCCTTGTCGTCGGGATGAAGGTAGGTGTGCCACAGGTCGGCCGTCACCTCATCGGTATCGGCAACCAGGCCGAAGATCTCGCGCGTGCGCGCGTCCCAATAGCTCTTCTTCGTACCGATATCGTGGTGCCAGATGCCCGTGCCGCTGGCGGCAATCGCGAGGCGGAAGCGGATGTTGACCTGCTCGAGCGCCGCCTCGGCCTCTTTCTGCCGGGTGATGTCGGTCTGCACGCCCATCATCCTAAGCGGCTTGCCGTCGGCGTCGCGCTCGACAATGCCGCCGCGGTCGAGCACCCACACCCAGTGGCCGTCCTTGTGGCGCAGGCGCAGCTCCGTCTCGATGAAACCTGCGAGGCCCGCAATATGGCGGTCGCCGCTTTCCTGCGCACGCTGGCGGTCATCCGGATGGGTCAGCTTCAGCCAGAGGTCGGACGTGTTGGCGAGCTCGTCAGCCTCATAGCCCAGCATCTTCGACCAGGTCGGCGAATAGTAGCAATCGCCGGTCGACAAATTCCAGTCCCATAGGCCGAGATGAGCGCGATCAAGCGCCAGCGCCCAGAACTTACCGTTGCGTTTATCGTCGTCCGCCATTCTTTGTTCTTGCCATCCCGTCCCGGCAATATTGCATGAAAGCAGAGAAAAAAGGGTTACCGGGAGTGGTTCAGTTAATCTCCCCCCAAAGAGGGGGAGATGGCCGGCAGGCCAGAGGGGGCGTGAAGGATCGCGACGTTGATTTTGTTGGGGTGGAGCTGGTCGCTACCGGCTTGGCTGTGACTGCAAAAAACTGAAACGCCGGTGGGACAGCGCCCCCTCTGGCCTGCCGGGCATCTCCCCTCTTGGAGGGAACTAGCGCTCGACCGCCGTTGCCGATCGCCTAGCCGCTGCCAACCTTCTTCGCACCACCGTCGCAACTTTTCCTGGAATTGCTCTCAGGCAGTCTGCAGGAACACCTCTGCCGGCGCCATCCCGACCAGCTCAGCAAAGCGGCCATGGTCGGTGGCGCCCTCCGAGTTGACGACGAGCACGCGGGAGCCGGTATCGAGACCTAACGCCGCGCGCATCTGCCCGTCGCCCGCAGCGCGGACCAGTCCGGCGAGCCCGACGCCGCCGCTCTCGCCGGAGACGATGGCCGGATCGTTGCCCAAGGGCTGCGCCAGCCGCTTCATTACGGCGACCGCGTCCTCTTCTTCGACCGTCATGAAGGCATCGCCGACGCGCGCCAGCACGCGCCAGGCGACCAAGGACGGCTCGGCACATTCGAGCATCGTCATCACGGTCGGCTGCTGCTGGGCGATCGTCACCGGACGTCCGGCCTCAGCCGAGGCGTAGACGCAAGCCGAGCGCCGCGGCTCGACCACCACGGCTTTCGGCCGCCTGGAGCCAAGCATGACCGCCACATGGCCGGCGATCGCCGCCGCGAAGCCACCGACGCCAGCCTGCAGGAAGACATGCGTCGGTGGCTCGGCCAAGCGCCGCAGCGTCTCGCGCACGATCACCGTGTAGCCCTGCATGACCAGTCCGGGGACGCGCTCATAGCCGAGCCAGGACGTGTTGGAGACGATCTTCCAGCCGCGCTCGGCACCGACGCGGGCGACTTCGCGCACCGCATGGTCATAGCCGCCCTCGACCTCGACAATCTCGGCGCCGAAGCGAGCGATGGCCGCGACACGCTCGCGGCTTACGCCAGCATGGACGTAAATCACCGAACGCGCGCCGACGAGGCCGGCCCCCTGCGCCACCGAACGGCCATGGTTGCCATCCGTTGCGCAGCAGAATGTCATCTGAGCAGCGATGGCGCGCAGCTTGGGATCGTTGATCTCGCCGATATCGACATCGCGCCCGAAGCGCTTGCCGGCCTCCTCCAGCACCAGCCGCATGACGGCATAGGCGCCGCCCAGCGCCTTGAAGCTGCCAAGGCCGAGACGCTGGCCTTCGTCCTTGACATAAAGTGCCGCGACGCCGAGGTGATCGGCCAGCGCCGGCAAGGTGTGCAGCGGCGTTTCGGCATGATCGTCGCGCGCCTCGAGGTAACGCTCGGCCCGCTCGCCCCCCGCAATGCCGAGCGACTCGGCATCGGCGGCAACCAACGGCTGGTTGTGTTCGGGACGTTGGTTGAGAAGCAGCATGCTAGTCTTCCTGCGAGGCACTGAACTCTGTCGGCGGGCGCGATTCGGGCGCGATTTTGGATGCTTTAATTGGCTAAGTGATTGAAGTTTGTTTCGATTGGATGTCGCCGGATATTCGCTTCGGGACGACCAGATACAGCCAGCATGACTATTTTTGGTGGTATTTCACCCCCAGCGGCACGCCTATCTGATTCCTCCCGCGATCAGTCGGCCGCCAGCCGGGCGGCGACGCTAAGCAGGATGTTGGCGCCGGCAACCAGCTCGTCGGGACCGGTGAACTCGGCAGGATTGTGGCTGATGCCGCCCCGGCTCGGCACGAAGATCATCGCGGACGGCGCGATGCGGGCGATCATCTGCGCGTCGTGGCCGGCGCCGGAGGTCATGCGCCGGCACGAAAGGCCGGCGGCCCTGGCGCCGTCCTCGATCAGCGAGACGATGCGGGCATCGAAGGTCACCGGCTCGAAACGCGCCAGGCTTTCGGCATGGACGGTGACGCCGGCGCTTGCGGCCAGCTTGTCGAGGAAGGCGGCAAGCGCCGCCTCCTCTTCGCGAAGATGCGTTTCGTCGGGATCGCGCAGGTCGATGGTGAAGATCGCCCGCGACGGGATGACGTTGATGGCGTTCGGCTCGAACGCGATGGTGCCGACGGTGGCAACGGTGCGCGTCGATGAGGCGCTGGCCCGGTCCGCCAAGAAGCCGATCACGCGAGCGGCGGCGACGCCTGCGTCCTTTCGCATCGACATCGGCGTGGTGCCGGCATGGTTGGCCTCGCCGTCGATGGTAACGCGCTGCCAGGAAATGCCCTGCAGGTTCTCGACCGCGCCGATGGCGATGCCCTCGCGCTCGAGCACCGGCCCCTGCTCGACATGCAGCTCGACATAGGCATGCGGCTCGAGGAAGCCGGGCTGATGCCGACCGGCATAGCCGATGCGCTCCAGCTCCTTGCCCAACACCGTGCCGTCGGTGCCGACCGAGGCCAGCGCTTCCTCAAGGTTCCGACCGCCGGCAAAGACCAGCGAGCCCATCATGTCGGGCGAGAAGCGCACGCCCTCCTCGTTGGTGAAAGCGGCAACCACGATCGGGCGCGCCGGCGCGAAGCCGGCCTCCCTCAGGCTCTCGATCGCTTCGAGGCCGGCAAGCACGCCATAGCAGCCGTCATAGATGCCGGCGTCGATCACCGTGTCGATATGCGAGCCGAGCATGACCGGCGGCTGGCCCGCATTGGCGTCGTCCCGCCAGACGCCGAAAATGTTGCCGATGCGGTCGACGGCGACCTCGAGCCCTGCCTCTTCCAGCCAGCCGACGAAGCGGTCGCGGCCGAGCCGGTCCATCTCGGAGGCGGCGACGCGGACCAGCCGCCCCTGCGCATCGCGGCCGATACTGCCGAGTTCCTGGATACGGCCGAGAAGCCGGTCGGCGTTGATCATCAGATTGCTCATGCCGGCAGCCTCGCTTGCGCGACTTCTTCCGGCGCCATTCCGACCAGCTCGGCATAGCGGCCGGGATCGGTCGCGCCTTCGGAATTGATGATCAGCACGCGGGAATTCCCATCGAGACCAAGCGCCGCGCGCATCGTCTTGTCAGCGGCCGCGCGGATCAGACCGGCGAGCCCTGCCCCGCCGCTCTCGCCCGAGACGATCGCCGGATCGTTGCCGGCAGGTCTCGCCAGACGGTTCATCACCGCGACGGCATCTTCCTCGTCCACGGTCATGAAGGCATCGCCGATCCGCGACAGCACGCGCCAGGCGACCAGAGACGGCTCGTAGCATTCGAGCATCGCCATGACAGTGGGCTTGCTGTGCGCGATCGTGACCGGGCGTCCGGCCTTGGCCGTCTCATAGACGCAGGCCGCCCGCGCCGGCTCGACCACGATTGCCTTCGGGCGATCCTCGCCAAGCATGATGGCGAGATGGCCACCCACAGCTGCGGCGAAGCCGCCGACGCCGGCCTGAAGGAAGACGTGGGTGGGTGGCTCAGGCAAACGCTTCAGTGCTTCACGCACGATCACCGTGTAGCCCTGCATCACAAGCCCGGGTATGCGCTCATAGCCCGGCCAAGACGTATCGGAGACGACGGTCCAGCCGCGCTCGGCGGCGACGCGGGCGGCCTCCCTGACCGACTGGTCGTAATCACCGGCGACGCGCACCATCTCGGCGCCGAAGCGGGCAATGGCCGCCACGCGTTCGTTGCTGACGCCGGAGTGGACGAAGATGACGGAGCGCGCGCCGACAAGGCTGGCGCCCTGGGCCACCGAGCGTCCATGATTGCCGTCGGTGGCGCAGGCGAAAGTCATCTGCCCGGCCATCGCCTTCACCTCAGGCTTGTGCAGGTCCTCGACCGCGACGGCGCGGCCGAGCTGCCTGCCTGCCTGCTCCAGCACCAGATGCATGACGGCATAGGCGCCGCCCAACGCTTTGAAGCTGCCGAGGCCGAGGCGCTTGCCCTCGTCCTTGACGTGCAGCGCGCCGATGCCGAGCTCGGCCGCCAGCGCCGGCAGGGCGTGCAGCGGCGTCTCGGCATGGTTGTCGCGCGCGGCAAGGAAGCGCTCGGCCTCGTCGGCCCCGGCGAGCCCAAGCGTCGCGGCGTCCTCCTCGGTCAGCGGATGGCGATGGTCCGGGTGGCGGTTGAGCAGGAACATGGTCGGCTTTCTCCTCTTGATGACTGAAATTTATTGCAGGCCAAGCGAGAAAGGCGCTCTGTTTTGGCGCTTGAATTGCAAGTTTGTTTCGTTGGGAAACGCTGCCATGTCCATTTCGCCCGAACTCGACGCCTTCGACCGCGCCATCCTCGCCATCCTGCAGAAGGACAACGCCACGCCGCAGCGCACGATCGGCGAGAGGGTCAACCTGTCGGCGCCCGCCGTTCAGCGGCGCATCAAGCGCATGGAGGAGACCGGCGTCATCCGCGCCAATGTAGCGCTGGTCGATCCGGCCAAGGTCGGCCACCCGATCACGATCTTCGTCGAGGTCGAGGTGGAGAGCGAACGCGCCGAGCTGATCGACGCCGCCAAGCGCGGCTTTGCCCAAGTGCCCGAAGTGCAGCAATGCTACTACGTCACCGGCGAGGCCGATTTCATCCTCGTCGTCACGGTGGCGACGATGGCCGATTACGAGGCGCTGACCAGGCGGCTGTTCTTCGAGAACAACAACGTCAAAAGGTTTCGCACGTTCGTGGCGATGGACCGGGTGAAGGTGGGACTGGAAGTGCCGGTGGGGTGAGGCGTCGAAGCTGCCGACCTCCCCAACAAGTGGGGAGATCGGCTGCCGTCCTGGTTTTCGCTAATCTCCAACCTCTACTGGGTCGGCGACGCCGCGTGTTCGCACGACACCTTCGGGTTCATGTCGGCGAAGGTGCAAGCGCCGTGGCTGTTTGTGCTTGATGATCCCGGGTTCGATGCGGCGGCCGCCGATCATCCCTTCGGCAGGTATGAAATCGTTCCGGCTAGGTCGGTGTTGTCGAACAGCTGAAAGCGGCTGTCGCTGCCGCCCTGGCGGGCCGACACGAAGGGGGCGTAGGCCGGATCATTGGTGAAGGCGTGCGCCGCCGCTTCCGATGGGAAGGCCATCAGCGCGATCAGCGTCGTGTCGAGCGGCTTGCCCTCGAGCGTCTTCACATTGCCGCTGCGCGCCAGATACCTGCCGCCGTGCTTGTGAACGAGGTCGTGCACGGTAGCGGCGTAGTCCGGTATCCATTTCGGATCTTTCACCTTGATATCCGCGATAAGGTAAGCGGTCATGGTCATTCTCCTGGTTGCTGCGCACAGGGATATCCCGTGCGTCGGCCAAACGGCTCGCACGACAGGGCTCGCGCCAACCAGTCCTGGATCTGTACCGGCCCGGTACAGTTTCTGTACTCGCCGCTTCATTCATGAAGGTCTAATGTCCGGCCAACTCTGGAGGAGGCGCCGATCATGACCCAGCACGGTTACAAGCAGTTCTGCCCGCTATCGATGGCCGCCGAGGTGCTGTGCACCCGCTGGACGATGGTGTTGATGCGCGAGCTGGTGGCGGGCTCGACCCGCTTCAACGACCTGCGCCGCGGTGTGCCGAAAATGTCGCCGACCCTTCTGTCGCAACGGCTGAAGGAGCTGGAGTTGGCAGGGATCGTGGAGCGGCGGGAAGTCCCCGGCGAGAAGGGTATCTTCGACTACCGGCTGACCGAGGCGGGACGCGACTTGCGCCCTGTTGTCGAGGCGATGGGTTTTTGGGGACAGAAATGGGTCGAGTCCCGGCTGTCGTTGAAGAACCTCGATCCGTCGCTGCTGATGTGGGATATGCGGCGTAATCTGAACCCCTCGCCGCTGCCTGATGGAAGAACCGTGATACAATTTCTGTATCAGGACCTCCCAGCCTCGAAACGCTCGTGGTGGCTGATCGTCGAGAAGCATGGTGAGGTCGATTTGTGCTGGTACGATCCGGGCTTCGAGGTCGACCTCTACGTCTCGACCGATCTCCACACGATGACCGCAATCTGGATGGGCGTGCTGACTGTCGAGAAGGCCGGCGTGAAGGTCGTCCTGACCGGCGACAAGGCTATTGGCAGGAAGATGCAAAGCTGGCTCGGGCTCAGCCCGTTCGCGGTCGAACCGAAGCGCGCGGCGTAGCCGGGCACCACCTTGGCTGTCGCACGTTTATGGCGATGGACCGGGTGAAGGTGGCTGGAAGTGCCGGCGGGCGCACCTTGCCTCAATATAATCCCTTCGAGGCGTTTCGTATCACGACATGATACTTTACGCTTGATCTTGGAGCCGCATCATGAGAAGATACGTTTCGGGGGAAGTGGATGATACGCTCGTTCAGAGACAGGATCACTGAGGCGGTTTCGACAGGCAAAGCTCCGAAAGGATTCCCGGCAGATCTCGTTCGTGTCGCTCAACGGAAACTGTTCATGTTGGACAACGCTCTCGAACTGGCCGACCTCAAGGTCCCACCGGGAAACCGGCTTGAAGCGCTGAAGGGCGATCGCGCCGGTCAGTACTCGATCCGTATCAACGACCAATTTCGCGTTTGCTTTCGGTGGACGGATGGCGGAGCGGACGATGTAGAGATCACCGACTATCATTAGCTGAACCAACCAGCTCTATCCCGACATGAGCGGAACCAAATGATCAACCTCGACAAGCCTATCCATCCCGGCGAGATATTGAGGGCCGAGTTCCTCGAACCACTTGGCCTGAAGCCCTACACTTTGGCGAAGAAGCTTCACGTCCCACGTACGCGTATCGAACGCCTTGCCAACGAGACCACGCCTGTTACGCCAGACACCGCTTTGCGCCTCGCAAAGTTCTTTGGAACGACTCCGCAGTTCTGGATGAACATGCAGGCCAGCTATGACCTCGCCGTCGAGGGCACCTCCATACGGGATGAACTCAAAGAGATTGAGCGGTTCGGGGCGGCCGCAGCTTAGGAGTTCTTGCCGCCCGCCCTCCGCCCCAGCCATCTTGCATAGATCTCTCCGACAATCCCACGCCGGAATACCAGCACGCAGACCATGAAAATCAGCCCCGTGGCGATGGTCACCGGAAAGCCGGATGTCGCGAGCGTATTCTCCAGTCCGACGACAAGGCCGGCGCCGACCGCCGGGCCGGCCATGCTGCCGATGCCGCCGAGCAGCGTCATCAGGATCACTTCGCCCGACATCTGCCAGGTGACGTCGGTGAGCGTGGCGAACTGGAAGACGATCGCCTTGGTCGCGCCGCCAAAGCCGGCGAGCGCGGCCGACATGACGAAGGCGGCGAGCTTGTAGCGGCCGACGGAGTAGCCGAGCGAAATGGCGCGGTTCTCGTTCTCGCGGATGGAGCGCAGGATCATGCCGAAAGGCGAGTTGACGATGCGCCAGACGGCGAAGACGCCGATCAGGAAGACGGCGAGCACGAAGAAATACATGTTCATCGTGACGTTGAGGTCTACGACGCCGAACAGGTGGCCGCGAGGCACGCCCTGGATGCCGTCCTCGCCCTCGGTGAAGGGCGCCTGGACGCAGAAGAAATAGAACATCTGCGCCAGCGCCAGTGTGATCATCGAGAAATAGATGCCCTGCCGGCGGATGGCGAGGAAGCCCATGACGAGGCCCATGCCCGCGGCACCTGCGGTGCCGAGCAGGATGCCGGCCTCTGGCGGCCAGCCCCAGGCCTTCACTGCATAGGCGCAAAAATAGGCCGCGCCGCCGAAAAAGGCGGCATGGCCGAAGGAAAGCAGGCCGGTGTAGCCCAAGAGCAGGTTGAAGGCGCAGGCGAACAGCGCGAAGCACAGCATCTTCATGACGAAGATCGGGTAGATGACGAAGGGCGCGGCGATCAGCGCCACGATGCCCAGCACCGCCAGCGCCCGTTCGAGCCTCAAGGAGGCGGCGGCGCGTTCTGCGTGAAGGGTCGCTTGGCTCATCTCAGGCGTCCCTTCCGAACAGGCCGGCGGGCCTGAGCAAAAGCACGATCGCCATGATGACGAAGACGACGAGGTTCGAGGCCTCGGGATAGAAGACCTTGGTCAGGCCCTCGGCGAGGCCGAGCAAGTAGCCAGTGACGATGGCGCCGAGAATCGAGCCCATACCGCCGACCACGACGACGGCGAAGACGACGATGATCAGGTCCGAGCCCATCAGCGGGCTGACCTGGTAGACGGGCGCGGCGAGGATGCCGGCTAAGCCCGCAAGCGCCGCGCCCAGCCCGTAGGTGAGCGTGAGCAGAAGCGGCACGTTGACGCCGAAGGCCTGGACCAGTTCCGGGTTCTCGGTGGCGGCGCGCAGGTAGGAGCCTAGCCTGGTCTTCTCGATCAGCAGCCAGGTGCCGATGCAGACGATGAGCGAAGCCGCCACCACCCAGCCGCGATAGTTGGGCAGGAACATGAAGCCGAGATTGGTGCCGCCGGCAAGCAGCGCGGGCACGGCGTATGGATTGCCGGAAACGCCGTAATAATAGCGGAATACGCCTTCGATGACCAAGGCCAGGCCAAAGGTGAAGAGCAGGCCATAGAGTGGGTCGAGGCGGTAGAGATGCGACAAAGCAAGGCGCTCGACCGCCATGCCGAACAGGCCGACGCCAAGCGGCACCAGGACCAGCGCCGGCCAGTAGCCGATGCCCAAATGCACCAGCAGCAGATAGCCGATGAAGGCGCCCAGCATATAGAGCGCGCCATGGGCGAAATTGATTATGCGCAGCAGGCCGAAGATGACGGCGAGCCCGAGGCTGAGCATGGCGTAGAAAGAGCCGTTGATCAGGCCAACGAGGAGTTGGCCGAGGAGCGCCTGGATGGGGATGCCGAAGATCATGGTCATGGCACCATCATACCCCCAGCACCTCGTGCAGCTTGTCGGTATGCGCGGTCAGCTGGCCGACGGCAAAACCCTCCACCACCTTGCCGTGATCCATCAGGTAGAAGCGGTCGGCGATGCGGGCGGCGAAGCGGAAGTTCTGCTCGACCAGCAGGATGGTCATGCCGCGCTTCTTCAGCGTCGCCAGCAACTCGCCGATGCGCTGGACGATGACGGGCGCCAGGCCCTCGGTCGGCTCGTCGAGCAAAAGCATCTCGACGCCGGTCCGCAGGATGCGGGCGATGGCAAGCATCTGCTGCTCGCCGCCAGACAGCTTCGTGCCCTGGCTGTTGCGGCGTTCCTTGAGGTTCGGGAAAAGCTCGAATATCTCCTCGACGCTCATGCCGCCCTTGGCCACGACCGGCGGCAGGATCAGGTTCTCGTCCACCGTCAGCGTGGCGAAGATGCCGCGCTCCTCCGGCACGAAGCCGATGCCTTGATGCGCGACGCGGTGCAACGGCAGGCGGATCAGGTCCTTGCCGTTGAAGGTTACGGAGCCGGTGCGCTTGCGGATCAGGCCCATGATGGCGCGCAGCGTCGTCGTCTTGCCGACGCCGTTGCGGCCAAGCAGCGTCACGGTCTCGCCGCGCATGACGTCGAGGTTGACGCCATGCAGCGCATGGCCCTCGCCGTACCAGGCGTGGAGATCGCGCACGGCAAGCAGCGGCTCACTCATGCTCGGTTCCCATGTAGGCGACGCGGACGCGCTCGTCCTGGCTGACGGCGGCGTAGTCGCCAGCCGCCAGCACCTGGCCGCGCTGCATGACGGTAATCCAGTCGCAGAGATCGGCAACGACGGTCAGATTATGCTCGACCATCAGCACGGCGCGGTCTTTTGCCAGCGCGCGGATGATGCCGGAGATGGTGCCGACATCCTCATGCCCCATGCCGGCCATCGGCTCGTCAAGCAGTAGCACCTTCGGTTCGAGAGCCAGCGTGGTGGCGATCTCCAGCACGCGCTTGCGGCCATAGGAGAGATCGCCGGCGAGACGATGCGCGGCGTCATCGAGGCCGACGATGGCGAGCAGCTCGCGCGCCCTCGGCGTAAGCCGATCCAACGCCGAGACCGGGCGCCAGAACTGGTAGCCCAGCCCGCTTGGACGCTGCAGCGCCACGCGAACATTGTCGAGCACGGAGAGGTGCGGAAAGATCGCCGATATCTGGAAGGAGCGGACGAGCCCCATGCGCGCCACTTTCGCCGGCGGCGTGCGGGTGATGTCGGTGCCGAGCAATTCGATCCTGCCGCTGGTCGGCTGCAGGAATTTGGTCAACAGGTTGAAGATGGTCGTCTTGCCGGCGCCGTTCGGGCCGATCAGCGCATGGATCTTGGCGTGATGGACGTCGAGGTCGACATCCTTCACCGCGACGAAGCCGGCGAAGTCGCGCCGCAGGCCGCGGGCGGAAAGCACCACCCGCGGCATCTGGTCCGTGCTGTCCGGGCGGACAGCGGTGGCGGTG
This sequence comes from Mesorhizobium sp. B2-8-9, assembly GCF_006439475.1. Taxonomy (NCBI): domain Bacteria; kingdom Pseudomonadati; phylum Pseudomonadota; class Alphaproteobacteria; order Hyphomicrobiales; family Phyllobacteriaceae; genus Mesorhizobium; species Mesorhizobium sp. B2-8-9. Next base: position 62,845 of record NZ_VFTQ01000005.1, on the reverse strand, counting down.
TCGAGCGTCACTTGGCGACGAGCGGACAGCCGCTGTCCTCGGCCTTCATGAAGGCCTTGTCGCCCGGAATGGTCGCCAGATAGGTGTAATAGTCCCAGTCCTTCTTCGACTCTTCCGGCTTCTTGACCTGGTAGAGATACATGTCGTGCACCATCGAGCCGTCGGCCTGCACCTTGCCGTTGGCGGTGAAGACGTCGTTGACCGGCATCTCATGCAGCTCCTTGGCAACCGCCTCGGTCCCGTCGGTGCCGGCCTTGTCGATGGCCTTCAGATACTGCGTCACGGCCGAATAGGTGCCGGCCTGGATCATGTTCGGCATGCGGTTTGTGCGCTTGAAGAAGCGCTGGGCGAATTCACGGCTCTTGTCGTCGCGATCCCAGTAGAAGCCTTCGGTCAGCACCACGCCCTGGGCTGCCTGCAGGCCCAGCCCATGCACTTCGGCGAGCGTGAAGAGGAGCGCGGCCAACCGCTGGCCGCCGGCGACGATGCCGAATTCGGCTGCCTGCTTGATCGAGTTCGAGGTGTCGAGGCCGGCATTGGCGAGCCCGACAATCTTGGCGCCGGAGGACTGCGCCTGCAGCAGGAAGGAGGAATAGTCGGTGGAGCCGAGCGGATAGCGCACCTCGCCCAGCACTTTGCCGCCGCTCGCCTCGACGAGCTTGGCGGTCTGGTCCTTCAGCGAATAGCCGAAGGCATAGTCGACGGTGATGAAATACCAGCTGTCGCCGCCCTGCTTAACCAGTTGGCCGCCGGTGCCGACCGCTTGGGAGTGCGTGTCGTAGGCCCAATGGAAACCATAGGGCGAGCACTGCTTGCCGGTGAGGTCGGTGGAAGCCGCCCCGGTGACGATATCGATCTTCTTTTTTTCCTTGGAAAGCCCCTGCACGGCCAGCGCCACGGACGAGGTGGTGAGCTCCATGATCGCGTCGACCTGCTCGGTGTCGTACCACTGGCGCGCGATGTTGGAGGCAATGTCAGGCTTGTTCTGATGATCGGCGCTGACGATCTCGATCGGCGCGCCCTGCACCTTGCCGCCGAAATCATCGACCGCCATCTTGGCGGCCTCGACCGACCACTTGCCGCCGAAATCGGCATAGACGCCCGACTGGTCGTTGAGGATGCCGATCTTGACCTTGCCATCGGAGATTTCGCCAGCCGCGGCCGGCATTGCGGATGCCGCAAGGAGCGCGGCCGAGACGAGATAGGATGCTTTCACTGGTGGTTCCTCCCATGTGGCAACCACGGGAAACGCGGCTGCCTCGCGATGGTTCAACAGTTCCTTCGGATTTTGGATTGGAGCCTCGATCCCGCTCTGCCGCTCCTCCTCTGGCGGGCCCTCCTGTTTGCGGGCTGGGCCGCAGCGTGCCTTGGGTGCACGGGCGCGAGCCTAGCACCACATGTCGCGGGCCGAGAATGCTATTTTCGTAGCATGGCTATCGGCAGACCAGCGTTTACCAAGCAGACAGGCGATATGCAGGCTAAGTGCTTGCATTGTCTGGCTTTTCCACTCTCACGCTCACTTTTCGACGCCCGAGTGGAAAATTTATACTTTTCAACGGCTTGTCTTAAGCTTCTATTTTCTGCTCACCATGCCAGCCGCTTGCCGTCGCGAAAAAAGCCGCCGGTCGGACCGTCGTCCGGCAGAGTAGCGGCCCAGACGATGCCGGCCGCCCCTTGCGCGACCGGACGGCCGCCTGGGCCGCCCATGTCGGTCGCGACCCAGCCAGGGCAGATCGCATTGACCAGGACGCCGGCGCCGCGCAATTCCGCGGCCAGGATGCGAGTCAGCGCGTTGAGCGTCGCCTTGCTGGTCGAATAGGCCGGCGCGCCGGCACCCATCGAGGCGAGCGAGCCGCCCTCGGACGAAACGTTGACCAGCCGGCCGTGGCCGGAAGCGCCAAGCAGCGGCGCCAAGGCGGCAGCGACGCGCCAGGCGCCGAAGACATTGGTCTCGAATGCCTCGCGGATCACCGTCCAGTCGGGCCTGAGCGCCTGCGCCGAAGGGTCGTAATGGATGGCGGCGTTGTTGACCAAAACGTCCAGCCGGCCGAACCGGCTCCCGACCTCGGCCGCGGCGCGGTCTGCGGCCTCGGACGCGGCGACATCCAGCTCGATGGCTTCGACGGCGCTGCCAAGTGTCCTTGCCACCGTCTCGCCCTTGGCGAGGTCGCGCACACCGATGAGCACGGTGAAGCCGATTTCCGCAAGCTGGCGCGCCGTCTCCAGACCGATGCCGCGATTGCCGCCGGTGACGAGCGCCACCTTGCCGGAATGATCTGTGTTGGTGGTCATTGTTCTTGCTCCTGTTCGGTATGTCGGCAGCAAGATGGCATCGATCGGATCGAATGATTAGGGCGCGGAATTCGCACGCGTCGTGCGATTGGGTTCATGAAAGCTCCCAGCCGGGCACCGCCGCCTTCATCACAAGTGGGTGCTTGATCGCCAGGCGACCGTTGCGGCCCGCGCTTGCGAAGCGGCCATCCTATTCCACAAGAGGAAAGCGCCAGACACAATCCGGAAACAAGATTCAACAGTCGGGAAAAACTCCCGAAAAGAGCCGGTGTCATAACGGTACCCGCAGCAGCCGACCCACTACGGCGCGCAACAACAGACATTGATCCGAACCCAAGGAATGCCGATTATGAAAAAGACCCTTCTTTCCGCACTCGGCCTCGCCGTCGCTCTCGCTTTCGCGGTGCCGGCGCTCGGCACCACCGAAGCCAACGCCGCAGCAACCACACCCGCTGCGACCACGACGACTGCCACGACCACTGCTCCGGCCTCGGCCACCGAGACGGCGAAGCCTGCCGCCAATGGCCCGCACAAGAAGCTCAGGAAGCACCACCGTCATCATGCTCGCAAGCATCATCACGTGAAGAAGCACCACGTGCGCAAGCACCATGTGATGAAGAAGCATGTTGCGAAGAAGGCCGCATAAGGCCTGACGCGTTGCGGCCTTCATGACCGGATGATCCGAGACCGCTTGCTAAGGGTTCAGGATCATCGCTTCCCGAAAACGCCGCCCTCCCTCCCGGGCGGCGTTTTTGTTTGCGGGACTTAGTGGGCAACCCTGCAACCATTTCGGGATCATGCCTTACTTCTTCTGCGGGTGGATCGTCTCGCCGCGCTTCAACATCGCCACCAGATCAGCAATCTTCTTCTTGCGGCCGGCCTCGGTCTTCATGTTGTGGACGCGGAAGGCGAGCGCGAAGCGGTTCTGTGCCGAAAGCTTCTCCAGCATCGCTTTCGCCTTCGGTTCGGCATCGATCGCGGCCTGCAGGTCGGGCGGGATGGTCATCTCCTTCGATCCGCCATAGGCGCGGTCCCAGCGACCGTCGGCCTTGGCGGCCTCGACCTGCTTGAGGCCATGCTCGGTCATGCGGCCCGCCTCGATCAGGCGCGCGACATTGTCGATGTTGATCTTGCTCCAGATGCTCTTCCTGCCGCGCGGCGTGTAGCGCTGCAGGAAACTCTTCTCGTCGAGCGACTTGCGCACCGCGTCGATCCAGCCGAAGCAAAGCACGACGTCGATCGCCTCCTTTGGCGTGATCGAGGCGAGACCAGAACCGACCTTGTGGATCTTGATCCAGACCTCGCTTTCGCTGGCGTGGTTGTCGGCAAGCCAGGCATAGAAGCTTTCGGCATCCGCGAATTCGCGCACCTTGTTCGGATCCACCTTGATGGGGGCCATCGTTGTTCCTCCTTGCGCGGCGCCGAAGCTGCTAATCTCCCCCCTCGTGGGGGCGATGGCCGGCAGGGCAGAGGGGGGCGCTGTCCCGCCGACCGACAATGACGTTCGTTCTATCCGATCGAGACGAAACTGAAAGGTCGCATTCCTTCGCGCCCCCCTCTGCCCTGCCGGGCATCTCCCCCACAAGGGGAGATCGGCTGAACCGCCATCGGAGGCTCCGATACCACCATCGGTTTCTTCCGTTTCCGCTTCGCGCCTGGGTCTGCCAAACCTCCTCCATGCAAAGGAAAGGCATGGACATGGAGAAGCAAAAAATCCTGATCGTCGGCGGCAGCTCGGGCATGGGGCTGGCGCTCGCCAGGCGATGCCTTGAGGAAGGCGCGCACGTCATCATCGCCGGGCGCGGCGAAGCGAAGCTGGACGCTGCGCGGGAAAAACTCGGCCAGCCGGGCACGCTCGAAACAGCCGTGGTCGATATCAGCCGCGAGGATGAGGTCGCCGCACTGTTTCAGCGCATCGGCAGGCTCGACCACATCGTCAGCACGGCGGCCGACATCGAGGGCGCCTACCGGCTGTTGCCCGACATCGAGCTTTCAGCCGCGCAAAAGGTGGTGGAAAGCAAGTTCTACGGGCCGCTTTTGCTCGCCAAGCACGGCGCGCCGAAGCTGCCGTCAGCCGGCTCGCTCACCTTCGTCTCGGGCATTGCCGCCCACCGGCCGGCGGCGCGCGGCTCGGTCGTCGCCGCCGTAAACGCCGCATTGGAAGGGCTGGTGCGGGCTTTGGCCGTCGAACTGGCGCCGATCCGGGTCAACGCCGTCTCGCCCGGCTGGGTCGACACGCCGATCTGGGAGTTCGTCGCCGGCGACAAAAAGGACGACACGCTTGCGGCGATGGCGAAACGACTGCCGGTAGGTCGGGTCGGAAAGCCGGAGGACATCGCCGACGCAATCCGCTTCCTGATCGGCAATGGCTTTACGACGGGAGAGACGCTGCATGTCGAGGGCGGGCACCGCCTGGCGTGACCAAGGCGAACCCCTCCCGTAAAGCGATGAGCAGTGCCTTAAGCGCCGGCGGCTGGACGCGCCGGCGGCGCCAGATCATCACCACGTCCGCCGAGCGGACCGCCCCAGGCCAGGCAAGCTCGGACACCTCGCCGCGATCGATCGCGGCGGCGACCGCGATCCGCGGAACGAGACCGAAGCCGGCGCCGGCCGCCACCAGCCCGGCAATGGCGTCGATGCTGCCGGCTTCGGCGGCGAGGTTGGGATTGCCGAGGCCTGCTTCGGCGAATGCCTTGTCGACCATGGCGCGGTAGACGCAGCCTGTCTCGGTGGCGACGAAATGCTTCTCGGCCAGCGTCGCCAGATCGACATCCGCCCGGTTGTCGCCGGGCGGCGCTATCAGCGCCAGCGGCTCGACCGCCACGACGCGCCTGGCAAGGCGGCGGTCCGTCTCACCAACATCGATCTCTGGGGGCCGCTCGAAGCAGAAAGCGACGTCGATCTCGCCGTCGCCCAGCCTGCGCAGCAACTCGCCGCTTCCGGCTATCTTCAGCTTGATGTCGATGTCCGGATGACCGGCGCGGAAGCCGGCAAGCCAGCCGGCAAGCGTTGCCGAGGCGATGGTTTCCAGCGCGCCGATCGACACTGTGCCGGCCGTCCCGGCCCTCGTGGCATCGATGGCGGCCCGCGCGTCGCCGGCGAGCGCCAGCAGTTCCTCGGCATAGGGTTTCAGCGCCTCGCCGGCCGGCGTCAGGGTGAGCCCCTGCCGCGAGCGGGTGAAGAGACTGGCGCCAAGCTCAGTCTCCAGCGCCTGGATCTGGTCGCTGACGCTCGACTGGGCGAGATGGATCTCCTGCGCCGCGCGCGTGACGTTGCGGGTACGCGCGGCCGCGAGAAAGGTCTTCAGCAACCTGGGATGCACCGGCGCTCCGAGCCTACTGCAGCTGCGGCTTCTTCAGGAAGGAATTGCGGTCCGCGGATTTGACGCGCAGCCATGTCTCGCGGCCGTCGCGCACGACGCGCAGCGGAATTTCCGCACCGGCCGGGTTCTGCCAGAGTTTTCTGTAGAAATCGGCCAGACCATCGACTTCGCCGTCGCGCACATCGGAGATGATGTCGCCCTGGCGCAGGCCCGCCTGTGCGGCCGGGCCGCCTTCGGCGACGCTCATCACCACCACCATGCCGTTCGACTCGGCCGAGAAGGCGCCGAGCCACGGACGCGGCGCCTTCGCCGCCTGGCCGCGCTTGATCAGATCGTCGAGGATCGGCGTCAGAAGATCGATAGGCACGACCATGTTGATGTCGGCTACCTCGCCGGCGCGGCTCATCTGCAGGCGCAGCGAGCCGACGCCGAGCAGCTTGCCGGCGCGGTCGAACAGCGCGGCGCCGCCCCAGGACGGATGCGCGGGCGCCGTGAAGATCGCCTCGTCGATCAGATACTCCCAATAGCCGGCGAATTCCTGCTTGGTCACGATGTGGGCATCGACCTGCTGGCCGATTCCGTCGGCGAGCGTCACGGCATCGCCGATCTTGGCTTTCCTGGCATTGCCGAGCTGGACAGCCGGCAGGCCGAGCGGCGACAGCGCCTGCACGAGGCCGAAGCCGGTCTCCTGGTCGTAAGCCAGCGCATGCGCGGCCACCACACGGCCATCCTGGTCGGTCAGCCACACTTCCTCGGCCTCGGTGATGAGGTAGCCGATGGTGAGCACCAGCCCATTGTCGCGGATCACCACGCCACTGCCCTCGCGGCGCGTGCCCAGCGCATTGGCGGTGAAGGCGTCGTCCGGAACCGTGGCGCGCACGGCGATTACGGAGCGCGAAATTTTCTCGATGGTCATCGATCCATCCTGCATTGCGGGTCTCTGCCTATAAGTATGGCCGAAGGAGCGCCGTGCAAGGGCGGATTCCCCCTCGCCCAAGCTGGCATAAGCGCTAGTTCAATGAAGATTGAACTTTTTTCTTTGACGCGCGCGGAACCGCACCTAAGTCTATCGGCATCCGTGGCAGATGCCGCCCTTCACGAAACACAAGGCCTTCAACATGAACCAATACGTCCCGCCGAAAGTCTGGACCTGGAACAAGCCAAATGGCGGTGAGTTCGCCTCGATAAACCGGCCGATCGCAGGCCCCACGCATGACAAGAAACTGCCGGTCGGCAAGCACCCGCTGCAGCTCTACTCGCTGGCCACGCCCAATGGCCAGAAAGTGACGATCATGCTGGAGGAGCTTCTGGCGCTCGGCCACAAGGGTGCGGAATACGATGCCTGGCTGATCAAGATCAGCGACGGCGACCAGTTCGGCTCGGGCTTTGTCGAGGTCAATCCTAATTCGAAGATCCCGGCGCTGATGGACCATAGCGAGCCGAAGCCGGTGCGCGTGTTCGAATCCGGCTCGATCCTCACCTACCTCGCCGAGAAGTTCGGCGCATTCCTGCCGACCGAACGCGCGGCGCGCGCGGAAACCTTCTCATGGCTGTTCTGGCAGATGGGCTCGGCGCCTTATCTCGGCGGCGGCTTCGGCCATTTCTATGCCTATGCGCCCGAAAAGATCGAATACGCCATCGACCGCTTCGCCATGGAGACCAAGCGGCAGATGGATGTGCTCGACCGCCGGCTGGCGGAGAGCGAATATCTCGCGGGCCCCGACTACACGATCGCCGACATTGCGGTCTGGCCCTGGTATGGCGGGCTCGCCAAGGGCCGCAGCTACACCAACTCCGCCGAGTTCCTCTCGGTGCACGAATACAAGAATGTGCAGCGCTGGGCCGACGCGATCGACGCGCGGCCTGCGGTGAAGCGCGGCCGCATGGTCAACCGCATGTCCGGCGATCCGGCCTTCCAGCTGCGCGAGCGCCACGACGCCAGCGACTTCGAGACGAAGACGCAGGATAAGCTGCAAGCGGCGGAGTAATGTAATCTCGCCTCGTGCGGGAGATTGGCCGCCCCGTTACCTCCCATATGTGTATGTCACGGTCGCCTGGCCGAGCGCAGAGCTTTTAGCGGCGACCGAGATCATCTCCGGCAAGGGGTTGGCCGGTATGCGCAATGTCTTTTCACCCAGCGCATAGAGCGTGAAGACATAGTGATGGTCGCCGCTGCCGGGCGGCGGGCACGGGCCGAAATAGCCGGCGCGGCCGACGCCGCCTTTGCCCTGCACGGAGCCCTTGGGCATGCGCTTGCCGCCCTGCGCGCCGGCGCCCTCGCGCAGACCCTTGGCGCTCGCCGGGATGTTCCAGGCCAGCCAGTGCCAAAAGCCCTTGCCGCCATTGGCATCGGTGTCGAACATGGTCAGCGCGTAGCTTTTCGTTCCGGCCGGCGGATCCTTCCAGGCAAGCGCGATCGAGACGCTCTGCCCGCCACAGCCGGCTTTGTCGCCGAGATATTTCGCGTCCCATTTGCCGTTCGACACCGACGGGCTGGATATCTCGAAGGCCGCCGCCTGACTGGCGAAGGCGACAAGGGCAAGCAAAGTGAAGCCGAGGCGCAAGGTCATCTGATCCTCCCTGAATGACGTAGCGTAGCCGAAAAGCGGCCCGAAAAAGGGCAAGTTAGCGCGGCCGCCTGCCGGGACAATGAAAAAGCCCCGCCGGTGGAGGCCGTCGGGGCTCTTTCGTTCGGACCGTGGAGGTGGGACCCCACGGCCGGGTCGATCCAGGGGGTTGGATCGATCGCGACACTAGCCGAGGAATCGGGCGCGCGGACAATCACGCCTGCGCACGACCAATCACGCCTGCGCGAGTGGACGGCCGGCTGCTGATCTCCCTGGAGGAAGATCAGCCCCGCAGCAGCTTTGCCAGTCTCGGCACGCCTTCGTTCACCGCGTGGTCGTCGGCAAGCGTGAATGACATGCGCAGCGTGTTGCGGCCGGTGCTGTCGGCGTAGAAGGCGTTGCCCGGCACGAAGGCGACGCGCGCCTCCTTGATCGAGCGCGCCAGCAACTCGGTGGCATCCGTACCTTGCGGCAGCGTCAGCCAGACAAACATGCCGCCGTCCGGACGGCTCCAGGAAATGCCGGCGGGCATGTCGGCTTCCAGCGCGGAAAGTAGCGCATCGCGGCGCTTTCGGTAGGCGCCGATCAGCTTTTCCACCTGGGCGTCGAAAATGGTTTCGGCGACGCGGTGCATGACCATCTGGTTGATCGACGGGCTGTGCAGGTCGGAGGCCTGCTTCATCAGGACCAGTTTTTCCACCACATGGCGCGGCGCGCAGACCCAGCCGACGCGCATGCCGGGCGACAGTATCTTCGAGAAGGAGCCGCAATAGAGCGTGCGCGCATGATCGATGCCGCCGGCGCGGGCGCAGTCGAGCCCCAGGATCGGCGGCTCGCCCTCCCCGTCGTAACGCAGCGCGCGATAGGCGGCATCCTCAATGACGGCGATGTCGAGCTCGCCGGCGAGGTCGAGCACCGCCTCGCGCTGCTCGGCATCCAGCGTATTGCCGGTCGGGTTGGCGAAATCCGGCACCAGATAGGCGAACTTCACCTTGCCGCCATTTGCCGCCGCTGCCGCGCGATAAGCCTCGGGCGTCATGTTGCCGCCGGCGGGGTTCAGCCGGTCGTAGCGCGGCTCATAGGCGTTGAAGGCCTGCAGCGCGCCGAGATAGGTCGGCCATGTCACCAGCGCAGTGTCGCCGGGGGACAAAAAGAGCTTGCCGAGATAGTCGAGCGCCTGCTGCGAGCCGGAGGTGATGAAGATGTTGCCTTCGTCGCACTGAACGCCAAGCTTGCCCATATAGGCGGCCAGCCATTTGCGCAGCGGCAGGAAACCCTCGCTGACCTGGTACTGCAGCGCGGCGCCCGCCTCCTTGCCGCCCAGCACGGCCTGGTAGGCATCGCCGATGGCTTCGGCCGGAAACAGCGACGGGTCGGGAATGCCGCCGGCGAAGGAGATGATGTCGGGCTGGTCGAGCAGCTTCAACAGCTCGCGGATTTCCGAAGCCTTCATGCGCGAGGAACGCGAGGCCAGAAGGTTCAACAGGGTCAAGACGCACCTCCCGCAGCGTGCTTCTATTTAGGTCAGGTTAGTTGACCTATTATCAGGCCTGGCCTTTCGCGTGAATACACAAAACGGTCATGGCTCATCGTCCAGGCAACATTTGGCCCACAGATTTTCGCAAATGCTAATGAAAAGCCATTGCACGCTCGGCAAGGCCAGCGCACGATTATGACCAGAAACTGGAAGTTGATAGAAAATCAATCCGGAGCAAATGGGGGAACGCGTATGACGCTCGAGGTCATCGGGGCCGGCTTCGGCCGCACCGGCACGTGGTCGACTTTCGCCGCGCTGAACAGGCTCGGCTTTCCGAGCTATCATATGCAGGAAGTCATCATCAACAAGGCCAACAAGGGCCATCTCGACTTCTGGCGCAAGGTGGCGAACAGCCCGCCCGGCGCGCAGCATGACTGGAACCGGGTCTTCGCCAATTATCGGGCGACCGTCGACAATCCGGGCTGCTGCGTATGGCGCGAGCTGATGGCCGCCTATCCGGAAGCCAAGGTGCTTCTGACCCTGCATCCGCGCGGAGCCGAGGCCTGGTACGACAGCACCATCGACACGATCTACTTCACCGAGAATGTCTGGCAGTTCAGGGTGCTGGAATGGCTGACGCCGTTCGGCCGCAAGTTCGGCGACATGTCGCGCAAGCTGGTCTGGGGCCGGACGCTGAAGGGCGTGATGAACGACCGCGACAAAGCGGTGGCGCGTTATAACGCCTATGTCGACGAGGTGAAGGCGGCGGTGCCGCCTGAGAAGCTGCTTGTCTTCAAGGTCAGCGACGGCTGGGCGCCGCTCTGCAATTTCCTTGGCGTCGCGATGCCCAACGAACCCTTCCCCAACCTCAACGACCGCGCCAGCATCAAGAAGATCATCAACGGGATGATCATGGGATCTTATCTGATGCTTGCCGGCGTGGCGGTCCTGATCGCGCTGGCCATCGGCGCCCTGTGGTGGTGGCTGGCGTAGCGGCCACCCGGATCGGCCTGCCAGGGCCGCGGCGCTCCGGCTCCGGCGGCCGCGCGATTAGAACGGCAAACGGATCTCGTCAGGTTCGATCCTGTCAGGCCAGCCGATGTCCTTCTGGATCTCGGTCGGCAGCTCGTTAAGCTCGCGCGCCGTGCGGCGGCGCTTGCTGGCCTGCGCGAAGGCGGCGCGGATTCGGTTGAGACTTTTGAACATGAAAAACCTCCTAAATCAGCGGCGGAAAACCGGTGCCGCCTCTTCCCGGCGTCGCTTTTGCGATGCGTCTGTAACCGGTGGATTGCGCGCGAACGGTGAAATGCTTCACGAAGCCGGAACGGCTTGAAACATATGCATGCAAATTAGTTTGCAGGATCAGCCACGCGGTCTGCATGAAAACCAGGAGCTTGCATGACCTGCATGTCAGACGCTTGGGCTGGTCGCCTTGATGGATTGATTCACGTCTCCGAGAGGGAGGCGATAGCGCGAGTTGTAGCTCGGCAACAAATTAACGGCTTCTAATTCACCTGGTTTTCGGCCCCACTTTCCCGCCTCGCGCCACTTCCCTGCCCGCGCGATAGACGGTGCGATCCTTTGGCACCGCCACCACCGCTTCCGGGACATGCTCGGCCTTCAGCGCAATGAAATCCGCCTTGGCGCCGACAGCGATGCCGTAGCCTTCGAGTCCCAGCGCCTTGGCGCCGGCGTGGCCGACCACGTCGTAGGCGGCCTCCAGCTCGCAATCTTCGTAGAAGCCGCAGCGGTAGCCGATCATGTTGGCGCGGTTCAGCATGTTGCCATCGCCATAGGGCCACCATGAATCGCGGATGTTGTCGGAACCGGCGAAGACGGTGACGCCCGCCTTGCGCAGCGCCGCCACCGGCGGGAATGGATGATCGCCGGGCGCGTTGGTCATGATGGCGACGCCGGCGCTGGCGATCCGCTCGCCAGCCTTGGCCAATGCATCGGCGGAGATGTCGCCCAGCCCGTAGGCGTGGCTGACGACAACCTTTCCCTGCATGCCCATTGTCGCGGTCCGGGCGGCGATCTCCTCGATCTCGAACAGGCCGAGTGTGCCGCGGTCATGCAGGTGGATGTCGATACCGGCGCCGCGTTTTTCGGCAAGGCCGAACACCACATCGAGATGGCCCTTCACGTCGCGATCGAAGCTTGCCGGGTCGAGCCCGCCGATCAGGTCACAGCCGAGCTTGAGCGCCTCGTCGAGCAACTCCGCGGTGCCTGGCGAGGACAGAATGCCGCTCTGCGGGAAGGCGACGAGCTGGATGTCGATGAGGTGGCGGTATTTCTCCCGCACCGAAAGGATCGCCTCCACATGCTTCAACCCGACCGCGGCGTCGACCATGACATGGCTGCGCATGGCGAGGCTGCCATTGCCAACGCAGAGCTCGAGCTGGTTTCTCGCCCGCTCCGCCATGGGTGCTGCCTGCTCGAGGTTGCGCATCTGGAAGGCAACCCGCTCGCGCACGTCGAAGCCGTTGGTGCAGGGAATGTGCGGGCGCCAGACATCGTCGTAGAAGGAGGTGTCGAGATGGATGTGGCCCTCGACGAAAGCCGGCAGGACGAGCTGGCCGGCGAGGTCGATAGCGCCGGACGGCGGCATCGTCGCATTGGCTGCAAGCGCGATGGCGCTGAAGCGGCCACCGGCAACGGTGAGGTCACGGAGCGAGCCGTCGGCAAGCCTGGCGTTGAGAAAATGAGTCTGATCCACGATGCAATCCGCTGACAAGGAAGGCGTCAGTCGTCGCCGGTCGAACGGACGAGGTCAATGCGGCAAGGGATAGAAAGTGTTTCGCCTTGCCTTCTCTCCTTATGGAAGAAGGCAAGTTCAACGGCTGCCATATACCGTTTTCGCGGAAGTTTCAGCGGGCGCCAAATGTGCCATGGTGAAGCCTGCGGTATGAGGCCGCCGTGGTCGACGCGGACGCCCAAGCACATCCCCAACAATGCGCCCCCAACGGCCGCGTCGACCATGACCGGAAACGCCAACGGCGACCGCGCCTTGGGTCGCCTTTTCGACCGGCCGCTTTTACTCAGCCTTGGGTGCCGGCGTATTCGGCGACCAGCGGCTCATATTCCTCGAAGGCAGGCAACGTCGCGTAGCTGTGCACGGCCGCCGTCGCCACCCAGGGCAATTTCTCAGACGTCCAGGTCTCGATGAAGGGCGCAAACCAAGTATGGTCGTCGAGCATGGTCGGGCGCAGATTGACGAACCAGTCGATCCCTTCCGGCCGCGTGAACATCCAGGTCATGCAGTAGCCGCAGAAATAATGTTTCGAGGCGCCATGCAGGCCGCCGACCACCGGTTCGCCCTTCGTCACCTCGAAACCTTCCGAGGGGATCGCCGCGCTCAGCGAATAGGCGCTGGACGACATCGACTGGCAACCCGTGCAATGGCAGGCCATGGTGAGCAGCGGCTTTGCCGAGATTTTCAGGCGCACGCGGCCGCAGCGGCAGCCTCCTTCGGCGGGAAGAGAAAGACTTGGCAAGATGGGCTCCTGAGGTTGGGGGTCTCCCTTCTCCCACAACGGGAGAAGGTGAAGGCGCGCTCAGCCTTCGATCAACTCCGCCGTCGTCGCCATCCGCACGCCCTGCCCCGCGAAAGCCTCGTTGTGGCGGGCAATGATGTCGGGCGCGTTTTCCTCCAAAGAATCCAGCGTCGAATGCGCGTCCGAAACCACGGTGACGCCAAATCCCTCGGCAAAGGCGCCCTTCACGGTGGCGGCGACGCAGAAATCAGTCTGGGCGCCGAGGAGCACGACGTCCTTCGCGCCGTGTCCCGCCACCCATTCAACGAGTTCGGGATTCGAGAAGGCGTTGCCGACGGTCTTGCCGAAGGTCGGTTCGTCGGCGGCCTGACCGAGCAGCGGCCATACCGGCCAACCGGAAGCGCCCGGCGCCAGCGGATCGCCTTCCGGTCCGTCATGGCGGATAAACGCCACCTTGCGGCCGGAACGCCGTGCCCAGTCGATCAGCCGACGGGCACGCTCGGCGATCGTGTCGGCGTCATGGATCGGCGGATCGAACCGACCGTCGAACATGCCGGTCTGCAGGTCGATGACGATCAGCGGCGCGGCGGCGGAGGGGGCTGTGTCTGGCATGGCGCGAAGATAGCGTGGGTGGGGGATGGGTCAAGGACGAGGCAGGAGCCAGCAAGCAGCAACTTGCGCAAACCATCTACAATTTTGAGTTGCATTCAGGATTAATCACAACTAAGATGATCGAGAGATCGGGGGATGACAATGGATGAACAATACACCGTATTCCTGATCGGAGGAGGCACGGGAGGTGACGAGCAGGCGGTGTTCACGCCGCACGATGCGGGGACCCGATGCAGGCTCACCTGCAGCTATCGCAATAAAGTCATCGCTGCTGAAGAAGACGACTATTTCGAAGCCCTATGCCAAATCCGCAATCAGCTCGAAGTGGAAGGACTACTACCCTTTTGTTATGGCGCGAGCGCCAATGTTTTCCCTGAAGGCACCGTGACAGAGATGAGTCGAGGATTGGTGGTCTGCAAAGTGAAAACGGGCGAGCGTCCCAAGAAGAGCGACTTAGTCAATATATTTGACGATGGCTATGACGTGATGCCCGTGTTCGTCTCGATGCAGCAGAAGTTTTGGGATTCGTGGCTCGCCTCCCTGCCCCGATCACAAGACCCGGAGATAGCGAACTCGACGGACGGTGCAACCCACTCCCTCTGGCAGTCTCTAACACTTCGCTTTGCCAAGATGTTGAAATCGCTTTTTCCACTGTCAGGGGGAAGATAAGGCGCTTGGCTCTCACGACATCAGCGGCATCGGCCCCTTCAGCGCCTCCGCCAGCGCGTCGCGGAACACCGCGATCGGACGCGCCAGCCTGCCGGCCGGCGGGCGGTGGAGCAGCCAACAGCGCACCTGCGGCTTGAAGCCTGGGCAGTCGACCACCTCGACCGCGTCGCGCCATTGGCTGCCGGACAGCGCGCCCGGCGTGACGACGCCGATGCCGTGGCCGCGCGCCACCAGCGACATTCTCAGATCCGCGCCCTGCGCCTCCACGCCGACATGGAAGGGCAGCCGCGCCGCCTCGAAGCGATGGCGGATGAAGGCGCGGAAGCCGCAGCCGGTTTCGTTGAGCACCCAGGGGTAGCGCGCAAGATCGTTGAGCTCGGCCGGCTTCGGCACGCCGAGGCTTGGCGCGGCCACCAGCAGCACCGCCTGCACGCCGAGGTCGTCGCCGACGAGCTCCGGCGGCGGCGCGACGCCCTCGGCTAGACAGACGGCGACCGCGTCGATCTCGCTGTGCAGCACCTGCTCCACCAGGCGCGGCGACAGGCTGGAGGTGATCTTCAATGTCAGTTGGGGGAAGGCCGCGCGAAGACCGTCGAGCGGCTCCGACAGCGCGCTGGTCGAGAGGTAAGGCATGATGCCGAGGCGGAACTCGCCCCTCACCTCGCCGGCCGGCGAGACGCCCGCCTTCAGATCCTCCAGCGAGCGCAGCAGCCGACGGCCATGCTCATAGGCCTCGCGACCCGATGCGGTGGGTTTGAGCGGCTTCGACTGGCGGTCGAGCAAAGGCGTCGCCAGCCGCTCCTCGAGATTCTGCACCCGGCGCGTCACGCCGGGCTGGGTGAGATTGAGCCTGGCAGAGGCGCCGACGATGGAGCCGGTTTCGACGACGGCGACGAAGGCTTCAAGGTCATGGATGTTCATGCGTATCTCGCATAATCATTATCAAATCATTTCAGTTGTAGCATTATGATCAGCGCGAATAAAGTCCTCGCGAAATATGCAGACAGCGAGGCTACCCATGAACGGAACAGATAACGCCCGGATCGCGACGGCCGAGTTCGCCGTTCCGTCGCCGCATGCCGGCGGCGGCACGATCACCCGATCCCAGACGCTGCTGTTCGCCGCTTCGGTCGGCATCATCGTCACCAATCTGTTCGCGCCCCAGACGCTGGTCGGGCTGATCGGCCCGTCGCTGGGCGCGGCGGCATCGGAAAGCGGCCTGGTGTCGATGGCAACCCTACTTGGCTATGCCGCCGGGCTGTTCTTCCTGGTGCCGTTGTCCGATCTCGTTGAGAACCGGGTGCTGGCGCTGCGCATGCTGTGCGCGGCCGCGCTGGCGGCGGCGGTCGCGTCATTCGCGCCGTCGGCCGCCTCGCTGCTTGCCGTGCTGTTCGTGCTTGGGGCGGCCTGTTCCTGCATCCAGGTGCTGGTGCCGGTCGCGGCCTCGATGGCGCCTCCGGGACAGGACGGGCGCGTTATCGGTGACGTGATGAGCGGGCTGATGATCGGCATCCTGCTCTCGCGTCCGATCGCCAGCCTCGTCGCCGACGCCTTCGGCTGGCGCGCCTTCTACGGCATCAGCGCCGCGGCACTGGCGCTGCTCGCCATCCTGCTCGGCCTCGCTTTGCCAAGGCGCAAGCCACTGGCGCATACGAGCTATGCGGGGCTCATAGCCTCGCTGGTCGGGGCTTCTAGCCCAAGAGCCGGTGCTGCGGCGTCGTGCCTTCACCGCGAGCCTGGTGATGGCGGCTTTCAGCGTGTTCTGGACGGCGGTGGCGCTACGCCTGTCCGCCTCGCCTTTCGACCTTGGCCAGAAAGGCATTGCGCTGTTCGCATTTGTCGGCGCCGGCGGCGCGGCTGTGACGCCGATCTTCGGCCGCGCCGGCGACCGCGGCTTTACGCGCACCGCCACGATCCTCTGCCATCTCGTGCTGATTGCGGCGCTCGGCCTCGCCGCATGGGCCGGGGCGGCCAAAGCCGGGGCATGGCTGCCGCTCATCCTGATGGGTGTCAGCGCCGTGCTGCTCGATTTCGGCGTCACCGGCGACCAGACGCTGGGCCGCCGTGCGGTTAATCTCCTGCAGCCCAAGGCGCGCCGCATCAACGGGCTGTTCGTCGGCATCTTCTTCATCGGCGGCGCGATCGGCTCGCTGCTTGCCGGCATCGCCTGGACCTGGGGCGGCTGGAACGCGGTGTGCGCGGTTGGAGCGCTGTTCGGGGTGGTGGCGCTGGTGGTGGATTGGACCGAGTAGCTCGATCTTCTCCTCTCCGCTTGTGAAGGAGGAAGCTATCCAATCCCACCCGTCACCCTATACGCCCCGCTGACGCGCCCATCCGGCGACCTCACAATGGCCGTGACGATGGAGCCATAGGCGCCGCGCCAGACGCTGTGGAAGCCTTGATGGGTCGTGGCCGGTACGATCACGCGACCGGTGAATCGGTTAGCGCTGCCTTGCATGGAAACCGGCTCGCCGTTGACGTGGACTTTCACCACCGCCGCGTCGCCGGTCTCCAGCGCGATCGCGATCTCATCGGTGTCGCCGGCGCGGGTCGTCTCAGCCGTGAGCGCCAGCGTGAGCGGGGCATCGCCAACACGACTTGCCGCGCCCCTGGCCTCGAACACATCATCGGCCAGCGGCGGGGTGCGCGGCGGTGCGGTGCGGCGCTTCGTGGCGCGCTCGTAGTCGCCGGCGATCCTCAACAACGCCACGTCGTCATAAGCCTTGCCGGCGAAGGTGAGGCCGACCGGCATGCCGATATCGGCCATAGTGCCCATCGGCACTGTCACGGTCGGGATGCCGAGATGCCGCCAGACCAGATTGCCGTTGGCGACCCAGGTGCCGTTTCGCCAGGCAAGCCGTGCGGAAGCCTCGTCGACGTCGGCATCGGCCGGGCCGACATCGGCGACCGCCGGCAGCACCACGGCGTCGAGCCGGTTGGCATCGAGCCAGTCTTCGAAGTCGGCGCGGCGCGTTGTTTCCAGGCCCTTCAGGCCCGCCTCGATGGTGGGAATGTCCACGAGCGGCGCCACGCCCCGCTTCGCCCGCTCGACATACTGCGCCAGATCGAAATCGGCATCGCCATAGCGATCGCGCAACGTGCCCGGCGGCTGCGGGAAGATCTTTGCGCCGTCGACCGCAGCGAGATCGGGGATGGCCGGATCGGCATTGGCGCGCAGGAAATCGTCCCAGGACCAGATGGACAGGTCCCAGATCTCGCGTTCGGCGAATTCCGGCGGCACAAGGCCGCGGTCGACCATCGACAGCGCGCCCGGCCGGTCGCGTTCGTAGTTGGAGACGACAGGGAAATCGACCTCGCCCACCTCGGCGCCTAGTGATTCAAGGTCGCGCGCCGCCTGCCGCCAGAGCTCAAGTACCGAGGCGCGCGTCTCGATCGGGCGCTCCGCGCCGTCATCCTTGCCGATATACATTTTCGGCACGCCGAGCCGCTTGCCCTTGAGCGCACCCTGCACGGCAAGCGTGGTGTAGCTCGCCGGCCGCAGCGCCGAGGCTTTCGGGATTTGCACCCAGGGCTGCACGCGCCAGAAATCGCCGCGCGTCTCGGCATCGTCGGCGACGATGACGTCGAGCAGCTCCAGCATGTCGGGAATGGTGCGCGTATGCGGCACCACCACATCCATGGTCGGCACCAAAGGCCAGTTGCCGCGCACCGAGATCACGCCGCGCGAAGGCGTGTAGGCGACCAGCGCGTTGTTGGAGGCAGGCGCGCGCCCGGACGACCACGTTTCTTCGCCGAGCCCGAAGGCGGCGAAACTGGCTGCGGTCGCGGTGCCCGAGCCGTTGGACGAGCCGGAGGCGAAGGCGGCGGTGAGGAAATCCTTGTTATACGGACTTTCGGCGCGACCATAGACGCCGCGCTGCATGCCGCCATTGGCCATCGGCGGCATGTTGGTGAGGCCAACCAGCACCGCGCCGCCCGCGCGTAGCCGGGCGATGGTGAAGGCGTCTTCCGTAGCGACGAGATGCTCGAAGGCCGGCGAGCCGGCGGCAACCGTCAGGCCCGTCGCCTTGTAGCTATCCTTGGCGGTGTAGGGGATGCCGTCGAGCGATCCGAGCGTCTTGCCCTCGCGCCGGCGCCGGTCGGACGCTTCGGCCTCCTCGAACATCTTCGGGTTGAGGATGGGCACGGCGTTGAGCGCGATGCCGTGGCGGTCGTAATGGGCGATGCGCCGCAGATACGCAGCGACAAGCTCGACGCTGGTGACTGTGCCATCTTCCAGCGCGCGGCGCAGATCGGCGATCGAGGCTTCGACGAGGTGGAGCATGATGGGGATCGAATTCCCTTACAGAAGCTGCGTTCCGTCACACCCCCCTCTGCCCTGCCGGGCATCTCCCCCGCAAGGGGGGAGATTGGATGTCGCGACGGCTTCGCCAATCGGCGACGCTGCAGAGAGGGTGCCGTCGCAGGAACTGCCAATCTTCCTCCTTGCGGGGAGATGCCCGGCAGGCCAGGGGGCTGTCCAGCCGGCCTGTTAGGTAATCCAAGGGCGCTATTCATTTTTCCGGACGAATGCCCGCCTCTCGCCCTCGTGCTCTACGCTCAACCCACCAATCATTCTGCCAATCCTCATAGCCGAGAAGCGAGCCCTCCATCCGTTCGAGGACTTCGTTCCAGCCGGTCTTGGCGGAGACTTTCGATGCCAGCAGATATGCGTCTATTCGCCATTCTTCGCCGGGGAGTACGAAAGGCGCGCCGCCATCTTTCGAACTTTGGGAAGCGGGCGCGCTCGGCCTCGGTGAAGGGCGTGTCGATTATGCGGCGCACCAACCGACCCGAACGGACGAACGGGTCGAAGCGGGCCAGCATTTCCGTCAACCACTCCACCGGATAGGCGTCTTGGAACACCGCCAGAGGCTTGCGACCTTCAAGCATCAGCGGCAGCTCGAAATTCGTGTGAACGAGATACGGTGTCTCGCGGATTGGATGCCAGGGCTCGATGCGATTGAGCCTCGGATCAAGCTCGCGAGGTGGGATGCATATCGCGCCCAGCCTTTGAATATCTCCCGGGTCCAATTCCCATGAGCCTGATAGCTGTGTGTTGCCGCAACCCAGAACCGCGCTAAGCTTTTTCAGGTCCAAGACGCGGATTCGAGCCTCAGCGATAGCCGAACCGGTCGCAGGATCGATCTGCTGCAGGACAAAATAGGTGGATTCGGCAGTGTTGCTCATGCGGCGACGATGGCTGCTCGGACAGTCCTTGTACAGGTCTCCTTCTAACAGGCGCCGTTCGTGGCGCCCCATCTGCTCTGCCGGGCATTTTTCCCCACTTGGGCGAGATCGGCTGTCGAGGCCGCTTTTCGCCCACCTCCAACGTCACACTCACTCCGGCGCCCCGGCAAACAGCACCGTGCCATCCCCGCCCGCCGCCGGCCAGTCGCGGATGGCGCGGTCGATGCCGCCGGTCAATAGCGTGCCGTCGGCGGCGAAGGCGACCGCGTACATGGGACCAGTGCCGGGGTCGAATTCGGCGATCTCGGCGCCCGTGTCCACGTTCCAGATCCGCGCGGTTCCGTCGAGCGAGACGGAGCCGAGGCGCTTGCCGTCGGCCGACAAGGCTAGCGCATAGACCGTGTCGGAATGCCCCTCGAAGCGGCGGACCTCCTTGAAGGTGTCGAGGTCCCAAAGCTTTATCGTGTAATCGCCGCTGCCGGTCACCGCGTGGTGGCCATCGGCCAGGAAGACCGCGCCATAGGCGCCTCGCTCGTGGCCGAGCCAGCTGCGCAGTTGCTTGCCCGCAACGATGTCCCAGAGTTTCAGCTCACCGTCGATGCTGCCGGTGAGCGCCCTGGTGCCGTCGGGCGAGATGGCGACGGAACTCACCGACCAGTCGTGGCCCGGCAGCACATGCAAGACCGCTTCCTTCCCCAGGTCCCAAACGACGACGGAACCGGTGTCGTGACCGCTAACGGCGAGCTTGCCGTCCAGGCTTATCTTCAGTTGCCTGACGCCGCCGTTCGCCCCTGAGGAGAAGACGTGCAGCACCGTGCCGTCGGATAGCTGGCGCAGCACGATTTCGCCGTCGTCGCCGGCGGTGAGCACGGTCTTGCCATCGGGCATGAAAAGCGCGCTGCGCGCCATGTCCTTGTGCTCACCAAGGTCGCGGATCAGCCGCTTGCCCTCGATATCCCAGAGCTTGATCATGCGGTCGGTGCTGGCGCTCATGATCTGGTGGCCGTCGGCCGACACCGCCAGCCAGACGACGGCGTCGCGGTGGCCTTCCAGCGCGGTCGGCTGGGCCGGAGGCGCCGGTGGAGGCGGCGCCACCGTCTGCGGCGGCGTTGCGGGAGCGAGCGCCGTCTGCTGGGTTGGCTGGACCGGCTCTGCCGGCTGGGCAGGCCGCGGCGGCGCGGACTCGGCCGGTGGAGCGGCTGTCGGCGCCGGCTGAACGGGAGCCGCAACCGGCTCGGGCAACGGGGGGCTTTGCAGCCTCTTGCTGTGCGGGTGCGGGCGCGGCTTGCTCGACGCTCGCCTCAGGCGTGTTTGGCTTTGCGCTCGCCTCCGGCTCGGGCCTCGGTTTGGGCGATCGAGGCGCCGGATCTGCCGGCGCGGTGGCGACTTCCTTCGCCGGTTCGGCGCCCGGCGCCCGCCAACCGAACTGGTCGGCGACGATGACGATCAGGGCCAACAGCGGCAAAGCGAGCGCTGCGCGGCGCAGCCGCGGATGGCCGGCCGGCGCGATCCCGGCGTCGCGGCCGAACAAAGGAGCGGGCGGATGCTCGGCGGCCGGCAGCAGCCCGGCGAGGAAAAGCAGCCCGGCAAGGACCGACAGCACGCCGGCCGCGCCGAAGACTTCCAGGCGCGCCGTCGCCGGCGGCCTGCCGCCCAGCGCCGCATAGAGCTTGGCGAAACAGGCAATGCCGACGATCAGCATCGCCAGCGCCAGCAGCCTTTCGGTCGATCTCTTCATCGGTCTCCCCCCATCGCCACTCCGCCGCCTTGCAACCGGCAGCAGGCCGGCCCCGGCATCCTAGCCGAGCTTGCGGCCAAGGCTAAGTGCAAGACGTCACACAGCTTCGCCGGGCGATATCCTTCGCATCCGGTTCCGGCCGGCGCGGTCGCCCCACTATTGGGCGGCGGCTCCATCAGTAGAACGCTATCCCCAGGAACAGAACAGCCCGCTGGAGCCGGTGATTGACAGAAATTGCCTATGTGAGATTATCCGCCGGGGATTTCCAGGAGAGCAATCTTATGAAGAAGACTTACGAGAAGCCGGTTTTGATCCGCAAGGGTAAGCTTTCAGCGGTTGTGGCGGGTTCGCTGCCTTCGCCGGTTTGATGAAATCATCGGTGCTTTTGCCGGCACTGATTAACGGGGGAAATTTGGGATGAAAAAGATTTACGAGAAGCCGATTCTCGTCCGCAAGGGCAAGCTTTCGACGGTGGTGGCAAGTCCGTCGCTCGCCATCACCAATGGCGCTACCTGACGATATAATTTCAGTGCAGTAGCAGGAATACGCAAAGGGGAAGCGCTTGCTCGGGCGTTTGCTTGACGGCAGACGTGCGTATGAGATCATGCGGCGGAATTTTCGGGAGAGCGTGGATGAAGAAGACCTATGTGAGGCCGACGCTGGTCAAGAAGGATAGGCTTTCGGCAATCACCGCTAACGGTGCAGCTTCCGTCGTATTCTGAGCCAAAGACGCGTTGCAGACCTTCACGCGGCGCGGGTTAGTCTTGCTTGAGAACTCGCAAGAATTGCAGTGCTTTGGCCGGCATATGTCAAAGCGCCACGATCAGATCGTCGAGCACGGCCTGCCAGTGGTGTCTGGTGGAGATGCGGACACGCGTCACCGCCGGCAGCATGGGCGCGTATTGAACCGGTGCTAGTGCCGACAGCGCGATCTCATCGCTGGCGATCAGCTCCTCCCCCAACCAGCTTTCGACAAGCACGGTCTCGCCTTCCGAGGCCAGCCAGGCCGCGGTCAGCATCACCGAGTGGAAGCCGAAGGGCGCATCGCGGCCGAACTCGGCCGGATGGCCGCTGCTGGTATAGGCGATGTAAGCACCCGAGACATTGCCGTTTACATAGCCCTCACTGTTGGCGGTGTGGTCGCGCGCCATCGCGTTGAGATTGCGCCAGTCGAGCCCGGCATGGCCCGACGGCACTTTGCACAGGCCGCGCGGGGTTATGTCGTCGAAGCCGATGGCCTTGAGCGCAGCGTCGGGCGCGAGCGCGCCGCGCGCCAACAGGCCGAGATCGACTGGGTAAGCCGACAGCTTGAGCCTTCGGTCGAGCCCCGAACCGGCAATAACGATTTCATCGGCATCGGCGCCGAGCGGGAAGCGGAAGGCCGCGTCGGCGGGCAGCGCCCGGCTCTCAAGCAACTGACCCTTGGCCATGACCGACAGCGTGACGACCGTCGCGGCCGGCGTCCTGCCGTTCAATGTCCGCCCCGGCGCGAGCCCGACCGGCTTCGGCAAGGCCTCGCCGGCGAGGCCGACCATGGATCCTGGGGCGTTCGCGATACGCACCGCCTGGTCCTGGTTGGCGCTGCTGGCGCGCCAGCCGGACGGCACCGAGACGGAAAAGCGGTAGCTGCCGGGCCGTTGGATCGCCGCGCTGCGGCGCTTCGACGACATCGGGAAATTGGCGAAACCGGCGGCGTTGCTGCGCGCCGAAGCCAGGAAAATGCCGCGCTCGTCATAGAGCCGCACCACGATGCCCGCCATCGGCCGGTCGGCTTGACCATAGGCGCCGTCGCCGTCGACATCCATGTAGACGAAGGACGAGAAGTTGAGCTTGCCGGATGTCGGCGCCCAGTGGGCGCGCGGCGCGTAGTCGCCCGCCGGATCGGGATTGCCGCGCGCCCTGCGGCGCTTGCGGCGCCGGCGCAGCGCGATCGCAATGAGAGCGATGGCGCCGGCAAGGACAAGGGCTGAGATAAGCGCGACGAGGCCGGTGTCAACCATGGCGGAGAGGCGATGGCTGGAGATCGCCGTTCAAGACCGCGTGCATGAAATTGTCCCCCCATCCAAGTTTGCAGCAGATTAGCGTTGGGCATCGATGCCGCAAGTCATTGCGATGGACGAGTCAGGATTGAGATGCTGGCGGGACAGCGCCAGCTTTCCCTTCTCACCTTGCGGGTGAAGGTCAGGTTGCCAACTCCACCCAGACCGGCGCGTGGTCGCTTGGATTGTCCCCTCCCCGCACTTCGCGGTCGATGCCCGCCCCTTTCAGTTTTCGAGCGAGCTTCTTCGATAACAAGATGTGGTCGAGCCTCAGGCCGGCGTCGCGCGGCCAGCGGTTCCGGCGATAGTCCCAGAAAGTGTAGAGCTTCTCCTCCTTGGGAAAAACCTTTCGCAACGCGTCTGTCCAGCCCTGCGCGATCAGCGCGGCGAAGGCGGCGCGACTTTCGGGTTGCACCAGCGCGTTATCGTCATAGGAGCGTGTCTGGTAGATGTCGCGCGGCTCGGGCACGATGTTGAAGTCGCCGGCGAGCGCCACCGGCAGGCCGGTGTCGAGGAGCTCACCCGCATGCGCGGCAAAGCGGTCGTGCCAGGCGAGCTTGTAGTCGAATTTCGGCCCCGGTCGAGGATTGCCGTTCGGCGCATAGAGGCAGGCGATGACGACGCCGTCGACCGCCGCCTCGATGTAGCGGGCTTGGCGGTCGGCATCGGCGCCGGGCAGTGCATCGCGCGTCAGCACCGGCTCGGCACCGCGCGCGAGGATCGCGACGCCATTCCAGGTCGGCTCGCCCTTCCACACAGCGCCATAGCCGGCGTTGGCGAGCTTCGTCAGCGGGAACTGGGTGTCGCGAGATTTCAGCTCCTGCAGGCAGACGACGTCGGGTTTTGCGCGCGCCAGCCAGGCGAGCAGGCTTTCCAGCCGGCCGTTGATGTTGTTGATGTTGAAGGTGGCGAGTTTCATTTGCGGGTGCCGCCGCTTCGCGCTTCGTCATCCTCGGGCTTGACCCGAGGATCCATGCCGTGACCGTCGCCGCTGAACGCGGCGGGGCAGAATTCTAAACCGTTGCAACGCCTTAGCGTTACGGCATGGATCCTAGGGTCTGCGCGCGTCGCTTCGCTCCTTGCTTCGCCCTAGGATGACGACCGAGATGGACGTTCTGTCCACGCCCTCACCGTCTCCGCCACGGTCTTCAGATGGTCGCCCGTCGAAAAGCCCGAGATCGCCTTGCGTGGTTTCAAATCATGGTCGCCGTCCTCCAGCCAGATCACCTCGATGGCAGGAGAAAGGCCGTAGGTCGCGACTTCCTCCTTGGTGCCAAACTCGTCGCGCGTGCCCTGGAAGATCAGCGTCGGCGTCTTCAAGTTGATCAGATGCTTCGTCCGCAATTGCTCCGGCTTGCCCGGCGGATGGAACGGATAGCCGAGGCAGACGAGCCCGACGATCTCGCCCTTGGCGAACATCTCGTCGGCGACCATGGAGGCGACGCGCCCGCCCATCGATTTGCCGCCGATGATCAGTCTGCCGGTCACGCCCTTGGCGCGCAGATCGGCGATCGCCTTCACATATTCCGGGTTCACCGTCTCGGCGCGCGGCGGCGGCTTGCGATGGCCATAGCGGCGAGCGGCCATATAGTGGAACTCGAAGCGTGCGACCTGAAAGCCGGCGGCGGCGAGCGCCTTGGCGGTGGCGGCCATCGAGGCGGAATCCATCGGCGCGCCGGCGCCGTGGGCGAGCAGGATGGTGACGGGAGCGGTGTCGAAGCCGTCGAAGAGGAAGTGGGTCATGGGAGCGCCAATCTCTCCTTCTCCCCTTGTGGGAGAAGGTGGCCGAGCGAAGCTCGGAAGGATGAGGGGTGCTCCAGCTTGGCGGATACGCCCTTCAATACTCCTACTTGCGACAAGGTCACCAACGTCTCATTCCTTCCAGCACCCCTCATCCGTCTCGGCGCTGGCGCGCCGATCCACCTTCTCCCACAAGGGGAGAAGGAAAAGGCGCTCACCCCGCCGTGCGCGCCATATGCAGGTCCACGAACTGGATTCCCTTCTGCGCAGTCCGCGCCCATTCGGACTCGGCATCCAATTCCAGATAGCGGACCCACAACCGGCGGGCCTCCATCAGATTACCCGCATCGAATTCCAGCCGAGCCAGGTTGAACACCGGATCGGCATAGCTCTTGTCGAGCGCAACAGCCTTCTGGAGGTGCCTTCGCGCCGATGCCACCCTGCCCTCGTCGCTCATCAGGCCGGCGAGGTTGAACCAGGCCTCGACGAAACCGGGGTCGAGCTTTATCGCGCGGGCATAATCATGCGCGGCTTCGGTAACCCGGCCGGCGCCGCGCAGGCAATTGGCGCGGTTGAAGGCGGCAATCGCATCCTTGGGATCGATCGCCAGGCAACGCTGGTAGAGCGCGGCCGCATCGTCGTGGCGCCCCTCCTCTTCTGCCATCTCGGCCTCGGCGAACAATTCCTCCAGCGTGTCATCCTCGGGTGAACCGAGGTCGAACAAAAGCTGGCCGTCGAGCTCGCTCCTGCCTTCGTCGAGATAGATCGCATCCGGGCGGCCATGCTGCGAGCCTAGATTGAGCGACTTGGCGGTAAGCGAGGCGACCGGGCCGGAGCGATGCACGGAGCGCGCGATCGCGCCCCAGGTGGCGCCGCTGGCGATCAGCCCGGCATATTTGCGCGCGAGGATCAGGTCGCGGAAGGAATAGGGTTCGCCGTCATGCTCGAAGGCATCGAACAGCGACAGCATGTCGAGATCATCACCCGCCAGCCGCGATTGGTCGATCAGCGACTGCCTGGAGAGCGACGAGGCGCCGGGCGCCTTCATCAGCCCAAGCAGGCGCAGGAAACCGCTCTCGCTGATCAGCGCACGGCCTGCTTCGCGCTCCACCTTCACGCGGCGCTCGATCTCGGCATCGCCGGATTTCGCCGCCTTGGCAAGTAACGTGCAACCGAACACGACGTGAGTGGTGCGGCGCGTGACGCCGCGCCTCAGCTCCGCATGGCGGCGCTCGACCTCGCGCGCGGCGAGACGCAACGGAAAGGCGGCCAGCGCGCCGATGACGCCGAAGACGGCGCCTGGAACGATCACTGGCCCGGCATTTCCCGTCACTTCTTGCTCTTGCCGACAGCCTTCAACAGGTTCGCCTTCAGCGGGTTCTCAGGCGCACCGCCCGCGGCCGCCTTCTTGGACGGCTTCGCCGGCGCTTCCTCGGCCTTGCTCTTCGACTTGGCCGGGGGTTTCGCCTGCTGCGACAGGCTCGCCTTCAGCGCATCCATCAGGTTGATGACGTTACCGCGCTCGGGCGCGGCCGCGATGATCGGCTTGTGGCCCTTCAGCTTCTCGCGAATCATCGCCATCAGCGCCACCTCATAGCGATCCTCATAGTTCTTCGGATCGAAGTGGGTTTCCTTCTGCTTTATCAACGCCTGGGCCAGCTCGAGCATTTCCGGATCCGGCTTGCCGGCCGGAATGTTGCCGAAATATTCAGCTGTGCCGCGCACTTCGTTGGGATTTCTCAAGGTGCAGACGAACATGCCGTTCTCGCGCGGGCCGATCGTCACCACGCGCTCGCGGCTGGAGAGCACCAGGCGGGCGATCGCCAGCTTGCCGGACTTGCGCATCGCTTCCCTCAGCACCGCGAAGGTTTCCTCCGCCATGGCGCCGTCGGGCGCGAGATAATAGGGCGCGTCCTGGTAGATGACGTCGACCTCGTCCTCGTCGACGAAGGCCTCGATGTTCATCGTGTGGTTGGATTCGATCCGGACCGCATCGAGGTCGGCATCATCGATGATGATGTACTGCTTGTCCTCATATTCGTAGCCGCGCACCAGGTCCGAGCGCTCGACAAGGCCAAGCTCGGGATCGACCGGTTTCATATTGATGCGGTTGTGCGTCTTCTTGTGCAGCTGATTGAACGAAATGCGCTCGCTCGCGCTGGTGGCCGGGTAAAGCCGGACCGGACAGCTGACGAGGCTGAGCTTGAGGTAACCTTTCCAACTTGCCCTGGGCGCCATGATGAACTCCTACGCGGCCATGCACTGACACTATGTTGGAGCATGGTCTTGTCCAAAACCGGTTCCGGCCTTTTTAGGACCATGCTCTTTGCAGCGCTTCGTCCGTAGGACGATCAGCGCCGTGGAAATCCTACACCGACCCCTGATGATAGTGCCGAATTCCTAGCGAAACGTTCTGGGGACGGTTGGCGCGGAGAATAATTCAAATTGTAGAAAGCGTCGATGCCCTGACGCCGTTCCTCGCCCCCGCGGAGGCGGGGGAGAGGTGGCTCGGCGAAGCCGAGACGGAGAGGGGGAATGGCGCGGAGCTGAATATCTTTTGGCGCCTCGATCACATACGTTGGCGCTGCCCCCTCTCCGGCCGCTACGCGGCCACCTCTCCCCCACTTTGTGGGGGCGAGGAACTAGCGCTCAACCACCGGCAAATCCCGCGCCGCCTCGTCGATCTCCGCCCAGGGATCGCCGGATGTCTCCAACAGCCCCGGCAGCGAGGCGTAATTCAGGTCCTCCGGCGCGTCGATCGTCTCCAGGTCGGTCCAGCTCACCGGCGTCGAGGCCGGCAGATTGGTGCGGGCGCGCAGCGAATAGGGGGCGGCTGAAGTGTGGCCGCGCGCGTTGCGGTGGAAGTCGATGAAGATGCGCTTCTTGCGGTTTTCCTTGCCCATCGTGGTGGTGAAGGTGTCGGGCGCGCTTGCCGCCAGCAAAGTCGAAATCGCGCTCGAGACCTGGTGCAGTTTCTTCCAGTTCTGCTTTCGGGTCACCGGGACGGTGATGTGGATGCCCTTGCCGCCGGAGGTTTTGGCGAACGGCACCAGTCCCAGGCTCTCCAGCCCGCCCTTTATGTGGACCGCGGCTTCAACCACCTCGCGCCAGGAAATCCCTTCGCCCGGGTCGAGATCGAAGACGATCTGGTCGGGCTTGTCGAGTTTTGACCGGTGCGTGCCCCAGGTATGGAATTCCACCACGCCGAATTGCGCCAGCGCCAGATAGCCCTTGGCGTCCTCGACCGAGAGATATGTTTTTGTCTCGCCTTCCGAATTGATCGACTCGAACACAGCAACCGAAGGCGGCATGCCGGTGAAGGCGTGGCGCTGGAAGAAGCAGTCCTGCGGCTTGCCGGTCGGGCAGCGCACCAGTGACACCGGTCGGCCGATGATATGCGGCAGCATGAAATCGCCGACCAGCGCGTAATACACCGCGATGTCGAGTTTTGTTGGCCCGGTCCTACCGAATAGCCGCCGCTCCGGATTGGTGACCCAGATGGTGGCGAGGTCGGATTCGGCGATCAGCCGTTTTCGCTTGACCGGCACCGGCGTGGTCAGCCCGCCGATATCGCGCAACCCGCGGAAGACGCCGTGCCGGATCGCATTATCGGCGGTGCGGTTCGAATAGCGGACGCGTGCCGACAGCAGCGGCTTCACCCAATGCATCTCGCGCATGATCTCGCGCGGTACGCCTTCGGGCGGGGTCGCGCCGGCGGTCAGCCGCTCCAGACGGGCGAGCAGGTCCGTCGCCATGTCTGCGTCGAAACCGGTGCCGACCTTGCCGCGATAGTGCAGTTCACCATTTTCGAACTCAGCCATGCCGAGCGCCGCCAGCCCTTCCGCCTGGTCGGAAACGGTATAGCCGGCGATGACGAAATCGTCCGTCTTCTGTGCCTTGGCCTTGGTCCAGTTCTTGGTGCGGCCGCTCTGGTAGATTGCATCGGCGCGCTTGGAGACGACACCTTCCAGCCCAAGGTCCGAAGCCTGATCGTACAGGCCCTGGCCGTCGCCCTCGACATGGTCGCTGTACTGGATGGCGGAATTGGCGGGCTGACCGGCGAGCAGCTCGGCGAGCAGGGCTTTGCGCTTCTGCAGCGGCACCTTGCGCAGATCCCAGCCGTCGAGATGGAGCAGGTCGAAGGCGTAGAAATGCAATTTGGAGCCGGCGCCCTCGGCCAGCGCGTCCTGCAGCAGCGCGAAGCGCGAGATGCCCTTGTCGTCGAGCACCATGATCTCGCCGTCGATGATCGCTTGGGCGATCGGCAGCCGCGAAAAGGCCTGCGGCAGATCGCCATAGCGTTTCGTCCAGTCGATGCCGCCGCGGGTGATCAACCGCACCTCGCCGCCCACGACATGCGCCATGGTGCGGTAGCCGTCGAACTTTATCTCATGCAACCAGAGCTCGCCCGTGTCCTCGGCAACGCTCGTGCCGCCCGGCGGCTTCGGCACCTGGCTGGCGAGTTGCGGCTCGATGCGGGCGGGTGGCTCAGCCCTAATTGCGCCGGGCAGCACGCCCGGTTTGAGCGAGCCGGCTTTCGGCGGCAGGCGCTCGCGCTTCCTCGGCGGCGCCGCCAGTTCCTCGATGCGGCGGCCGGTCTTCACGCTTTCCGGGCGCGCCTCGAGAATGTCGAGCTTTGTATCGGAGGCGAGGTCGCGCTCTTTGAAGAGCAGCCAGTTCTTCTTGTTCTCATCCTCGCCCGGCTTCGGCTTCAGCCGGGTCAGCATCCAGCCGCCATTGAGTTTTTGCCCGGCCAGCCGGAACTTGAACGCGCCGGTCCTGAGGCTTTTCTCGACATCCTCCATCGGCGCCCAGGTACCGGTGTCCCAAACGATCATCGGCCCGCCGCCATATTCGCCTTCGGGGATGACGCCCTCGAAGTCGATATATTCGATCGGATGGTCTTCGGTCTCGACGGCAAGCCGTTTGTCGGCCGGGTTGAGCGACGGCCCACGCGGCACGGCCCAGCTCTTCAGCACTCCGCCGATTTCGAGGCGGAGATCATAGTGGTCGGCGGTGGCGTGGTGCTTGTGGACGACGAAGCGGTTGGAGGCCTCGGCGGGAAGGCTGCCGGCGGGTTCCGGGGTACGAGAGAATTCGCGCTTGGCGCGGTAGGGTTTGAGATTGGCCGGCATGAGTCAGACGCCGAGGCGCAGAGCGGAGAGTGGCAACCGCCTCGTTCCTTCGCGCCCCCCTCTGTCCTGCCGGACATCTCCCCCTCTAGGGGGGAGATTAGCAGACCGCGCGTTCGCGCTCTCCTTACACCGTCGGCGATTGGCGAAAGCCGGCGTGAAAGCCAATCTCCCCCCTAGAGGGGGAGATGTCCGGCAGGACAGAGGGGGGTGCTGTCCCGCCAGCATCTCGGATTTTCCTACATCGATGCGGAGCAAGGGAGCGGGATCAATCGTCAACAGCCGGCGTCAGCTCCAGCTCCGCCGGCGTCAGCCCTTGCCTCAGTTGCGAAAGCCGGAACTCGTCGACCCAGTAGGCCTCGCCGTCGACCAGCACGCGGGCGCTGTAGGAGCCGCCGGAAAAGCGCTGCGCGGTGACATAGACCTTGTGGCGCTCAAGCGCGGTCTTCACCGCGGCGCGGCGGGACTTTTCTCTGGCGACGGGACTGGCCATGGCCTCACTCGAGCACGCTGCCGCTCCGATAGCGGCTGCCCATAAGGATGGCGGAGAGCGGGATGTGAGTCAATTTGCCGGGTGAAGGCGGCCCATTCACCGCCCCGCACGCAGCCGCCGCCAGCGCTGCATCGCCTCCTGCGCGACCTTGAACAGGCGCGGGTTGGCGCGCACGAAAGCCACGCCCCAGCCACGGTATTTGATGGCCTCGCTCGCCGCCATGCCCTTCGGCGTGATGCCGTAGCAAAGTTCGGACAGAACCGACTTCACTGCGCCCATGTGTTCCTTGTAGCTCTGATTGCCGACCGACAGGTCGAAATAGTCGAACCCCTGCCCGCGCCCCCATCTGATCAGCTCGCCCATGATGCAAAGTCCCGGCGAGACATTGGGAACCGCGCCCTGGTCGATCGCGACCAGCAGCGCGTGCAGGGTGCCCAGATGGACCGCCAGATATTGGACCGCGACCATGACGTCGCCGGCGCGCAGGCCGAAGATCCGCACCGAACCGTCAGTCAGGCCGCGATGCGCGGCCTTGCGGTAGAAATCGACGACCGGCGGCTGCGCCAGGAGATCGAAGCGGCCGAGCTCGCGAAAACGGCTGAGCCGCATCTCGACCAGCTTGTCGAAGGTGGAATCCACCAGGGCTGACGTGTCGGCCTCGACCAGGGCCAGGCCGCCATTGCGATCGAGCCGGCGCAGGTCCTTGTTGAGCGCCTTGACGAAGGACGGGCGACAGATGCGCTTGACGACGGTTTCGGCATCGCCATGGATGGCGATGCCGTAGTGGGAATGTATGGAATCGCGCGCCGGAGAAAGCAGCGCCAGGGGATTGGCGATGCCGCCGATCTGTTTCGGGATACCGACGATGTGGATGCGGTCGGCCGGCGGCAGCACGGCAAGCACCGCCGCCCATGCGGCCTCGGCTGATTGCCTGGTCCAGGGCGTCGCGTCGGCGAGCAACGGCGCGGAATAATCGCACACCCCGCAGCTCAGCCACTCGATCACCCAATGCTGGAATGCGCGGCGCCGCATCAACGGCACCAGCATCCTCGGCTCGCCCGTGGCGGCGTCCCTCACCTCGACGATGGCGAGATCGGCTTTTGGCGGCACAAGCCCTTCGACGATCCCTTCGGCCCAGGCAAAATGCTGGTGGCCGGTGCACACGCCCTCTGTCTCGAGACGCCGCCAGAGCGGTTTGACCGCTTCGAGGCTGGTGTGCAGCTGCGCCACATAAGCGCCGCCGGTGGCGTGCACTGCAGCCTCGTCACCGGCCAAGCCGGTCGTCATCGCGGCCATCGGCATTGCCTGGCTTGCCACATCATTCTCCTATCGTCTCTGCACTGCCAGCGTGGCCGCGCGGCGCCAGGCGCCGAACACGCTGGGGCGCTGCTCGTTCGGGTGCTTGGAATTCCACATACGGTGAGCAGCGAAATACCATGAGGCCACTAGCACGAAGATCTCGGAGACCGCGGCTCCGGCCAGCGACCATGTCGACGGGGCGACGGCCAACAGAATCCCAATCGCCGCCAGCCCGATAATCGCGCCGGCCATGGTGATGAAGGCGACGATGCGGAAATCGCCAAGGATCTCGAGGACCACGCGCGGCATGATATAGGCCATGATCGGCACGAAGTTGGCGATGGCGAAAAGCCCGATCAACCCGACCGAGGCATGCTGCAGCGCCTGGGATTTAATCATCGGCAGGATGAACAGGATGCCGCAACCATAGGCCAGGCTGCCGAGCCCCATGACGAGCGCCCAGATCTTGGCCTGCGTCCACACGCGGTCGAAGTCCTTGTTGCGCACCAGCTTTGCGAGTTCCGGCTGGGTCATGTTGGAGAAGGCAAGGCTGGAGATGCGCAGCGGCGCAAACAGCACCAGCACCGCCGCCAGCGGCGCATAGGCCGCGGGTCCGGCGATGCCGGCGACCAGCAGGGCCAGGCATTGCCCCTGGATGTTGGTGGTTGTGGCGCTGAACCCCGACCAGCGAAGCTGCGGCCAGAGCTTTGCATAGCGCCGCAAGGTCGGCGCGCGAAAGGAGATACGCAGCCTGCGGCGCGCCAGTCTCACCAGCACGGCGATGCCGACCACATTGGCCACGGCAAGCGCATAGAAGGTGACCTGAAGCGCGTCCGCAAAGAACCAGATCGCCGCTCCTGCGAGCACTATGCCCGCGATCGTGAACGCGGCGTCGCTGATGGAGACGACGAGCTGCATGCGGCGCGCGAAGAAGGCGGTGCGCATATGGCTGCGCAGCGACCAAGCCCCGACGAAGCAGGCGGCGCCGATGCCGCTCGGGTCGCCCAGGAGGCGCATCAGCAGCCCGGTGCCCAATCCCATCAGCAGCGCCACCACAAGCGCCGCCGATCCGAAGGTCACGTCGTAGGCGTCGACGCCGGCGCTGTTGGCGCTTTTGCTCATCCATATGGTGGCGGGAACGGCGGTGAGCGAGCGGATATAGGACAAGCCGACGCCGCCCATCACCATGGCCAGCGCGAAGAGCCCATAACCTTCGGCCGACAAAAGATGCAGCAGCGCGATGTTCAGGGCGAAATGGAAACCGCTCTGCATCGCCTCGCCGCCGATCATCAACATGAGGCGCCGCACCAGATGGGCCGGGAAGGTGAACTTCACGGGCTCGTCTCCGCCTCGCGGGCAATGTGCGCCCGCCCCTGTCGCGACGTTGCCGCCTTCAGCTTGTCGGCCACGATCGCCACGATCGCGGCGGCGGCGATATGTTCGCTGAACACCGCGTCGTAGCGTGCCCGGCCGGCGGCGGCGAAGCCGCGCCAGAGGTCCGGCCGCAGGATGATCTCCGTGAGCTTGCCGGCAAGGGCGGCGGCATTGCCGGGCGGCACATGCCAGCCGGTCTCGCCGTCGGCCACCACTTCCACCAGTCCGCCGATCGCCGAGACCAGCGGCGGCCGTCCCCAGCCCATCGCCTCGATGGCCACGCGGCCGAGCGATTCCGGGCGACGCGACGGCACCGCGACGATGTCGGCCCAGCGATAATGGTTAGTTGGGTCGGAGACGAAAGGCAGCACCTCGACATGCCCTGTCAGGCCCATGCGCCCAACCAACTCGGCCAACGCCTGCTCGCGCTCGACGCTTTCGAAGGCGCCACCGACGAGGCGGACCTCGACACGGTCGCGCAACTCGGCGGGGAGCGAGGCGACGGCTTCGAGCAGCACCTCCTGCCCCTTTATGCGGTTGACGCGGCCAAGCAGCAGGACCTTGAGCGGCCGGTTGCCGTCATAAGTCATCGGCAGTGCCGCGACGGGACCGGCAACGCCGTTATAGACGACATGCGTGCGCCGCCCCTTGGCATCGAGGGCCGGCGGATCGCCGAAGGTGGCGCGCGTTGCGCGCGAGTTGAAGATGAGATCCGCCTTGCTCCAGCGCATCAGCGCGACAAGCACCTTGCGCAGGATGCCCTCGGGAATCTCATGGATGTGCAGCAGCGCCTTGCGCGGCAGGAGACGCGCGGCCAGCGCATAGTCGGCGATGATCGAGGTGTTGATATAGGTCAGGTCGCTGCCCCGCATGCGCCGCCAGGCGCGCCAGAGCGCCGTCGGCAACCGCGCCATCTCGACGGTGGCGAGCCTGAGCATCGCCTGGCGCCTGAGTACCCAGAGCGGCTCGAACACGATGCGGCTGGCATGCGGCCTGAGGATATCGACAATCGGTCCCTCGCGCGGCAGCACGACCTCGATCTCGGCGGCCGGAAAAGCGGCGCGCAGCGCAGCCACGCTCTCCGCGAAGCTGCGGTCCGAACCATAGAGCTCGTAGCCCTGATGAACGCAGGCTATGCGCATTGCTATCTTTCCACCTTGCACCCCGAGTCCGCTCAGCACCGGACCTTTCAAGCGCGGAAGGAACTTCATGCCAAATCCGCACGCCGCTCTACCCGGCGATGGCCACTGCAGGCCGGGAGCAAGGATCATGCCGGGTCTCGAATGTCCGGCCGCGACCCAGGAACCTCAGCCGTGCCCCATATCGATACAGATACGTCGCGAAAGTTGACCGATGATGAAGCAAGCCATGTAGCTTGAAGAGAAATTTTACACCTTCATGTGAATATTCGCCCTGGGGGTACCCTGGCACGGAAGTTGCTGGGCGTGTCATTGCCGTAACAACAACTATGACCGGACCCTGGGGATTCCTTTATTTTGAAACCGGAACGACCTTCCACCCTGATCGAAAAGCCTTCGATCCTGATCCTGGGGACGCGCGGCATTCCGGCTTCTCACGGCGGCTTCGAGACTTTCGCTGAGCGCCTGGCGCTTTTCCTGGCCGGACGCGGCTGGAAGGTCGGCGTCTACTGCCAGAAGGAGGTCGAGCGCGTCGGGCAAAGGGTGACGAGCGAGACCTGGCGCGGCATCGAGCTCATCACCATCCAGGTCGCCTCCAAGGGTCCCCGCGCGACACTGGAATTCGATTGGCAATGTGTGCTCGACGCCGCCAGGCGGCCGGGCGTGTGCCTGGTGCTCGGCTACAATGGCGCGGTGTTCCTGACCTGGCTCAGGCTCATGCGGCGCAAGATCTTCACCAATATGGACGGCATCGAGTGGCGGCGGCCGAAATGGGGGCCGGCGGCGCGCAGTTGGTTCTGGCTCAACGAATGGATCGGCGCCTGGCTCTCGCATCGGCTCATCGCCGACCACCCGGCGATCGCCGACCATCTGGCAACAAGGCGGCCGCGCGACGCCATCGCCACGATCGCCTATGGCGCGGACCCGGTGACCTCAGCGCCGGAAGAACCCGTTCGCGCGCTCGGGCTCGAACCCGGTAAATACCTGATCTCGATCGCGCGGATCGAACCCGACAACAACATCCTGCCGATCATCGAAGCCTTCCGCAGCCGCGATCGCGGCGACATGAAGCTGGTGGTGCTCGGCACGCTCAACGACGACATTCCCTACCACCGCGCCGTGCGCGCGGCGGCAGGCAGCACGGTGATCATGCCCGGCGCGATCTACGATCAGGCGACAGTGAAGGCGCTGCGCTACCACGCGCGCGCCTATATGCACGGCCACACAGTGGGCGGCACCAATCCCTCGCTGGTCGAGGCGCTTGCCGCCGGCAACATGGTGATCGCGCATGACAACCGCTACAATCGCTGGGTCGCCGGCGAGGCGGCGATCTACTTCAGCGATGCCGACAGCCTGAGCCAGCGGATCGACGAGGCGCTGGCCGACGACGCGCTGGTGGCGCGCTGCAGCAAGGCGGCGCGAACGCGGGCCCGCGAGGCTTTCCGCTGGGAAGACGTGCTCATTGCCTACGAGAAGGAAGCGCTGCGGCAACTCGGCGTCACCACCGCCGCGCCGGCGAAAGCCGACCGCGCCAAGCACGCATGACCGGCTGGTCGCGCCGCCGGTTCCTCGGCGCGACGCTGGTCGCGGCAATAGCGCCGCTGGCGAGCGCGCTTCCGCCACTGTCATCTCCAGCGCGTGCCGCCGGGGCATGGCCTTTCAGGCGCGGCGTCAATACCTGGCCCTGGTTTGCGCTGACGCGCGAATTTCCTGCACCCCGCACCGACTATGACTGGCCGCCTTTCCAGTCGCAGCGGCCGGTGCCGACGCCAGCCGACCTTGCCCGGCTGCGTGCCAGCGGGCTCGACTTCATCCGCCTGCCTGTCGATCCGGGGCCGTTCCTGGCCGCCGACGCGGGCCAGCGCGCCGACCTCATGGCGATGCTGAGCGCGGCGGTCGAGGCAGCGCTCAGCGCCGATCTCGGCGTCATCGTCAATATACAAGCCAACGGCGCCACGCATTACTGGAATCCCGACCGCATGTATTCCAGCATCGGCGCGCCGGAATTCGCGCGCTACCAGGTCTTTGTCGGCGAAGTGGCCGGCATGCTGGCGGACATGGCGCCCGGCAGGATAGCGCTGGAGCCGGTCAACGAGCCGCCGCAGGACTGCTCCTCCGGACTGTGGCCCAAGGTGCAGGTGGCTCTGCTGAGCGCGGCTCGGGACTCGGCGCGC
This sequence comes from Mesorhizobium sp. B2-8-9, assembly GCF_006439475.1. Lineage (NCBI taxonomy): Bacteria > Pseudomonadati > Pseudomonadota > Alphaproteobacteria > Hyphomicrobiales > Phyllobacteriaceae > Mesorhizobium > Mesorhizobium sp. B2-8-9. The sequence goes on along the minus strand of NZ_VFTQ01000005.1, from coordinate 26,094 downwards.
AACCTGCCGCTGCTCGCCACCGGCGGCTGCGGCTCGATGGTGCGGGGCCTCGCCGCGCTCGATCCGGCACCGCTGGCGGCCTTCGAGCCGATCCTGTTCACCTTCCACTTCTACGAGCCCTACCTGTTCAGCCATCAAGGCGCGCCGTGGATGCGCGAGCCGGTCTACCGGGCGCTGAACAATGTGCCGTGGCCAGCCTCCGCCGGGACGCTGGAAAGAACGCTGGCCTCTGTCAGGACAAGGATGGCGCAGGATTCCGAGAGGTCCGACGAAGCCAAGAAGGCCGCCTATGCCGAGACAGAGAAGGTGCTAAAGGTCTATTTCGATGCGCAGCCCGACCGCCGCTTCATCGACCGCTACCTCAAGCAGGTGAGTGACTGGGCGCAGACCCATGGCGTCGCGCGCGAGCGCATCATCATGGGCGAGTTCGGCGCGTTGCGAACCGATGCACGATACACAGCCGCGCCCAACCCGGACCGCGCCCGCTACATCGGCGATGTCCGGCAGAGCGCCGAGGCATTCGGCTTTGCCTGGGCGTTCTGGGACCTGTTCGACGGCATGGGCATGATGGACGACACCACGCGCGCGCTCGATCCCGCGATGGTCGAGGCGCTCGGGCTGAGGATGCCGCGCGCTTGACTTGCTGAATCACCAAACCGCGCTAAGGGTTTGGTTTCCATCTGGCGGCGAATGCGTAGCGAGACTCGCCGCGTTCCTTCGCCTGCGTCCTTTGACGCGCAACAGGCCTCGCCGGCCGATAAAGCGCCAGCGCGATGACCACGAATTTGGTCATCAGCGTCGTCTTGGAGGCGATGCTTTCGGAGGTGTTGAGCAGGATGAGCCAACCCAGCATTGGCAGCCAGATGCCCGAATGGCAGCGGCGCGCGACCTCGTGCATGAACAGCGCGAAGCCGAAGAAGATCAAAAGCGTGAAGAACGCTCCCTGGTAGAGCGTCAGGCGCAGGATCGGGTTCTCGATGCCTTGCTCAAGGCCGGTGATGCGGCGCATGCTGTCGAGCAGGTCGACATCGGGCCCGACGATCAGGTCGCGCAATTCCAGATGCCTGAAGAGATCGAACATCTCGACGCGGGCGTTGGCGCTGCCGCTGTCGGAGACGAAACGTTCGAGCAGCGCGTCGAAGAAGCCGTAATAGCCGGCAAGCGCGATGGCCAGCGGCAGCAGCGCGGCGAGCATGATCGCCAGCGCGGCGCCCAAGAGGTTGACGCGTCCGGTGCTGAGCTGCGCCAGGCCCTGGATCAGCAAATAAACGCCGCTGAGCAGGATCGTCAGCACCATGCCCGAGCGGCCGCCGAAGGCGACCAGTGCGCAGAACTGCAGGCCGACAAGCGCCAGCCTGAGCGGCGTCGACAGGGAACGCGAGCCGGATAGCAGCGACAGCACATAGATCGAGGTGACCGTGGCATTGGAGAGCGGGTGCCCCTGCAGCGCGGTGGAGCGCAGATCGTTGACGAACACCGCGCCGTCGAACCTGTAGGGGAACACCAGATGTTTGGTGCCGAACTCGAACAGCGCCAGCAGCGCGTTCGCCGTCATGACGACATGGATGACCGCCTGCAGCCAGGCAAAGGTTTTCTCGTCATCCTCGCTCAGCAGCAGCACGATCAGCGCCGGGGCGACGAAAGTGTCGATCATGCCGGCCATGCCGGGACGCTGCCTGAGGATGACGACGAAGAGAAGCACGGTCGAGATCACCGCCATCAGCATCGTGGCCGGCCGCCTGTTCGTGACATGGATCACATAGCCGACCGGATTGCCGAAGATGCAGGAGCGCCAGACGAAGACGAGCACGAAGAGATAGGTGGAAGGGTGGATCTTGCTCAGCGGGCTGCCTTGCAGGCCGTCGTAATTATAGCCTGCGAGCCACAGCATGCCGCCGGAGACGGAAAACAGAAGCAGCACCGCGATAGTCAGGCCAAGACGGGTCAGCGTGTCGACTGGGACAGTGCGCGGGCCCGCCATGCCATAGCCCGAAGCCGAAACAGGCCGGGCGGTACCAGCCAGGATCGAGGCCATGTCAGGCCGCCTCGTCGACCAGCATGGCGCCGGTCGGCAGCCGCCCCATGACGGATACCGCTTCCGAGGTCGCGGCGACGTCGCGCATCGGCGTCGCATTCAGCCGGGCGACGAGTAGGATCTCGTCAGCCATGGCGACCAGCGGCAGGACGTTGAGGTCGTCGGCAAGCGCGCCGCCGTCGATGACGACGAGCTCGAAGCTGTGATTGGCCTCGGCCAACATCCGATGGGCGAAATAGAGCGCCTGCGCTTCCTGGAACACCGCGGTCGGCCGCCCCCGGCTGACCAGCGCCACGGAACTGCCGGGCGCATAACGGCTGACCGCGTCGAGTGGGTATTCGCCGCGCAGCACGTCGAGCACGCCGGGCTGCGGGTCCTTCTGGCCCTTGCCGGCATTTATGTCGATGAACAGCACGCGGCGCCCCCTGGCCGCCGCCGCGTTGGCGAGCTGCCATGCCACCCTCGACCGCTCAGCCTTATCCTCGGGCGGCGATGCCACCAGGATGGATGGTACCAGCGGCCAGTCCGGCGGGCGCCTGGTGGCGGCGGCGATGCGCTGCAGCGCGAGCCCGGCCACGGCGTCGGTCTTCTGGGCGGCAGCGCCGGAGCGGCGGCGCCCCCTGCCCGGCAGCACGCCCAGCACCGGCGCGTCGATGGCCGACTGCATCTGATTGGCGGACAGCACGGTCGGCGACAGATATTCGGCGATCAGCGCCATGCCGATGCCCAGCGCCAGCCCGCCAAAGATGGCGCCGAAGATAAGCAGCCCCTTCGGCGGCCAGCTCTTCTTCAGCGCCGGCATAGCCTGCGAGATGATGCGGGCATTGGTGCTGTTGACGTTGGTCTGCTCGCGCGTTTCCTGGGCGCGTTGCAGGTAATTGGCGTAGACGGTGCGCACGGCATCGAGATCGCGCTGCAGCTCGCGCAGCCTCACCGAGGCCTGGTCGGTGTCGAGCGACTTGCCTTTCAGGGACGCCACCTTGGCCTCCAGGGCCTTCTGGTTGGCCGACGCGCGCTCGTAATCGGTCTCGGCGGCGGTGACGAGGCGGCCGAGCTCACGCGAAATCAGCTTGCGCAGATCGCTGAGCTGCTGCTGCGCGGAGATCATCGAGGGGTGGCGTGGCCCGAGCTCGGTGCCGAATTGCGATATCTGGTCGACCAGCGTCGCCTCCTGCGCCCTGAGGCTCGCAATGACCGGCGAGCGCATCGCCTCGGAGGTCGCGTCCGGCGCGCCGCCCTGCCGGCGCAGCTGGTCGACCTGCGCCTTGAGCTGCGCGGTACGGGTCTGGGCGGCTGTCAATTGCGTGTTGAGGTCGGTCAGTTCCTGATCGCTGACCAAATTGCCGGCCGCCATCACCATGTTGTGCTCGGCCTTGTAGGTCTCGACGGCGTTGGCAGCCTGCTCGACGCGCTTGCGCTGGTCTTCCAGCCGGGCGCTGATCGCGTCGGAGGCGTCGGCGGCGGCCTTCGAACGCGCTTCGGCCTGGTCGTCGAGATAGGCCTGCGCGATGGCGTTGGCGAGTTCGGCCGCTAGGTCGGCGCTCTTGGCCGTGATGATGATGTTGAGCACCAGCACCTTGTCGTCTCGCTTCACCGCCAGGCGGCGGCGCAGCGCGTCGAGCGTTTCAGCCGTCCTATCGCCGTCGCTGGCGCCGAAGAACATGCCCAGCCAGCCGCCGAGCCCGCCCTGCCCGTTGAAGTCCGGGTTCTCGGTCAGGTTGGTCGCCTTGATGGCGCGCAGCAGGACGCCGTTCGATTGCGCCACACTCACCTGGCTTTCGACCTGAGTGATGCCGCCATCGGGCGAGATGCGACTGGGATTGACATCGTTGGTGACGACCTGGAGGTCTTGCGGATCGATGATGATCTGCGCCGTCGAGGAATAAAGCGCCGGTGTCAGGAAGGCGTAGATCAGCGTCGCGATAGTGAGCAACGCGACGGTGGCGAAGATCAGCTTGCGGCGGCGCAGCAGGATGCGGCCGAGATCGCCAAGCTCGACCGTGGCGGGCGCGGGCGCAGGCGCGTGATAGGCCGGCGCCGGCGCGATCGCCTCCGGAGCGTTCTGCTGAGGCACCATGAGCAGGGGTGATTGCAAAGGTCGCTCCGAGAACGCTCCATCGGCCGGCAAACGAGAAATGCGGCGTTGGTCTAGCTATTCCCGGCAACGATTAAAACACTGTTAATTATGTTCATAAATTGAGGCCGCTCTGGCACGAAGTTTGCACCAACGCAATAGAATCTAAGTGCAGCCTAAATTGGAGACATCGTGCGCATGCGGCGGGAATTTGATCTGGCCAGCCGGGTCGGCGGCACCGGATGTGCCCGGGGCTGGCGATGCGCCTGACCCTGCGCCTCGACGGCGATTGCGTGCGCGCTTTTCATGTGGCGCTGGCCGAGCGGTTGTCGCTGCTGCCCGGCGTGGAGCTTGCGGTCGACGGCCGTCCGGCGGCGGGCGGCGTGCCGCGCGCAGCCGAAGCGCTGTTCCAGCTTGAGACGCTGATCCATCGCCTGCCCGCCAATGGGACGGCCAGGCGTGTGCCGCTTTCGGCACTGGCCGGCCATGCGAGAGCGTCCGCGCCGGCCGACCTCACAATCGATCTCATCGGCGACGTCGAGCCGCAGGACAGACGGGTCTGGCGGCTCGCCTATGATGGCGTCTGCGGCGAGGAGGCCCTCCTGGCGCTGATCCTTGCCGGCCGCACGCCGCTGGCCCGCCTGGAACAGAACGGCGCGACAGTCGCCGAGGGACGGCTCGGCACCGAATATCACGGCATCGCGCTGGCTTCCTTCCAGGACATGCTGGCGCGCAGCGCCAGCCTGATCGTCGCGGCGGTCAACGGCGCCGCCCGCTCATCGCTTCCGGTGCTGCCCGAACCGCCATCCGAGACGGCGCCGTCAGCCATGCCGTCGGCCACGAAGCTCGGTGTGCGTGCGGCCAAGGCGACGGCACGCCGCATCGTCCAGCAGATCTATCATTTGTGCTACAACGCCCCACATTGGCGGGTCGGCTGGCGCGAGACCGGCGGCAAGGATCTCTACGAACTGCGCGCCCATCCGCAATCCGGCTGGCGCGATTTGCCGGACGACGGCAGCCGCTTCTACGCCGACCCGTTCCCGGTGCTTTACCGCGGCCAGGTGACGCTGTTCGTCGAGGACTACATCCACCGCACCGGCAAGGCGATCCTGTCGGCAGTGGCGTTTGGCCCGTCCGGCCCAGTCGGCACTCCGAAGCCGGTTCTGGAGCTGCCCTACCATCTCTCCTACCCCTTCGTGTTCGAGCGCGAGGGCGAGATGTGGATGGTGCCGGAAAGCTCCGCCAACCGGACCGTCGACCTCTACCGCGCCACCGCCTTCCCGGGCGGCTGGGTCAAGGAAGCGACGCTCCTGTCGGACATCATCGCCAGCGACGCCACGCTTGTCGAGCATGGCGGGCGCTGGTGGATGTTCGCCACGGTGCGCGACGGCGGCGGCGCCTTCTCGGACCAGTTGCATCTGTGGTCGGCGCCGGATTTCCGCGGGCCGTGGACGCCGCACCCGAAGAACCCCGTTATGATCGACATCGCCTCGGCGCGGCCGGCGGGCCGCATTGTCAGCCGCGGCGGCCAACTCCTTCGCCCGGTGCAGGACTGCCGCAGGAGCTATGGCGCCGCGCTCGGCATAGCGCGCGTCACTCAGCTTGACGAGAGCAGCTTTGGGCAGGTCGTCGAAACGATCCTCAACCCCGTTGCCGGCTGGGCCGGCCGCAAGCTGCACACGCTCAACGAGGCGGGCGGGCTCGAATTCATAGATGGTTCGGCAATGGCGCCGCGCTGGAAGCAGATCCAACGGCGCGACGTCATGCCTGCGGGCCGTGGAGACCACAAATGAGCATCATAGAGGACCGCGAAGCACCCGCCGTGCCGGCCGGCCAGGCCGAGGTCGAAGTGGCGATCGTCGGCGCGGGGCTCGCCGGAACCGTGCTGGCGCTGTCGCTCGCCAAGGCGGGCCGCAAGATCGCGCTGATCGATCCGCATCGTATCCACCATGACGAATTCCGGGCCGAGAAAACCCGGGCGGAGCAGATGGGACTATTCGAGAAACTCGGCGTGGGCCCGGTTTTCAGGTCTCTCGTCACCCCGATGACAGACATCCATGTCTTCCGCTTCGGTCAGCTGTTCGAGCGCAAGCAAAGCTGGGAGTACGCCTTTTCCTACACGCCGCTGGTCAACGGCCTGCGCGCGGCGCTGCCTCCGCAAGTGCCGCTGACGATCGGCAAGGTCGCGGACGTCTCCACGGGACCGGACCGGCAGCGGCTGGTGCTCACCGACGGCTCCGTGATCGATGCCCGGCTGCTGGTCGTGGCCACCGGCTATAGCGAGGCGGTGCGGCGCGCGATCGGCGTCGAGCGCGTCGAGGAATCGAAGGCGCATTCGCTGACGTTGGGGTTCGATCTCGCGGTCACGCCGCAGGAATTCGGATTGCCGTCCCTCACCTTCTACGGAAGGCGGATCGCCGATCGCATTGCCTTTCTTACCATCTTCCGGATCGGCGAGCGGGTGCGCGCGAACATGTTCGTCTACCGGACCGTCGCCGATCCGTGGGTGCGGTCGTTCCGTGAGGATCCGCAAAGGATGCTCCTGGCGTTGATGCCGGAGATCGCGGCTCGATGCGGCAACTTCGTCGTCGCCAGCGAGGTCGAGGTGAGGCAGGTCGGCCTGACAACGACGCAGGGCCATCGGCGCGACGGTGTCGTCTTCATCGGCGATGCGTTCGCCACGACCTGCCCGGCGCAAGGCGACGGCATCCACCGGGTACTGACCGATGTCTATTGCCTCAGTTCGACTCATATCCCCGCCTGGCTCGAAACGCCGGGCATGGCGGCCGACAAGATCTGCGCCTTCTACGACGATCCGATCAAGATCGCCGCCGACGAAAGAGCCATGCGCGCCAGCATCTATGCCAGGCGGATCACCACCGAGACCGGGCTGGAATGGCGCCTGCGCCGCCTGCGCAACAACACCGCGCGGCGCTTGATGATCTTTGCCCGTCGATTTCGCGAGGCGGGAAAATCGGGTGATGCCGGACCTGGCCCAGAGGGAACTGCTTTCGAGCAAACCAGCAAGGCACCGGCCGGCCTGGGAACATGATCGTGAGCGATCTTACCAATCCGTAAGTCGCGGTCCCTGGCAAAGCCGGTTTAGATCGTGGCGAGCAGCGTCTCCTGCTCGGCGGGACAGCACGCCCGTCGCTCCAATGGCCCGCTGCCACCTTTATCGGTTCGGCGGCGGGCTATCGAATGGCGACTCTCACAAAGCGGATTATCCTACGAGGACCCGGTGAAGGTCGCGACCGGCAAAGCCAGCATGCGTTCCAGCGTCTACGCCAGGCGCATCGCCATGGAAACAGGGCTCGAATGGCGGCTGGGCGCGCCTGCGCAACAACACCGCGCGCCAGCTTGTGATTCTGGACCGCAAGATAAGCCGTCGCGAAGAATTGCTGGCGCCGAGCGCGGCGTAAAGCGGAGATCCCAAGCGCGGATAGGCTGGCGGGACAGCCCCCCTCTGCCCTGCCGGGCATCTCCCCCGCAAGGGGGGAGATTGGCTGTACCCATCGCTTCGCCCTATCTTCAGACTCCAACAAGGATGGCGACCATGACCCGCATCCGGGCGATGACGAGGAACGACCTGGCCGATGTGTCGCGGCTGCTCGGCCAATCGTGGCGGCGGACCTATGCGCCGATCATGCGCGACGAGACCGTGGCCAGGCTCTCCGACGAAAGGCACGCGCCGGAAAGGCTCGCGGCCGAGCTCGACGACGAGGACAAGATGTCCTTCGTCGCCGAGCGCGCCGATGGCTCGATTGCCGGCTATGCGATGGCGGCAATGGACGGAAAAGGCGATGTGATGCTGCAGCGGCTCCACATCGAGCCGCAGGCCTTCGGCAGCGGTCTTGCGCTCGACCTTCTGCATGCGGTGCTTGCCGCGCATGCCGGCATCCCCAGCATCGCGCTGGAGGTGATAGAAGGCAACGACCGCGCGATCGCCTTCTACCGCAAGCACGGCTTCGAAGTGGTCGAACGCCGGGAAGCGGCCCACGGCGTCAGCGGTCACGCCTCGCTGATCATGCGCCGCATGCTGCCGATGGCTTAGAGCTTTGTTTTTGCCGCAATTCCAGGCGGAAAACCGCTCACACTTTTCCTGGAATTGCTCTAGATGCCCGAGCCATTGGCACCGAGCAGGCCGACTATATCGCCCCGATGGAGCGAAAGACCGATGCCGCGAACGACAATGCGCCCGCGATAGCCGGCGCTGAGCTCTTTAACGGTGAGGACTTCAGCCATTGCGATATCTCTGTCGGGTTCGGTGCCACAAGAAAAACACCAGCGCCGCCAGGCCGATCAGAACGGTACGGCCATATTCGAAAGGCCTGCCGTGCCGAAGCTCAAGGCAAACAGGGTGGCCGCGCCCAAGCCCCAGGCCGGCGCCAACGGCTTTCCGATGACGGCGCAGGCGAAGCCGACCGCCGTGGCGATCATCAGCGTGAGTGGAAGGCCGAGCGCGAAGGCTCCCACCGCCGCCATGCGACGGCGCTCCGCCGAAGCGAGCGGCAGTGCCTTGAGGAAGGGGGCAAAGGCGCGAGAAAGGCAAAGGCGCGACATTGCATTGCCCGCCAGCCATCCCAGCGCGGCGAAAGCGACTGGCAGTCCAAGCATCCACAGAAGCTGGTCGTGCCGCAGCTTCGGACCCGCGGCATGCAGGGCGACGACGATATCCGCGATCGCATAGGCCAGAAGTCCACCGCCGCCGAGCGCAATCCAGGCGAGATCGCGGCGCCGCGTTGCGCGTAGGCCGGCGACCAACTCGCGCCAGAGCAATATTAGGACAAGCCTGTCGTGCCGCATTGGCCGTCACCACAGTGGAATCGCCACCGGCAAGGATGGCGACGATTGCGCCGCCAATAGGGCCAGCGCTGGACGCATTCATGTCCGGCCCTATAATTTAGCCGGATCGAAAATTCGGCGGAGCAAGACGCATGAGCCTCGGCAAACAGAAACTCGGCAGCCAGGGACTCGAAGTCTCTGCCATCGGCCTCGGCTGCATGGGGATGAGCCAGGCCTATGGCCCGGCCGACGAGGCGGAGTCGATCGCGACGATCCACCGGGCGATCGAGCTCGGCTGCACCTTTCTCGACACGGCCGAGGTCTACGGCCCCTTCGCCAATGAGGAGCTGCTTGGACGCGCGCTGCAAGGCCGGCGCGATCAGGTGACGATCGCGACGAAGTTCGGCTTCCGCATCGCCGACGGCAAGCAGGCCGGGCTCGACAGCCGGCCCGAGCATATACGCGAGGTGGTCGACGCTTCGCTCTCGCGACTTGCCACCGACCGCATCGACCTCCTCTACCAGCACCGCGTCGACCCCGCCGTGCCGATGGAGGATGTCGCGGGCGCGGTCGGCGAACTGGTGGCGCAGGGCAAGGTGCGCTTCTTCGGCCTGTCGGAGGCGGGCATTGCCAACATCCGCCGCGCGCATGCCGCGCATCCGGTCTCGGCGCTGCAGAGCGAGTATTCGCTGTGGGAGCGCAACCTCGAGCCCGAGATCATCCCGGCGCTGAAGGAGCTCGGCATCGGCCTGGTGCCGTTCGCTCCGCTCGGCCGCGGCTTCCTCGCCGGCGACGTCAGGCGTGCGGAGGAGTATCCCGAAGGCGATTTCCGTCGCGGCGATCCGCGCTACCAAGGCGAGAATTTCGACCTGAATATCGCGGCGGCCGCCACGGTGCGCGACATCGCCGCGGCAAAGGGCGTCAAACCCGGCCAGATCGCGATCGCCTGGCTGCTCGCCAAAGGCCCGGATTTCGGCATCGACATCGTGCCGATCCCCGGCACCAAGCGCCGGGCCTATCTGGAAGAGAACGTCGCGGCGGCCGATATCGCGCTCGACGCCACCGAGATGCTGGGGCTCGACATGGCACTGACGCCCGACAAGGTGTCAGGGCCGCGCTACAACGAGCGGACGATGTCTCTGGTGGACCGGTAGAAGCTGGCTAATCTCCCTCGGGAGGATTGGGCAACGGCCCTATTTTTTCTTGCAGTCCGACATCGCCTCCATCGCCTTCCTCGCCTCACCCTCGCTGGCGTATTTCTTCTTGCCGAGATCGACGACAAGCGTGCCGTCGGGCTTCTTCGGCACGATCTCGCACTGCTTCGACACGGCGTCTCTGGCGACCCAGTATTGCTCGGCTGCCATGACCGGTAGGCTCATGATGCCGGTGGCGAGGATTGCGGCGAGGATGGTGCGAACCATTGCGGACCTCCATGGCTCTGGTTGGAACGCAACGCGAAACAGGCGGGCGCCGATTGGGCGACGCACGACACGCTGCCTTTGGAAAACGCCCTGTCCGCCGCTGTGTTCCGGCGGCTCAGGCGTGCGAATGCGGATCGATGCTGTAAGGATGCACAGGATAATCCGGGCCGATCGTCTCGCTGACGCGTCCCATCCAAGCATCGACAGCGGGATAGTCGGCGAGCGAGAAACCGCAGTCCTCGGCTCGGTGGCTGTAGGCGTAGACGGCGATGTCGGCGATGGTGAGCGCGTTGCCGACCAGGAATTGCGTGTCGGCCAGGCTGCGCTCCAGCGCGCCAAGCGCGCGCACGCCCGCCTCGCGCTTGCCGGCAACCATCGCCTGGTTACGCTCCAGCCGACCGGTCAGCGTCCAGTAGCGCAACGAGCCGATGACCGGCTCGATATGGTACTGCTCGAAGAACAGCCATTGCATCACCTTGGCGCGGGCAAAGCGGTCCGACGGAAGGTAGGGTGTGCCCTCGGCGAGATAGGCGAGGATCGCGTTCGACTCGGCGATCGCCTCGCCATTGTCCAGCCCGAGCACCGGAACTGCGCCTGCCGGGTTGAGCTTCAGGAACGTCTCGGTGCGGCACTCGCCCTCGAAGATCGAGATGATGCGGGTGTCGTAGGCGATGCCGAGCAGCCCGAGCAGGACGCGAACCTTCCAGGCATTTTGCGACGGGAGATAATCGTAGAGCGTGAGCATGGAGTGCATTCCTCGCTGGTGGATTGGCTTGCCATGCGGCGAATGACGGCGCCACCCGATTCAGGCGGGGCGCAGATCAACGCAGAAAGGTCTGCGCCGTGACGGAACTCGGCCTATCATGGTGGCCGCGTGAACCCTCACCGTCTCGCAATATCCTTCGCCACCGCCTGCGCCTCGATGCCGATTTCGCGCAACAGGCCGGTGACCGGATTGTAGAAGCCGACGAGATAGACGCCGAGCTCCGTCGCGCGGGCGTTCACGCCGCTCTTGTCCGGCCTGAGCTCCGCCGGCAGGAAGCTGTCATAGGCCGGGCGGTAGCCGGTGGCGAAAATAGCCGCGTCGAATTTCTTCTCCAACCCGTCGGCGAATTTCACACCGTCCGGGGTGAAGCTTGCGATATCCGGTGCGATGCCGATCCGGCCGGCCTTGATCGCCGCCACCGTGCCGACGTCGATCACCGGAATGCGGCCGGCTTCGATCCCCCGCATGATGCCCTGCCGCGGCCGCACGATGCTGTAGCTCTCCAGCCGGCCCAGCGCCAGATCGAGGATCTTTGGGAACACCCAGTCGTTCAGCGCCTGCGGTATTGCCCGGCTGGCGATCCCCACCATCTGGATCGGCACGCCGAACAGCTGGCGCGGCACGATGTGGACGCCCTTGCGCACCGAGATTGTGGGCCTGGCACCGCTTTCAGCCAGGTCGAGCGCGATCTCCGCGCCCGTATTGCCCATGCCGACGACCAGCACGTCCTTGCCGACATAAGGCGCGGCCTCGGTATAGGCGGCGCTGTGCAGCACCTTGCCCTTGAAGGCTTCGATGCCCGGGAAGCTTGGTGTGATCGGCTCGGCATTGTTGCCGGTGGCCACCACCACTTTGCGGGCATTGAACAGCCCGGCGTCGGTCTGGACCAGCAGACGCTCGCCTTCGCGGCGGACCGATTTGACGGTGACGCCGAAGCGCGGCCTGAGCCCGAAACGCCCGGCATAGGCATCGATATAGGCGACCACTTTCTCGCGTGGCACGTAGCGCGGGTGGCTTTTCGGGAACGGCACGAACGGCAGTGACGAAAAGGACTTCACCGTGTGCAGGTGCAGCCGCCGGTAATGCCGCCGCCAGGCGGGCGCCACCTCATTGGCCCTTTCAAGGATGATGAAGTCCTGCCCCGCCTGTTTGAGGCAGGCAGCAACGGCGAGCCCGGCAGGACCCGCGCCGATGATGACGACATTGGTGTCCAAATGGCTTTCCTCCCGCCAAGGCGGCAAAAGCTATGACAGGAGGGGTTCGAGCGGCAAGTAGGGAGAAGCACCTATGGGCAGCCGCCCTACTCCATCGCGCCCGGCGTCTCGGGCTCATCCTCGGGCGGTTCGAGGATCTCGATCAGTTTCGCCACACGGGCGCCAGGCATGGCGCGACCTTCATTGACTAGCGCCTCGTCGGCGCCAATCCAGGCGAAGGCCTCGCGCAATTCCTCGAGGCTGGCGCCGGTGAGCGCGATATCGGCGATGACGGCCTCGTCGACCGGTCCAAGCACGGAAATGATCTCGTTGCGGGTCATCTTGTCCTTCCCCATGGGTCGATTGCCCAGGAAAACGATCGACCGGTGAAGCCGGTTCCGAAAATCCGCGGGCCGGCTTCTACCAAACGAGGCCCAATGCTATGGCTCGCCCATGAAGCCCGCCCTCCTCCTCGCCGCCCTGCTTTCGTCCACGCCGGCGCTCGCCGACTGGAAGCCCGTCGAGAAAATCGAGACTTATGCCGTCTCGGGCGAAAGCGCGGAGCAGCTCTATCTCTCGATCGGCAAGAAGGGCCCGGTGATCGGCAAGGATTCGGCCGGCAACGAACGGCGTGTCATCGCGCACACTTTCTTCAAGCTGACCTGGCAGCGCGACTACCAGCCGCAAGGCGGCGCCTGCGTGCTGAGGACGGCGCGGCCGAAGCTGATCATCACCTATACGCTGCCCAAGCCGGCGCGGAAACTTGGCTCAGCCTTGCAAGCGCGCTGGGACGCCTTCGCCGCCGGGCTGATCGCGCATGAGAAGGTGCATGGCGCCGGCATCGTCGACATGGTGGACAAGATCGTCGCCTTCAGCACCGGCCTCACAGCCCAGAACGATCCCGGCTGCAAGAAGGTCCGGGCGGAGTTGACAGCCTATCTCGACCAACTCTCGAAGGCGCAGCGCCAGGGCAGCCGCGATTTCGACAAGATAGAGTTCGGCCGAGACGGCAACATGCTGAAGCTGATCGCGGCGTTTCTGGGCGGAGGCTGACAACGAAGGCAAGAGCGGCAGCGACCGCCCTGCTCCTTGCGCTATGGCGGAAGTAATGCGCGCGTCCTGGATGGATAACGACCAATCCCGTTGGCGATGTAAATCGGCAGGATTCGGCTTTTCTCGGACACGCTGAAATCTATTACATTAACGATGTCTAATATCTACCGGCGGCGTTTGAAGATCAATCGGCCGCCCTCCGGCGACTGGCTGGATCCACTTCGCTTCAGCGCAGCCTTCGCTCAACTGTCTTCAACGATGGAAGTAAGCAAGGCGCGCCGCCGCTTTACAGGTGGATGTGGTAGCGCTACCGTTTCACAGTCGCGTGACCCCGGGGGAATAGGGGCAAACGTCGCCGACGCCAGTGGTGGGTGCTTGCCGGCACCCGTTTCAGCCACACCTTGATTGGAACGGCTCCCCGCGAGATTCGCAGGGACCATCGGGAGGAGTTCGATGGCGTCTGTCGCGATTGGCGATGTCTACAAATCGTTCGGGGCCACCCAGATCCTGCATGGCGTCAGTGTCGACATAGACGACGGCGAGTTCGTCACGCTGGTGGGGCCCTCAGGCTGCGGAAAATCGACCCTTCTCAGGATGATCGCCGGCCTGGAAAAGATTTCGCGCGGCCATATCTCGATCGGCAGCCGTATCGTCAACGACGTTGCGCCGAAGGAGCGCGACGTCGCCATGGTCTTCCAGAACTACGCGCTCTATCCGCACATGACGGTTGCCGAGAACATGGCGTTCTCGCTCATGCTCAAGGGCGTCCCGAAGGCTGAAAGCGATGCCGGGGTGAAACGGGCGGCCGAAATCCTCGGGCTGGTGCCGCTTCTGTCGCGCTATCCCCGCCAGCTTTCGGGCGGCCAGCGCCAGCGCGTCGCCATGGGCCGGGCAATCGTGCGCAATCCGCAGGTGTTCCTGTTCGACGAGCCGCTCAGCAATCTCGACGCCAAGCTGAGGGTGCAGATGCGGGCCGAAATCAAGGAACTGCACCAGCGGCTGAAGACCACGACGGTCTATGTCACCCACGACCAGGTCGAGGCTATGACCATGGCGGACAAGATCGTGGTCATGCATGACGGCCTCGTCGAGCAGATCGGACCGCCGCTCGAGCTCTACGACCGGCCAAACAACCTGTTCGTGGCAAGCTTTATCGGCTCGCCCGCCATGAACCTGCTCAAGGGCGCATTCGCCAATGATGGCCCACCGTTGTTCAGGGGTGCAGGAGGCATTTCCGTGCCTTTGCCGAAGCCTCTCTCGATTGGCAACGGCGAAGCCATGGTGCTCGGAGTACGACCCGAGCATCTGCGGCTGGCCGACGACGGCATTCCAGTCAAGGTGGCGGTGATCGAGCCGACCGGGTCGGAAGTGCAGATCATCGGCCGCACGGTCGGCGGGGAGGACATCGTCGCCAATTTCCGCGAGCGCCATTCCTTCGCGCCGGGAGAAACCATTCGGCTGTCGGTCGACCCTGGTCCGATCCACCTGTTCCACGGCGTGACCGGCAAGCGAATCGAGACGGCGCGATAAAACCAGGCAACGGCAGAGCAACAGGAGGAAACGAGTATGAAGTTCACCAGACGCGATGTAATCCGCACGACCGCAGCCGCGGCGGCCGGAGCCTTGGGCAGCCGCTTCGTCGGCTCGAGCGCATTCGCCCAGGAAGGCGTGACCTACAAGCCCGAGGAAGGCGCCAAGCTCAGGCTGCTGCGCTGGTCGCCCTTCGTGCAGGGCGACGAGGATCAGTGGCTGAAGAATACCAAGCGGTTCACCGAGGCGACGGGCGTGGAGGTGCGCGTCGACAAGGAAAGCTGGGAAGACATCCGTCCCAAGGCGGCGGTCGCCGCCAATGTCGGCTCCGGTCCCGACCTGATGTTCGTCTGGTTCGACGACCCGCACCAGTATCCCGACAAGCTGCTCGATGTGACGGAACTGGGTGATCATCTCGGCAAGAAGCATGGCGGCTGGTACGACGGCCCGAAACAATATGCCACGCGCGAGGGCAAGTTCATCGGCTTGCCGCTGGCCACCATCGGCAACGCCATCGTCTACCGCGAAAGCTGGGTCAAGGAGGCAGGCTTCTCCGAATTCCCCAAGGACACGGCCAGTTTCCTGGAACTTTGCAAGGCATTGAAGGCGAAAGGCCATCCCGCCGGCTTCACCCATGGCCACGGCGTCGGCGACGGCAACAATTACGCGCATTGGCTGCTGTGGAGCCACGGCGGCCAGATGGTCGACGAAGCCGGCAAGGTGACGATCAACAGTCCGGAGACGCTCAAGGCGATCCAGTATGCGCAGGAGCTCTACAAGACCTTCATCCCCGGCACCGAAAGCTGGCTCGACGTCAACAACAACCGCGCATTCCTGGCCGGGGAAGTGAGCGTGATCGCCAACGGCATCTCAGCCTACAACACAGCGAAGATCAACAAGGACAAGGACCCGAAGCTGGCCGAGATCGCCAAGGACATCCGCACGACCAACATGCCGATCGGTCCGGTCGGCAAATCGGTCGAGCTTTTCCAGGTGACCACGGCCGTCATCTTCAACTACACGCCCTACCCCAATGCCGCCAAAGCCTATCTGCAGTTCATGTTTGAGGACCCGCAAATGTCCGACTGGATCACTTCGTCGGCGGGCTATTGCTGCCAAACGCTGAAAGCCTTCGACAACAACCCGGTTTGGAAGGCCGATCCTAACAATGCAGCCTACGCGAAAGCCTCGGCGACGCTGCGCCCCAACGGCTATGCCGGGCCGCTCGGCTATGCATCCGCCGCGACAATGGCTGACTACGTGCTGGTGGACATGTTCGCCAAGGCGGTGACGGGCCAGGCGACGCCGCAGGAAGCGATGGAGGAGGCCGAAAAACGCGCCAATCGCTACTACCGCGTCTGATCCTGGCGCAGTTTGAAGCAGGATGACCGCGCTTTGCGGCTTACTCGAGCCAAGCGCGGTCAGCCACAGTTCCACCCGCATAAGAAGGAGCCCGCGCCATGGCCGTGCCGTCCGTTGCCGTTCAGACGCGCCCGTCGATCCGTTCGAGGCTCGCCGAGAGCAGGAACGCTCTCGGCTTCGGCTTCATGCTGCCGGCGGCGGCGCTGCTCCTGGTCTTTCTCACCTATCCGCTCGGGCTCGGTGTCTGGCTCGGCTTCACGGACACGCGCATCGGCCGGCCGGGCATCTTCATCGGCGTCGAGAACTACGAATATCTGTGGAGCGACAGCGTCTTCTGGCTCTCGGTATTCAACACGCTGCTCTACACGGTCAGCGCTTCGATCCTAAAATTCGTGCTCGGCCTCTGGCTGGCTCTCATCCTCAACGAGAAGCTGCCCTTTAAGTCATTCTTCCGCGCCGTCGTGCTGCTGCCCTGGGTCGTACCGACGGTGCTGTCGGCCATCGCCTTCTGGTGGATCTACGACTCGCAGTTTTCGATCCTGTCCTGGGCGTTGCAGCAGATGGGCCTGATCGACCACCGCATCAATTTTCTCGGTGACCCGACCAATGCGCGCGCCTCGGTCATCGCGGCCAATGTGTGGCGCGGCATTCCCTTTGTCGCCATCACGCTGCTTGCCGGACTGCAGACCATTCCGCAATCGCTCTACGAGGCCGCTACGCTCGACGGCGCCAGCCGCTGGCAGCTGTTCCGCTACGTGACCCTGCCGTTGCTGACGCCGATCATAGCCATCACGATGACGTTTTCGGTTCTGTTCACCTTCACCGATTTCCAGCTGATCTACGTGCTGACCCGCGGCGGGCCGGTGAACGCCACGCATCTGATGGCGACATTGTCCTTCCAGCGCGGTATTGCGGGCGGCCAACTGGGCGAAGGCGCGGCAATCGCGGTTGCCATGATTCCTTTCCTGCTGGCCGCGATCCTGTTCAGCTATTTCGGGCTGCAACGGCGCAGATGGCAGCAAGGCGGCGGAGACTGACATGGCCGCGATCAAAGAAGTCGAGCGCCTGGACACCGACGAAGGCGGCATGGGCTACCTGCAAAGCCTGCCGCGGCGGGTGGTGACGGTCTATCTGCCACTGCTGGTGTTTCTGATCGTTCTCCTGTTCCCCTTCTACTGGATGACGATCACAGCGGTTAAGCCCAACGTCGAGATGACCGATTATGTGAACTACAATCCGTTCTGGGTCGTGCATCCGACGCTGGAGCACATCCGTTATTTGCTCTTCGAGACCTCCTATCCAGGTTGGTTGCTCAACACGATCATCATCTCGACCGCCGCAACTTTCCTGTCGCTGGCGGCTGCCGTGCTTGCCGCCTACGCCATCGAGCGGCTGAGGTTTTCGGGGGCGCGGCAGGTTGGCCTCGCCGTCTTCCTCGCCTATCTCGTGCCGCCCTCTATCTTGTTCATTCCGCTGTCGGTGATGGTGTTCAATCTCGGTCTTTACGACACGCCGTTCGCGCTGATCCTCACCTGTCCGACCTTCCTCATCCCGTTCTGCACCTGGCTTCTGATGGGCTACTTCCGCTCGATTCCCTTCGAGTTGGAGGAATGCGCGCTCATCGACGGCGCAAGCCGCTGGCAGATCCTCACCAAGATCGTGCTGCCGCTGTCGGTGCCCGGCCTGATCTCGGCCGGCATCTTCGCTTTTACCTTGTCCTGGAATGAGTTCATCTATGCGCTGACCTTCATCCAGTCTTCGGAGAAGAAGACGGTGCCGGTCGGCGTGCTCACCGAACTCGTTCGCTCCGACGTCTATGAATGGGGCGCGCTCATGGCCGGCGCGCTGATCGGCTCGCTGCCGGTGGTGGTGCTCTATTCCTTCTTCGTCGAGCACTATGTTTCATCGATGACGGGCGCGGTGAAGGAATAGAAGCGCACCAGCGCCTGCGTCGCCGCGTCGCGGATGGTGCGGACACGACGAGAGTTCCGCGTTAAGCCGCCCGCCAGATAGGCCATCGATGGCATCGCCCGACGCCAGACCATCGGCACGCCGAAAGTATCGGGGTGTTTCGACGCGTCACAACCGACTTTGCCGCTATCGTAAAGCGGGCGCGGCGATCGAATTCAGCAAAATATCAGCAGCCGTTCAGGACAAATAAGCTCGCCGCGGCAATCCTTGCGCTTCGATTACTGCGACGAGCACCTGGAGGTCGGTCATGAACATCAACGCTGACGCGCCGTTCTCTCCCGCCCAGCTGGCGCGAGAGGAATTGCTTCGTTTCCTCTCGACCGGTTTCGCCGGCCCGTGCTTCGGCGAGAGCAACGAGATGCTAAACTATCTTGAAAAGGCGGCATCCAGCGAGACATCGGCTGATCCGACCTCCGGGCACCCCCGGCCGCGGCTGCGCCTTCGCGGCATTGTCTCGCGCTTGCACCTGTTTCCGGCTTGACCTCAGCCGCATTTGCCGTTCCCATGAACGGCGCGCAATGAGGCGCGGCGATGAGGCGGCGGGTTGGCGCTACGGATCGGCGGCGCGGTTCTGGATCTTGACCGGGGTACGCTCCGGCGCGACGGCGAGATTGTGCCGGTCCGGCCAAAAACTTTCGAGTTGCTCGCCTTTCTGACGCGTAACCCCGGCCGGGTGCTGAGCAAGGACGAACTGCTACAGGCGATCTGGCCGGACGTCATCGCCTCAGAGGACTCGCTCACCCAGTCAATCCGTGATGCGCGCAAATCGATCGGCGACGAGGCGCAGGCGCTGATCCGCACGGTACCGCGGCGAGGCTACCTGTTCCAGCCGGAGATCGAGGCGGCACCAGCGCCCGTCGGCGCCATGCCTGCTGCCCGGGCGGAGCCGATGGTGGCTATTTTGCCGTTCCAGGTCGATCCGGTCGACGGCACTGCCAAGGCATTGTTCGACGGCGCGGTCGAGGAGATCACCAATGCGCTCTCCTACTTCAAGACAGTCGCCGTGCTGGCGCGTCATTCCGCTTTCGCTTTGGCCGAGCATTCGCGCGAGGACATCCGGGCAACCGCCGTGCGCTTCGGAGCCGACTACCTCGCCGAGGGCAGCGTCGAGACTTCCGAAGCGGAATACAGCGCACGCGTGGTGCTTACCGAGACGACGTCCGGGCGACGCGTCTGGGGCCAGAGCTTCACCTTCGCCAAAGGCGAGATCTTCACGTTCCAGACGATGGTGGCGCAACGCATCGTGACGGCCCTGGTTACCAATATCGAAAGCGCAGTGATGCGGCGCGGCCTACCCGCAGCCGCGGCCAATGTCGAAGCCTATCTGCATTTCCTGCGGGGGAAGGAGCTGCTGCGCAGCTACGGCGAACGGGTCAACCAGGATGCGCGCGAGCATTTCCTCAAGGCGATCGAGCTTGATCCGCAATCAGGGCTGGCACATGCCTATCTTGCCCTCGCCGAAGTGATTATCGGCGGCTATAACGACGCGCCGCGCGCCGCGCTCGACCAGGCGCGCGACCGTGCGCTGCATGCGATCGCGCTCAGCCCGGACGAGGCGCGCTGCCACCGCATGCTGGCGCTGACGCTTCTCTATCGCGGGCGCGACGAATACGACGCAGTCGAGAAGCACTTCGCCCGCGCGCTTGATCTCAACCCTTACGATGCGGACACGCTCGCCCAAACCGGCTTCTTCCGGGCGCTGCGTGGCGACGGCGAGGCCGGGCTGGCCCTGCTCGACAAGGCCATCCAGCTCAATCCGATGCATCCGACCTGGTACTATTACGATCGGGGCGAAGCGCTGCTGATCCTCGGGCGCTACCGCGAAGCGGCTGCGTCCTTCTCATGCCTGCCCCGCAAGAGCGCCTGGCAATGGGCGAGACTGGCAACGTGCCACGCCCTGGCCGGTGATACCGGGAAGGCGCTGGCCTGCGTGCGTGAAGGACGCGCCCTCGAGCCCGGCCTCACCATCGCGCAAATCATCGAGGAAACGCGCATCGAGCGATCCGAGGACCGCGAAAGAATACGCGAGGGTCTCGAGCTGGCAGGCTGGGACAGCGACGGCCCGCCGCTCGCTAAAAACTGATCTCCACCGCGGCGGCACTTCGCTTGGCCTCGCCGTGGAACACCGCCTCGATGTTG
Organism: Mesorhizobium sp. B2-8-9; assembly: GCF_006439475.1. Lineage (NCBI taxonomy): Bacteria > Pseudomonadati > Pseudomonadota > Alphaproteobacteria > Hyphomicrobiales > Phyllobacteriaceae > Mesorhizobium > Mesorhizobium sp. B2-8-9. The sequence goes on along the minus strand of NZ_VFTQ01000005.1, from coordinate 5,765 downwards.
TTGCCGTCGGGATCGAGCAGGAAGCAGGCATAGTAGCCGGGGTGGTAGGGGCGCTCGCCCGGCGCGCCATTGTCCTTGCCGCCGGCGGCGAGCCCGGCCTGGTAGAAGGCATCGACCATGGCGCGGTCCTTCGCCTGGAAGGCGAGATGGTGACGGCCGGTGAGCACGCCTTGGGCGGAACGGCTGTCGGGGGTCGAGACGAACAGCTCGTCGGCCCAGAAATGGTCCTCAGCGCCACCGCCGATCGGGATGCCCAGCACTTCGAATAGGCTGCTGTAGAAACGCCGGCTGGCCTCGATGTCGCGCACCACCAGGTGAAGGTGATCGATGAGCCGGCCGCGATAGAGTTCCATGGGATGCTCCTGGTTGAGAGGGTAAATCTAGATGGGACGGGTGTGCGGTCAATGACGGGTACTGCCGGCTGCTGACACTTCAGCCACTCGCGGGACAGCGCCTGGGACAACGAAATTGGCCCTTAAAAAAATCCGGATAAAAAATGCAACCAGATTGTAGGATCGGCTCCCGCCCCGGCGTCCTTCGGACGCAAGCGGCCCGGTAGACTGGAAAAACCGTGCCGCATCAAACAGGATGCCTTACGGCATGGAGAAAACCATGAACCATTCCTATCGTTGGGTCATCGTCGCGGCCGGCGCGCTGATGACCTGCGTGGCGCTCGGCGCCATGTTTTCGCTGGCGATCTTTCTGGAGCCGATGTCGCTCGACACGAACTGGTCGCGCACCGGCATTTCCAGCGCCATGACCTTGAATTTCCTGGTGATGGGTCTGGGCGGCTTCGCCTGGGGCGCGATCTATGACCGGGTCGGCGCCAGGCCCGTGGTGCTTGCGGGCGCGGTGCTGCTTGGACTGTCGCTGGTGGTGGCGAGCCGGGCGACCTCGCTGCTGGTCTTCCAGCTCAGCTACGGCGTCATCGTCGGGCTGGCGGCCAGCGCCTTCTTCGCGCCGATGATCGCGCTCACTACCGCCTGGTTCGACACCAACCGAAGCCTTGCCGTCTCACTGGTCTCGGCCGGCATGGGCGTCGCGCCGATGACGATCTCGCCCTTCGCCCGCTGGCTGATCACGGCCTATGACTGGCGCACCGCCATGTTCGACATCGGCGTCATGGCCTGGGTGCTTTTGTTGCCCGCCGTCTTGCTGGTGCGCCAGCCACCGGCGGCGGTCGCAGCCAGCGACGGCACGCCGGCGCCCGTCACCGACGATCCAGGCATGAGCGTCGGCCAGGCGCTGCGCTCGCCGCAATTCATCGTGCTGAGCCTCACCTTCTTCGCCTGCTGCGCGGCGCATTCGGGCCCGATCTTCCACATGGTGAGCTATGCCATGTCCTGCGGTGTGGCGCCGATGGCGGCCGTCTCGATCTACAGCGTAGAGGGGCTGGCCGGCCTTGGCGGGCGCGTGCTCTACGGCGTGCTCGGCGACCGGCTGGGCGTCAAGCCTGTGCTGGTCACCGGGCTTGCTATCCAGGGCCTGGTGATCGCCGCTTATCTCACCGTCGGCCAGCTCGAGCAGTTCTACCTTCTGGCCGTCATCTTCGGCGCCACCTATGGCGGCGTGATGCCGCTTTACGCGGTGCTGGCGCGCGAATATTTCGGTCTGCGCATCATCGGCACCATCCTCGGCGCGGCCACGATGCTCTCCAGCCTCGGCATGTCGCTCGGGCCGCTCGCCGGCGGCATGATCTACGACGCCACCGCCAGCTACCACTGGCTGTTCATCGGCTCGGCGCTGATCGGGCTGGGCGCCGCCGGCATCGCAATCGCCTTCCCGCCGCAGCCGAGCCGGCAGAAACTGCAGATGGCTTGAGAACTGCTGATGGTCTCCCCCCCTTGTGGGGGAGATTAGCCAGTCCTCTCACCCGGTCCCCGTGCCCGTGCGTACCGCCTCGCGGTCGCTCTCGTCGCGCTTGACCCGCTCGTCAGAGATCAGCACCACTGGGCATGGGCTGCGCTGCAGGACGGCCGTCGTCGTCTCGCCGAAGATCAGTTCCTCGCCCTGGCGCCGAGCCACGCCCATGACGATCAACGCCACGTTGCGGCCGGCCTGGCGGGCGATGGCGTCGGCGGCGGCGGCTCTGCTGCGGATCGCCGTCTCGATCTCGACGCCGTAGCGGTCGGCAAGCGCGACGATGTCCTTCAGCACGGCTTCCCTGCGGCGGTGCGAGACGGTGTCGCGAAGCTCGTCGCGGCCGGCCCGTGCGACATAGAGCGTCTTGACGGGCGCGCCGGTGACGGCGGCGACGGCCAAAGCCAACTCGGCGCCGCGCCGGGCAACGGCCGTGCCGTTGACCGGCACCAGTATCTTGCCCGATCGCGGGCCGAGCCGAGGCATCTGGCGGCCGGCGGTGGCCGGCTTCAACACCAGGCAGAGCGGCCCGTCGAAGGCGCCGGCGACCTCGTTCAGCCGATGCGAGAAGGCCCCTTTGGAAGTGACGGCGCGGCCGAGGCCGACGAGCAGCATGCCGTAGCCCTTGCGCGCCTCCTTGGTGACAGCTTCGGCCGAGAGCTCCTCATGCTGGCGGCGGGTGACCGGGGCCTCGCGCACCGGCGTCTCGTCGCCTTGCTTCGCCGCCTCACGGCTGTCTTCGGCGCCTTTCTCGATTTCCTCCAGATGCAACCCTTCGGTCGGTTCGGCATCGGTCTCGCCGCTCGAATGCAGCACCGTCATCGGCTTGCCGGCGCCGATGACGCCGGCGAGATAGGCGGCGAAGCGTCCGACGACGCCCTCGTCGACCACAACCAGCAGCCGCTCCAGATTGGCGACGAATCCGCGCTGGTCGATCTCCTCGCGCTCCAGTCTTTTCTGCTCGCCCTCGCCCATCGGCAGGCGGCGCAGCGCCCAGCGCAATGTCGGCGGCATGGCCAAGGTGGTGATGACCGCCATGGTGACGATCATGGTGAAGAGGTTGTGCGACAGCACGCCCATCGACAGGCCGATCGAGGCGACGATGACCTCCGTGGAACCGCGCGCGTTCATGCCGCAGCCCACCGCGACGCCCTCGGCGCGGCTCATGCCGGCGACCTCGGCGCCGATAAAGGCGCCGAGAAACTTGCCGATGCTGGCGATGATGACCAGCGCCACCGTCAGCAGCGCAAGCTGAGGATCGAGAAGCACAGTGAGGTCTGCGGATAGTCCGGCGACGCCGAAAAACACCGGCATAAAAAGGGCGGTGATGATGCCACGCAGCTGCCCTTCGATGTGGCGCGACAGGATTGGCGACTCGCCGACCAAGATGCCTGCGACGAAGGCGCCGAGCACGGTGTGCACGCCGATCAGATCGGTGATCAAGGCCATGGCGCCCATGATGGCGAGGATGACGGTGACGACCGCATATTCGGAGCGGAAAGTGTCGTTGGTCCAGCGGATGGCGTCGAAGACGATGCGGCGCCCGAGCGTGAAGGAAAACGCCATGAAGAGGGCGACGCCGGCAACCGTGAAGGCCAGGTTGCCGATCTGGATCCGCCCCTGGGTGGCGATGCCGATGGTGATGGCGATGATCACCCAGCCGATCGTGTCCTCGATGATGGCCGACGAGACGATGATCTGGCCGAGGTCGCGGCGCATGAAGTTCATATCGCGCACCACCATGGCGACGATCTTGACCGAGGAGATGGAGAGCGCGGTGCCGAGGAACAGCCCGGCGACGATGCGTTCGCTGCCTGCGGCAAGCAGCGTGGCCGGCATGAACTGGGCGGCGACGAAGCCGAGCGCGAAAGGCACCGCCACGCCGGCGGCCGAAATGGAAAAACAGGCGCGGCCGACGCGGCGCACGAGCCGCAGATCCGTTTCCATGCCGGTGAGCAGGAGCAGCATCAACACGCCCAGCTGGGCGATGGCGTTGATCATCGACTTTTGCGAGGCGTCACCGGCAAAGACCAGCCGCTCGGCCGCCGGCCAGACCCAGCCAAGCAGCGAAGGCCCAAGCAGGATGCCGCCGATCAGCTGTCCCATCACCGCCGGCTGGCCCAGTATTTCCAGAACCTCGCCGATGCCGCGACCGACGACAAGGAGCAGGATGAGTTCGGCGACGAAAATGCCTTCCGAGGACATGCCGGTCCTCTCGGCGGCGAAGGCGACGACGGGCATCAGCAGAAGCGCAGCGGCGGCTAACACGACCGACCGGCGCCGATTGAGTATTTTGGACAAGCTGTCTCCCCTCGATTTCGCGTCATAACGGTTTGGCCGGTGGTTCGGTTGCACGGCGTCGGAGCTGCCAATCTTCCCGTCGTGGGAAAGATGTCCGGCGGGACAGAGGGAGGCGCGAAGGAACGCGGCTTCACAGCCAGAAGCGTTAACATCTGCAGGTCCGACATCGGACATGCAGCAAGAGAGACAGGCAGAAGTTGGTGCTCTACGGCGCCCCCCTCTGCCCTGCAGGGCATCTCCCCCACAAGGGGGGAGATCAGCAGTTCCGGCGCCGCTTCCTACAATTCTAATCAAATGCCGCCGCGGATTTTTGCTTCCCGGTAAAGCGACTCGGCGATGTTCGCGCCGTGGCGGGCAATAAGGAGAAGCTAATGAAAAGCGACTTTGCCGCCGCCCACCTGCACCTCGACAGGGCCTGCCATTACCTGCGCGGCGACGATGAAACGAGCCGCGCGGCGCTTGCGGCGCTCGACCTTGTGATCGAGGCAGTGGCGGCAGCCCAGCATGCCAGGCCGATGGCCGATGTGCTGCCCTTTCCGCGACGCGCGAACGGTGGTGTCTCCCGCTTGCAACCTGACTTATCCGCCTGAAAAGGCGGGAACATTCCGGCCGGCCGCACGTTGAAGCGACAGGGGTGTGGCCGGTCGATGTCAAGGCGAGGACCGGCCATGGCGGCGGGAGGCGCCCGGCAGAATGGCCCAGACGAATGCCGCAAAATCCACAGATGCAGCTGTGGCAAGGCCGACAGAGGCGGCTGCGCCGGCAAGATCCACCGAGAAGGCCGCGCCGCCGCGCGCTTCCGACACGCTGGCGCTGAAGCTCAGCTCTCCTGAATTCACCACGACGCTGTCGCATTTCCATCGCGCCGAGATCGCGCGCATGGCCGGCTGGCGCGACCGGCTCGACCGCACCAGCAACTGGGCGATCACGGTGGTGGCGGCTATGCTGTCGGTATCGCTGTCGACGCCCAGCGCGCATCATGGCGTGCTTTTGTTCGCCATGCTCCTGATCACGCTGCTGTTGTGGATCGAGGCGAGGCGCTACCGCTTCTTCGACGTCTACCGCGCCCGTGTGCGGCAATTCGAGCGCTACTACTTCGCGCAGATCTTTTCGCCGCAGCCGGACTATGCTTCCAACTGGCTCGCGATCCTCGGCGAAGGCCTGCGCTCGCCGCGTTTCCTGATCACGCAGCGCGCGGCGCTGATCCGCCGGCTGCGCCGCAACTACATCTTCATGTACACGATCCTGCTGCTTGCCTGGATCCTGAAGATCACCACGCCGAGCCTGTCGCGCGAAGGCTCTCCCATCGGCTTCGGCGCCTCGCTCGTCGACACGTTCCGGGTGGCGACGCTCGGCCCAATCCCCGGTGTCGTCGTCGTGTGCGGCGTGGCCGGCTGCTACCTCGCGCTGCTCGCCGCAGCGTTCCTGGTCCGCGCCGATGACGGCGAGCTGTCCTTCGGCGACGTGCATGTGTGAGGGAAAGGGAGTAAGGCAGTAGTGAGTAGTGAGTAGTGAGTAGTGAGTAAGTTAGCGATGGGAATTCGCGGCGTCTACGTGGCCTGAAACTCTTGACCTACTCCCCTACTCCCCTACTCCCCTACTCC